>CAYFUO010000053.1:0-11994 GCA_964346255.1 uncultured Actinomyces sp. | reverse complement strand
CGACTTGGATTCCCGGCGTTTCAACGCATACTTCCGGTAGGTTTCAGCGTCCTCGAACTCTCTGAATATCGCCATTTGTGCTGGGTTGAGCATCCCGAGGAGTTTCTGCTTCGTTGCGCCCGACTTCATGAAGGCGGTGATGCCCGCGTTGTCCATCTTCACCCGCACCGCCTCCAGCAGTGCTTCTGCTTCTTCCAACTGGCGGTCGGTGAGTTCTTGGGCGACACCTTGAGCCTTAGGCGCAGATTCCTCCCAGAACGACCCGTTGTAGACCAGCCAGTCAGTCGCTGGCGAATAGCGCAGACGGTTCGCATACTCAACAGCCATGGTTGCGCCCTGCCCAACATCGGTCATGTCCGCTGGCCGCAGAGACGTCAGGTTCGCATACGCCTCTGGGGAAACGTAGGCCGGGTCGGCAGCGATCTTCTTGGCGAACCTGGTGGCAGACCTCCAGATCGCTTCTAACTCCACATCCTCAAGGGGCGGCACGCACCGGCCTGCCCGCCGGTCAAAGAGTTCCCTGGCCTGGTCGGTGTTGCCGTAGCGGATGAGGACACGGGCGGCGAACCGAGACATGGTCGAGTTCCTTGACCCCTCACCAATGGCCATGGTGGCGGCATCGAACTGGGCGAACAAGTCCCGGTCGTGGGCCGCCTCTAACCAGTTGTCCACAGTCAACTCACCAGTAACCGCAGTGACTTCGGAGTCTTCGGTGCCGAAGATGAACCGTCCTGCATCCAGGGCTTGCCGGTCAAAGAAATCGAAGCGGGCGGCGAGCAATCGTTTCAGGCCCGCATACTCCTTGGCGTCGGTGGTTTCGGTGATGGGCAGGTAGACATGGAAGCGGGGTCTGGCCGCCGCCACGCCTTTGTCCTTCATGTGGTTCCGTGAGGTGGCGGTCATCAGCGACACGCCCGGTAACAGGTCGGCCAGGTCCGCCGGAGCCACCCAGTCGTTCGGGCTCTCCGAGTGGTCGTTGTCGATGTCCATCACCAGACAGTCGGACACCTCGAAGTTCGAGTTGCCACGCAGGTTGCCCTGGTACTTGGCGGCGACGTGATCGAAGCGAACAGCCTCCGACAAGTCTTCAGCCGCCTGGATGCCGAGTTGGCGTGGGTAGTGCTTGTTCTGGGGCTGGCCCTGGGCGTCAGCGCAGAAAAGAGTCATCGGTTTCATTACTTCACCCCCGCAGCGTCAGCGCGCTCAATCACGGGTAGGACGCCGTGTTCTTTGAGTTGCCCGTAGATGAAGAGGCGCCCTTTTTGGGTCCAGTACGTGTGCAGCTTTGTGTGGCGTCCTTCGGCGATAACGTGGGTCTTGGTATCCGTGTAGCCCTGGCCTGCGTGGTTTTGGTAGAGCACCCACACGCCGGATTGTTTGAACTGGATCCCCAGGTCGTGCAGCAGAGCGTTGAACTTGCGGGCTCCCATCCCGTAGTCCTTCGCGATCAAAGTGACGGCTACCGCGTCAGGGCTTGAGAGCACCAGGTCGTAGTAAGAGACCTTCGGGGAGGCTTCCAACAAGGCTTGTTCTGCGGCGAGCCGCTTAGCTCGTTCGGCCCGGATCGCGTGGAGGGCTTCTTCGAGGAAGTCATCGTTTTGGAGCAACTCGTCAATGGCGTACATGCCGTGGCGGCGGATCGAGGGAAGCACCTCGTCAAACACCCATGACTCGAACGCCTGAGCGGCGGGCAGTTTCGATGAGGCGATCAGCCGGTACAGGTCACCCTCCGTGATGAACCGCGCCTCCTGGATGCCGCCTGGGGTTTCAATGGGGTACCGAAATGCCCCCCTTGGGAGGGCGCGCTCTCGCACCGCTTTGCCTGGGTTTTCATACCCGAGGGCAGTGGCAACTTCGCGCCCGCAAAACAGAACGCACCCTTCTTCTTCGATGGTGCGGATTGTTCCGTGCTGGTAAAGTGGGGGCATGCATTTGTATTTCATGTAGTGGCTCCACGCGCCGTGGCTGCTTGGTTGGTACCGGCAGTGATTGGCGCGCCCCCGTTCTGACCCCGCCAGTCGGGGTGGCCACTTTGCACATTCCTTTTCGGCCTTGGGGCTGATGGTGTGCGCTACATGAAAGTTTAATGATGTCTACCTATTTGTTTCCGGCGCGTGAACGCGCCCAAATCACCGTCAATGATGTCTCGATCACGCGCGGCGTGAACCGTGTGCTTACTGGTGTTGATCTGCGGGTCACTCCCACTTCCAGGATCGCGGTGGTCGGCGAAAACGGTCGCGGTAAAACCACCTTGCTGCATGTACTGAGCGGGCAGCTCACCCCCGATTCTGGTGTCGTTAATAGAATTGGAACCTTGGTCATCGCAGAACAAGAAATGCCTGCTGACGATGGCCGAACCGTGGGAGATGCAGCTAGCGAGGCTATTGCTCCGTCAGTTCAAGCACTAGCTGAGTTGGATGCCGCTATCGCACAGTTAGCGGACGCTCCTGACGGTGACGCCGCTGCCGCGAACCGGTATACGCGAGCCTTGGAGGACGCTGAGGCATTAGACGCCTGGGATGCGCAACGACGTGTGGAAGTAGCCTTGGCAGTCCTCAGTGCCGAAACCGACATGAGTCGACCGCTGGCCCACCTTTCAGTGGGGCAACGCTACCGGGTTCGCCTGGCATGCCTGCTTGGTGGAGATGCCGACTTCTTGTTGTTAGATGAACCAAGCAACCATTTGGACGAGGCAGGGCTTGCTTTCTTAGCAGCCAGCATCAAGTCACGCCGTGGGGGTGTTGTGCTTGTCAGCCACGACCGTTCTCTTATCAGCGAGGTCGCAGAAACCATCGTTGATCTGGATCCAACCCCGGACGGGCGACCTCGCGCCTACGGAGACGGGTACGAGGGGTACCAGACGGGGCGCGCAGGCGAGCTTGAACGGTGGAGCCAAGACTTCCAGAAACAACAACTCGAGTTAGCCCGGCTCAAGGATGATCTAAGCGCAGCGCAAAACCGGTTGGTTTCAAAGTGGCGACCAGAAAAGGGTTCACCCAAGCACGGGCGCGCAACTAGGGCCGGTGCCCTTGTCCAGGCAGTCCACCGCAGACAAGATGCGCTCGAGGCTCACAAGGTCACGGTTCCACCACCGCCCCATCCGTTTAGCTTCCCGGACCTGACCAGCAATCCTGGAACCGTCTTGGTTCACGCAGACGAGGTCAGTTTTGCGGGCAGGCTACCTGGCCCGGTGTCGCTCACCGTTTCCGGTGAGGATCGGCTCGTCGTGGTCGGCTCTAACGGTGCGGGAAAGTCCACGCTCCTTGACCTTCTCGCGGGCGATCTGGAACCCACCAGTGGACTCGTGCGCCGCTCACACAGCGCAAGAATCGGCTACCTGAAGCAAGAATCCTCCCTCCCGGTCCGCAAGTACGCGAACGAGTTCTTCACCCACCATGTCGAACAGCTCGTCGCTGCCGGATTCCTGCGCGACTCCGAACCGGTAGGACTGTCACACTTGGGTTTACTTGCAGCTGCCGATCAGCACAAACGAATCGGGGAGCTTTCCACCGGTCAACAGCGCCGTCTCGACCTGGCTGTAATGCTGGCCAGCAAACCTAACTTGGTCTTACTTGATGAGCCAACCAACCACTTCTCCATGAGCCTGGTAGACGAACTAACTGAAGCGCTGCAGGTCACCAAGGCAGCTGTCATTGTCTCCACCCACGACCGAAAACTCCTCGCCGACCTGAAGGACTGGCCGGACCTAATGCTCAAACGAAGATGAGCAACCCCAATGGAGACACTCACTCTTGCCCGTCCCAGGCTTAGTCCTTCTTGTAGAACGCGCATTCGTAGCCGTCAGCGTCTAGCGGCAAGCCTTGTGGCCGGAAGGCAGGGTGATGAAGAGGATCCCGGAGCGCACCGCGAACGACAAACAATGAAGATCAATCTTGGTTCGGATGGTGATTGCGCGGATGGCGGCTTCTTCCACGTCAGCCCAGAGTTGGGTCTGCTGAAGGTTTGGTTGAGTCTGTGTCTTATGCTGCCTGTTGGTCAGCTTCTGTCATTATCAGCTCAAATTCGATTGGTGTCATCTTTCCTAACCGACGTTGTCGACGTTTGCGGTGGTATTTGCCTTCAATCCAGGAAACTATCGCTAGTCTTAGTTGTCGCCTTGAGTTCCAGGATTGCCTATCGAGAACGTTCTTTTGTAGGAGTGCAAAGAAAGATTCCATAGCCGCATTATCACCACACGCACCGACTCTTCCCATCGAGCCTTGCAGGCCATAGCGTGTTAAAGTCTTACGGAATTTCTTGGAACCAAACTGACTACCTCTATCTGAATGCACCACTGTCCCAGTTGGGAACCCCCGCTGGCATACAGCATTTTCAAGAGCTCGAACAGCAAGAGAGGCTCGCATATGCGAATCGATGGCGTAGCCAACTATTCGGTTTGACCACAGGTCTTTGATCGCACACAAATAAAGCTTCCCATCCTTCGTCCAATGCTCGGTAATGTCGGTCAACCAACGCTGATTGGGCCGTGCTGCGGTGAAGTTACGGTTTACGTAATCGTCATGAACCACCGGGCCTGCTTTCTTGTATCGAGTTTTGCCGCTAACAATAGAAGAACGAATCTGGGCTTTGTGACAGAGCCGCCATACTCTTCGCTCTGAGACTTGGTAGCCAAGAGCGTGAAGCTCATCGGTTAGGAACCGGTATCCCAGCTGTGGATCATCCGCATGTAACTCCTTGAGTACCCTGATAAGGTTTTCTTCCTCAATTTGACGAGCACTTTTCGGACACGCTACCCATTGGTAATATGCCTGCTCACTAAACCCCAGAACCCGCGCCGCTACCGCTACTGGAACCCTGATCCTTGGGATCACTGCTGCGGCCATTTCATGAACGAGCGGGAATACTATTTTGGGGACTTAATATGAGCTTGAGAAAGATAAGCTGCTGCTCGGCGTAGAGCCTCGTTTTCCATTTCCAGCTCACGGATACGTTTCAACGCTACTCGCATATCGCTACGCTCTTCCGGGTTATTAGTTGGTGTCATACCCGCATCCAACATCCGAGAGTCTTGAATCCACTTATACAGAGTAGACCTAGAAACCCCAAGATCAGCACAGACTTGTTTCTGCGTTACCCCAGATTCCACTAAAGCAACCGCGTCACGTTTGAACTCGTCACTATACACATGGTTCATAATCATCAATCCTCCCAGTCCCACCCTAAAATGAAACCAAGCATTGACTCAACCAAACCTTCAGCAGTCCCAAGGAATTGGATGTGTCTAGCTGGAATACCAGCAACGTCGGTACCATGAGCTCCATGTTCCAGGGCGCGTCTTCGTTGGAGACTTTGGATGTGTCTCTCTGGGATACCAGCAACGTCCAGTACATGGACGGCATGTTCCGGGGCGCGTCTTCGTTGGCTTCGTTGACGTTGGGTGAGGACTCAGGGTTCGACGATGATACGCAGCTACCGGGAGTTTCCGAGAACGACATTTACACGGGTAAGTGGGTTCGTATATCGGATGGAGTTAGCGATGAAGCCTGGTGGCGCGGCTCTTCTGACCAACTGATGGATCGCTCCAGTGACAAGAACGAAGCGCCGGGTAGGTATGTGTGGCAGGAGCATGCTCCGGTTGCTGTTGTTCTTGGCGAGGGCGGCACGTGGGACAAAGATGACGTTCCTAGTGAGGTCTCTGCCCTTCAGAGTGCGGGCATTGGTGATTTGGTTTGGGTTCCAAGCGTTAATCCTGTTCGTGAAGGCCACGAGTTCATAGGTTGGAGTCTTGTTGATTCTGCGGATAGTGAGCCAAATGTGCGTGCGCCTAGCAAGTTCGTGGTTTCCGAGAAGGGGTTAGCGTTGGTTGCCCAGTGGAAGAAGACACCCTTTGAGGTAACCCCTGAGAAGCCGACCGTGAAGGCGGCTGAAGACTGTGGCGTTGCGGGGACGGTGTTGATTCCTGAGGTTGAGGGCGTCAAGTACGTCAAGTCCGAAGATGGCGCGACCGTTATGGTGACCGCGGCTCCCGATGAGGGCTACGTATTCCCTGAGGATGCAACCACCAAGTGGGAGCTCAACGTGGCGGCAGAAGCGTGTACTGGTGGGCTGGCGCAGACTGGTAGTACTGTGACGCCGTTTGCTTTGGGTGCGTTGCTGCTGTCGATTGCGGGGTTGGGCTTTTTCGCTGCTCGCAGGGGACGTGCTGCGGGCAAGGTAGTGTAAGCAGTAGTTATTGGAGATCCTGTGAGGGCGTCAGCTCGGTGATTGTATTGCCGGGGTGGCGTCCTTGCTGCTGTACCAGAAATGAACCCAGACCCAAAGGTTGGATAGGGCAGCCAGTTGCTTTTTGTCGGGCCCTTGACGCAAAACAGGACGAAAATGTCACAAATCAGAGGAATTCGAGCACCATTTGTGACATTTTCGTCCTAGTCACTCTGTTAAGGACTGGGTTTGGTTCGGGACTGGTGCATGGTTTGGTGACAGTTCGTAGTCACGCTGCGAGGTGGGCAGCGGTGTTCATGATTGTTTCGTATTCGTGTGGTGTCAATTTCTGGAGTGTTGCCTGGCGGCGACGCGGGTGGTAAGTTCGCTCGATCCACCAAACGATTGCGGCTCTGAGCTGCTCTCGGCTGGTTCAGGGGCCCTAGTTGAGCACGTTCTTTTGCAATGGAGCAAAGAATGATTCCATGGCCGCATTGTCTCCGCCAGCCCCCACGCGACCCATAGATCCGCTCAGGTGGTGTGTGCGCACAACCCGGCGTAGAACCTCATTTTCTTGTTCCAAAAGCCGGCTGCGCTTCTTCAGTTCACGGATTTGCGCACACTCACGCGCAGTGACCCCCTCCTTCTCTCCCGATTCCACACGGGCGGCGCGCAGCCACTTATCTAAAGTGCCAATATGAATCCCAAAATCTTTGGCTACCTGCACTAACGTCACATCAGTTTCACGGTTAAGTGCCACCCGGACAACGTCCTCACGGAACTCATCAGGGTATTTCACAGGCACAGCAACATCCTTCCAGCCAGTCCAAAACTAGCCAAATCAAATGTCACCTAATCATGCACCAGTCCCACCGGCTGCATCACACCCCACGTCCGCGACCCCCAAATCGAAGAAGCATTCGTAAACACGGACGGCACGATAGAGCTTCGGTTCAAAGATGAACCGGCGGGGTGAGTGGGCCACAAAGAACGCGCGCCTCTCTTGCTATTGGCATGCTGCTAAGGCAGCCGGTGTCCCGCCCATGATCACGGCAACGTTGCGGGTGATCTTGTCGAGGGGCCAGTCCCACCACGCGACTTCCTTCAGGAGGGCAATCTCGTCATCAGAGAATCGCGTCCGTATGTGCTTGGCGGGGTTACCAGCTACAACCTCGTACGGACCAACATCGCGAGTCACCACGCTGCGGGCACCGATCACCGCACCATCCCCAATAGAAACACCTGGCAGGATCATTGCGTCGCGCCCGATCCACACGTCGTTGCCAATGACAGTGTCCCCGGGCTGCTCGATTGCCATGAAAGTGGCCAAAGTGGCGTCGGCCCAGTCGCCGCCGAACATGGTGAACGGGTAGGTTGAGGACCCGACCATCGGGTGGTTTCCGCCAGGCATGAGGATCTGCACGCCCGGTGCGATAGTCGTGAACTTGCCGATTCGCAGTTTCTGCGGGCCGTACAGGTACTTCACGCAGCGCTGCTCAAATGGCGTCGGGTCGCCTTCAGAATCGGCGTACGTGTAATCGCCAACCTCAATGAACTCTGAAGTCACTTCGTTCTTCAGGAACACAACATTCGCCAGGTCCGTACGGGTGGTCGGGTTCAGTTGACCTGGGTCGGGCACGTTCACCTGGGCATCTTCACAAGCTCGCGTAGGTTGCCGGATCGATTTCAGGTTCTCGATGTCGAAATAGTCCTTGTCCGTCAACTCGTAACCCGAATGGAACAGCATCTGGGCTTCCCCAGAGATGCAAGGAATCTGCCGCCCCTTGTAGAGGGCCGATGAGAACCACTCCTTCCGAAACGTGTATTCTCCGCCGTTTGGATCAGCCTGGGTGATCGAACCATCAACCTTGAAGTTGATGGGGTGGATGTCTAGGTATCCGTGCTGGTCATGGTGGAGTTCCATCCGAGAGGGCATCCAATCCACAACGGTGACGTAACCAGCGGCTTCGAGTTCTGAGATCACCCGTTTCGTATGTGCCGCGTCGAAATCGATGTCGATGTCCCGGTGTTCTCGGTTCTGCCTGCCAGTCAAGACGTCCACACCCCAACCGCCATCCAACCAACAGGGGACGCCCAGACGTTCAAAGAAGTCCAACGTGTTCAGCAACGCCTTCTCTGTTGCAACATCGCCCACCATGATCTCCTCTCAGTTCCGATTTTTCTATGCAGCCGCGGCTGAGGCAACTCGCGCCGACAGCCCTCCAGCCACGTTGAAACCCCCTACGCCCAAGTTGAAACCCCCTGGCGCTTCGAGCCGAGAATTTGAATACCCCCTGTATTCAACTTTGCGGGGCGCGAGGCATGGTTCGGGTGAAACCGGGCTGTCTGAGGCGTTTTCAGGGCGATCACGGAAGCAACAGCCCGCTCTCAGGCACTCAGACTGCACGCCAGAACTCGCAGAACCAGGCGGAAAACTAAGCGTGAGGATCTAGAAGATTAACCGGAAATGGATTGTATCCAAAACGGTCTGCTAGTGGTAGGCCCAGGGGGACTCGAACCCCCAACCCACGGATTAAAAGTCCGTTGCTCTACCACTTGAGCTATAGGCCCAAGCCACATTGTACTAACCGGCGTGCCCCACACAAACACACAGATCGGTGCTACTCGTCACCCGGGTTCCCCCGCGGGCCCCCTGCTTCTATAGTCGAAGGGTGACAGCATCATCAGTTTCTTTCCTTGAAGACACCAAAGCAGTCCTATTCGACCTAGACGGGGTCCTCACCCCCACCGCTGACCTGCACAGGGACGCGTGGGCGAACCTGTTCACAGAGTATTTCGCGCGAGCAGGGGTCGCCCCCTACACGGAAGACGACTACTTCCAGCACTTAGACGGCCGCCCAAGATACGACGCTGTCGCCGCACTCGTCGCTGCCCGCGGCCTAGACATTCCCTTCGGGCAGCCAAGTGACGGGCCCGACGTGGAAACAGCGTGTGGCCTAGGGAACCGGAAGAACATGCTCTTCAACGAAATGCTGAAGAGCGCGGGAATCAAACCCTACCCCGGGTCTGTAGCGTTCCTAGACCACCTGAATGACCTCGGAAACATTGAGGTCGCTGTCGTCTCGTCCTCGAAAAATGCGGTAGATGTACTGGAAGCTGCAGGCCTCAAAGACCGTTTTGAAGTGATAGTCGACGGTAAAGTCGCCGCCGCGCGAAACATTGAAGGCAAGCCGGCCCCCGACACTTACCTGGAGGCTGCAAGCCTCCTCGGCCTCAACCCAGAGCAGTGCGTAGTCGTAGAAGACGCTGTCTCCGGCGTTGAGGCGGGTCGAGGTGGCGGCTTCGCTCACGTCATCGGCGTCGACCGGGGGGTCGGCAAAGAAGCGCTGCTAGAAAACGGCGCGACCATAGTCGTTGAGGACTTAGGTGACCTACTTCCCGCGGAGGCCGCAAGCGACTGGACCCTCCACTCCGGGCACCTAGATGTTCACGACCCCAACGTGCTGTCGACCATCTTCTCGTTGAGCAACGGCTACTTGGGTACGCGGGGAAACCATGGCCTGTGGGTCGCGGGCGGTTCCCACCAGGACTCCCCAAAGACGGCGGCGGCAGCAGCCGATACTCGTGGCACGTACCTGAATGGCTACCATGAGGTGTGGACCATCGTTCACGCTGAGGACGCTCACGGTTTCGCCCGCCTCGGCCAATCCATACTCACCCTGCCGGACGCCACGGGCCTGCACCTGCTGATTGATGGGGTGCCCGTGTCTGAAGCGGGATCCCTCTCCGGTCACCTGACTGATGACGGCTGGCACCTCGACATGGCTAAGGGGGCGTTGACTCGGAGGTTCCTGTGGACTGCCGCTGACGGAAACCGGGTGAACATCAACCAAGTTTCCGCGGTGTCCCTTTTTGACCCGCACCTTCTGGTGATCTCTCTTGAAGTGAGTCCCCTAGACGGCCCCGTTGAGGTTGAAGTGATCTCAACTGTTCTCTCTCCCCTCGGGGAAATGCCGGTCGCCACGATCGAGCCGGGTGAACACGAGATGGGTGACCCTAGGAATGCGACGTCGCTCGCGGACGGTTCGCTCAGGGAAGCCGAAAGAGAAACCTCCCAGGCGAAGGGCACTTTCCTTTACCGGGCGGACGGCTCCGAAATGGAGGCCGCCCTCGCCCTCAGCAACAGTGCGGAACTGGTCGGTGAAGGCACTGCTGTTCCCACGCCCGTCCCCCTTGTCGAGGTCGATACCCAAGTTGGTGAGAGCGCCCGCTGGGAGGCCACCCAAACGGTTCCCCAGGGGGAGACGTTCACGTTCACGAAGACACTGTCCTACGTGCGGGGCGACCTGTTTGAAGATGACGGTGGGGACCTGACGAGTACGGCGCTCGCCTCACTGACCCAGGCGACCAGCGCGGGACTGCTAGCATTCTTCGCTCGGCAGCGGCGTTTCCTGCAAGACCAGTGGGACGTCTCCGACGTCATGGTTGGCGGCGCCGATAACGCGTCCTTACGGGTGCGGGTCCGGTTCGGGCTGTTCACGCTACTTCAGGCGACTGCCCGCCTGAAGCGCACTGGGGTCCCCGCGAAGGGTTTGAGTGGGGCTGGCTACGATGGCCACTACTTCTGGGACTCAGAGGTTTACATGCTCCCATTCCTGAACCACACTTTCCCGTCCGCCGCGAAGGAGATGCTCGGCTACCGCTACCTGACACTAGACACGGCGCGGACCCGCGCGAAAGAAATGGCTGAAGAGGGCGCCCTCTTCCCGTGGCGTTCCATCACGGGACCCGAGTCTTCCGCCTACTACCCCGCGGGCACAGCCCAATACCACATCAACGCTGACATCGCTTACGCCCTCTGCCAGTACGCTGAGGCCAGTGGGGATGAACAGTTCATGGTGGATGCGGGCATCGACATTCTGGTGGAGACGGCGAGGCTGTGGTCGTCGCTCGGATTCTTCGGGGCAGACGAGAAGTTCCACATCCACGGGGTCACTGGACCCGACGAATACACTGCGGTCGTAAACGACAACCTCTACACGAACGCGATGGCCCGAGAAAACTTGTTGGCCGCCAACAAGTGGGTGGAATGGTTGAAGAGGACACGGCCCACCTCTTACCAAGAGATGCAGGCGCGACTCGACTTCACCGAAGAGGAAGCAGCCCAGTTCAAACGTGCTGGGCTGAACATGCACATCCCTTGGGACGAGAACCTGGGTGTGAACCCGCAGGACGACTCTTTCCTCACGAAAGAGAAGTGGGACTTCGCTGGCACGCCACCGGAGAAGTATCCGCTGCTACTGCACTACCACCCGCTGGTCATCTACCGTCACCAGGTCATCAAGCAGGCGGACACGATTCTGGCCATGTACATGCTTGGCCCCCGGTTCACTGCGGAGCAGAAGAAGGCCAACTTCGCCTTCTACGACCCGCTCACCACGGGGGACTCATCCCTGTCGGCAGTCGCCCAAGGGATCGTTGCAGCTGAGGTGGGGCGCGCCGACTTGGCTGGCGCCTACTTCCAGCAAGTGTTGGACGCGGACTTGAAGAACCTGCATGGCAACACTGGGGTGGGCTTGCATGTCGCATCTGCTGGTGGGGTGTGGTCGTCCCTCATCATGGGGTTCGTGGGTCTTCGAGACTTGGGTGGCGTGCTGCGGTTCGACCCGCACCTGCCCGAAGATTGGGAGAACATCGAGTTCACCCTGGTACGGCGAGGCAACCCCCTACGGATCGAAGTCACTCACGAAGCGATGTTCTTCGACTTTGAGGGGGACGAGGGCGAAAGTGAGACCGTGTTCGTAGCGGGCAAACCGCACCGCGTCACAGTAGGTGAGACGCTAGAAGTGGCCCTCAACGCCTGAACTTGAG
>CAYFUO010000052.1:8580-12080 GCA_964346255.1 uncultured Actinomyces sp. | reverse complement strand
CGGCTCCCAACCCGAACTGGCCTCCATCAGTGAACCTGGTGGAGGCGTTCACGTTCACCACCGCAGAGTCGACGCCCGAAACGAACTTCTCCGCAGCGGGCAAGCTGGTCGTGCAAATCGCGTCGGTGTGACCCGTCGACCAAGTGGCTATGTGGTCCAACGCTTCCGCTAGGGAGCTCACGACCCGAACCGCGATCTCCAAACCCAAATACTCCATCCCCCAGTCCTCATCCGTCGCCGGAACAACTTTCGCGCCGGAAGGAGCGAACTTCACTACGTCCTCGTCCCCATGGATCGTGACGCCACGGCCGACCAGCGCGGACAGCACCTTGGGAATGAACGTGGATGCGACCTGGCTGTTGACCAGCAGGGTTTCCGCAGCGTTGCAGACGCTTGTGCGGTGGGTTTTCGAGTTCAACACGATCGCTAGGGCCTCCGCTTCGTTCACGGAAGCGTCAACGTAAACGTGGCAGTTCCCCTCCCCCGTCTCAATCACAGGGACAGTTGCCTCACGCACCACGGTCTGGATCAGGCCGCGGCCCCCCCGGGGAACGAGGACGTCAACGAGGCCTCGAGAGCGCATCAACTCCTTCGCCCCCTCCCGCCCGAACTGGTCGATGGACTGCACAGCGTCCCGCGGTAGGCCACTGGATTCCAGTGCGTCAGCGATGATGCTGACCAGCGCTATATTCGATTCTTGCGCCGCGCTGCCCCCACGCAAAATCACCGCGTTCCCACTCTTCAACCCGATGCCCGCGGCGTCGACAGTCACGTTGGGGCGCGCCTCGTAGATCATTCCCACAACCCCCATGGGCACCCGCGTCTGCGTCAGCTTGATCCCATTGGGTAGCGTGCTGCCCCGCACCACGTCCCCCACGGGGTCCGGCAACGCAATGAGCTCCCGCAGCGCGCCCGCAATGTCCGCGATGCGCGCCGAGTTCAACATCAACCGGTCGAGAAGCCCCTGGGAGAGCCCATTCTCTTCCCCACGCGCAAGGTCCACTTGGTTCGCCGCAATGATTTCGTCCTCGGCGGCCACCAGCGCCACCGCGATCGCTTCCAAAGCAGCGTTCTTCTGGTCCGCTGACGCGCCCGCTAACGCGGACGCCGCCCTCTTGGATGCCCGCGCTATCTTCCGGACTTCCTCTTCAACGTTCGTCGCTTTGTTTTCGCTCATGCCCCAAACATAGGGGGTGAACGGCGCCACGAAAAGGGCACTCCACTTAGCGGACGGAGACCCGGCCCAGTTCAGAGTTCAGCGGACGCGGCGGTGGCGCGCCATGACGACGAGTTCGTCCCTGTGGACGACCTCGTGAGCGTGCTCGCCACCGTAGACTTCCTCAATCGTCTGCATCGACATCCCAGACAACCTTGGAATCCAGTCACTGTCGTGCCCCGCAACCCCACGGGCGAGGACGGTTCCCTCCCCATCCTTAATCTCAATGGGGTCTCCCGCGTGGAACTGATTCTCCACCCCGGTGACCCCAACGGGGAGCAGGGAAGCGTTCCAGTTCGTCACTGCCTCCGCAGCCCCATCATCCACGATCACCGCTCCACGCACGTCAGCCGCGTACGCCAACCACATTTGGCGTGGGGCGAGGGGACGACCAGTCACGTGGAACCAGGTCCCCACGTCTTCACCTGCGAGGGCCCTCGAAGCGTTTTCTGCCGAGGTGAGCAGCACGGGAATCCCGGAGGACGTCGCCATCGCCGCCGCCGCTATCTTCGAAGACATCCCACCCGTCCCCAAACTTGAACCGGGGGTGCCAACGTCGAGGGCTGCAGCCTGGTCGAAACTGTGGATTTCCTCCACCTTCTTCGCGTCCGGCAGGCGCGGCGACTTGTCGTACAGGGCGTCGACATCTGTGAGTAGTACGAGCACGTCCGCATCCACCAAGTGCGCCACTAGGGCGGCAAGTCGGTCGTTGTCCCCGAAACGGATCTCGTTGGTCACGACCGTGTCGTTTTCGTTGATGACGGGGAGCACGCCCAGAGACAAGACACGTTCCAAGGCCCGGGATGCGTTGCGGTGGTGTCCGCGCCTCAGAATGTCTTCCGGGGTGAGCAGCATCTGGCCGACCTGGAGGCCGTGAGCAGCGAAAGCCTTCGTGTACTCGGCGATCAGTAGCCCCTGCCCCACGGAAGCGGCCGCCTGAGCGTCCGCGAGGGTGCGCGGCTTGTGCTTCAACTTGAGGGGGCCCATGGCAGCTGCTTGCGCACCTGAGGACACCAACACCACTTGGGTGCCCCTATCCCAAACTTCAGCTAGGGCATCCGTGAGGGCTCTCAGATCCCCGACATCGAGGTGACCGTCGGGGCGCGTCAGGGACGACGACCCGACTTTGACAGCGATGCGCGTCGCTCTGGGAACATCCGCCCTCACCCGCAGTGGGTGGCGCCCCTTTCCTGTGGGGTGACCATTCGTCCTTGTGCCAGACAATCTCGCCTCAACCCTCGCTGACACCCAAGTTGTAGGCGAGCGTCAACAACAGTCGCGCCCCATACCCCGTGGCTCCAGCGCTAACCCAACCGTCATCCTTCTCCGCAGACATTGGGCCTGCGATGTCCAAGTGGGCCCAAGCGGAATCGCCAACAAAGTTCTGGAGGAACAGTGCAGCCGTGATCGGCCCACCCCAGCGGCCCCCCACGTTCTGCAAGTCAGCGACCGAAGACTTGAGTAGCTTGTTGTAGGAGGCTCGCAGTGGCATCTCCCAGACGGCCTCGCCCGTCTGTTCCGCGGACTTCTCCACCGCTTCGACGAGCACCCTGTCAGTGCCGAACAGGGCGGCGACCTCCGTGCCCAAAGCGACGATTGCGGCGCCCGTGAGGGTCGCGATGTCAACAATCCAGTTCGGGTTCGACTCCGCGGCGAGAGCGAGGGCGTCCATCAGCACGAGGCGCCCCTCAGCGTCCGTGTTCTTCACTTCGACCGTGTGCCCGTCACGGGCGACAAGAACTTCACCGAGCCGGTAGGAGTCCCCCGAAATCATGTTGTCCGTCGTGGGAATGTAGGCGTCTACCCTGACCAACACACCTAGGTCCGCGAGGGCGGTGAACGCGCCGATGACGGCAGCGGCCCCACCCATGTCCATCTTCATGTCAATCATGGACTCACTGGGCTTCAAGGACAGGCCCCCCGAGTCGAAAGTGATCCCCTTACCCACGAGCGTCAAACGCTTCGTGTCTTCCGTGGCCCCCACAGGGGCGTAGGAGAGCTTTATGAGTCGAGCGGGCCTCTTAGAACCCCGGTTCACAGCCAAGATGCCGCCACAGCCAAGCTCCTTCAACTGCTTGCGTTTGAGAACGTCCGCCTCAAAACCGTAGGAATCCGCCAGGCTCGAAGCGTATTCGGCTAGGCGGGAGGGGGTGAGGTGGGCGGGCGGCGCATTCGTCAGGTCGCGGGCAACCAGGGTGGCACGCGAAGAAGCCAGACCTAAGGTGACCCCGCGAAGAACCCGTTCCCTACGTTCCTTGGCGGGCGTCACCGAATGGTTCCCCAA
>CAYFUO010000052.1:0-8480 GCA_964346255.1 uncultured Actinomyces sp. | reverse complement strand
TTCACCACCGATCCCAACCGCGACGATCAGGCCCTCCTCACTGGGAATAACTAGGGTGTCACCCACTTTCCCTTCGAAGCCGGCGGCGTCCAAACCCTCTCGGGACAGCCCAAGGCACCCGGGCACCTCTCCGTCCGCGTCAACCATCACGCCAACCGCGCCACCCGTTTCAAACTTCTCTTTCGCCAAAACCAAGTAGCCCGTGACGGTGTGACGATCGATCTGATCCCCACCCACAACCTCAATGTGAACGTCATCTAGGCCCCTCAGTGAGGGGAGAAGGGTTTCGTCGGATGGGGAAAACAAAGTCGCCTCCAGGCAGTGAACGAGTGGGGCGCGCCGCGCCCCCTAAACACACTTATGCTAGTCGCATCAACTAAAAAAACGCGACACGGCACATTCCCGCCACCCCAATGAGTGGTTAGGAGCGGTGGGTGGTGGCGTGAGAGTGACAGTCACGGGCTGAGCCCGCGGGGGAGGAACAGATTCTCAAAACAATCGTGATCGGCGCAGGCCAGGCGGGACTGACCGCCGCACACTACCTTCAAGCCAGGGGCATGGCGCCCCACACCGAGTTCATCGTGTTGGACGCGAACGAGGGGCCCGGTGGAGCGTGGCGTCACCGCTGGGACTCCCTCACGTTCCAAAGCGCCCACGATATCCACCCTCTCCCCCGCTTCCCCCTAGGGGAAGTCGACCCCAGCGAACCGTCCTCGAGTGTCGTCTCCCGCTACTACGGGGCGTTCGAAGAGGCGCGAAACCTCCCGGTGGTGCGGCCAGTGAAAGTGTTGGCGGTGAGGGACGAGGGCGACCATTTCCACCTTGAAACAGACCGCGGCCCATTTCGCTCCCGCGTGGTCATTAACGCCACGGGCACGTGGAACAACCCGTTCATCCCCCACTACCCCAAAGTGGAAACTTTCCGTGGCACCCACTTTCACACCAAGAACTTCCGGGACGCAAACCAGTTCGCTGGCCAGCGGGTGCTGGTCGTTGGCGGCGGGACGTCCGCCATCCAACACATTCAAGAACTAGCCCAAGGTGGGGTCGAAACCGTGTGGTCCACCCGCGGGGTGCCGCGGTGGACGGGGGTGCCCTTCGACGAAGAATGGGGGGCGGCCGTCGAGGATAGGGTCGCCAAGAGAACGTCTGCGGGCCTGCGCACCCTCTCCGTGGTTGCGGAAACCGGCATCCCCCTTTCACCCAGGTACGCTCCGGACGTGAAAAGTGGCTTACTCATTTCTCGTGGGCCAATCCTGAACTTCACTGAAACCGGCGTGGTCTTAGCGAACGGTGGCCCGGACGGTGCATGCATCTTTCCCCAAGGTGAAGCGGAAAACCTGATCGACACTGCCACGCGAGAAAAGATTCCTGCGCTCCCCGGCGGGCCAGTCGAAAGCGGAGGCGACGCTTGGGAGGTTCCCCTCGACGCGGTTTTGTGGGCGACAGGGTTCCGCCCTTCCATCTCCCACCTCGCCCCCCTCAAACTGCGAGAGAAAACGGGGGGCATCCGGATCGCGAAGGACGGGGTGAGTGTCACCCGCTCCCCCCGACTACTCTTCACCGGTTACGGTGCGTCCGCCTCCACCTTGGGCGCGACTCGCGCGGGGCGCCAAGCCGCCGCGGAAGCCATCCGAATAACAAGTCGCTAACCGAGGAGTGGGACCATCCGCCCAGAAAAGGGGCCCGCACCCCCGCTCACCAGCAGCTTAAGCGTGCTTGTGGGCCAGCCGTGTCTCCCGGCGGTGAAAGGAAACCTACACTGGCGCTCAGGAGGCCCCAATGACTTCTGTAACCCGCCCAATCCGTAGACCCCGCTTGTCCTCGTGGGGCCTCAAAGTCGTGATGGCGGTCACTGGCCTGATTTGGGTGGCGTTCGTCCTCATCCACCTGTTCGGAAACTTGAAGGTCTTCCTGGGTCCCGAAAGTTTCAACACGTACGCCTTTTGGCTGCGTGAAGCCCTCTACCCACTATTACCGAAGCAGTCTCTGCTGTGGCTGACGCGCGTGGTGCTCGCCCTCGCTCTAGTCGCTCACGTGGCCGCAGGAACAATCCTGTGGTTGCGGGGCCGCAAAGGTGGGGGTAAGAAGTCTCGGATCGCACTGCGGGATCGGGCGAGAGCAGGCAAGAGTACGGTGCAGAGTCTCTCCGCGACACTCATGCCTTTCACCGGCGCCATTATCCTCGTGTTCCTCATCTTCCACCTCTTAGACCTGACTGTCGGTTGGGCGCCTTTTGCGACCATCCAATTCGAAGGCCAAGGAATCGAAACGTCGAGCGCGTACGCGAACATGATCGCCTCCTTCTCTCGGCCGCTAGTCGCGTTCCTGTATTCCCTGACCATGGTGCTACTCTCCCTCCACGTGTGGCACGGGGTAGAAACGGCGGCCCAAGACTTGGGCGCCATGGGTTACAGGCTTCGAACCACGGCGGCCTGGGTGGCGGGGCTCTGCTCGATCGCCATTCTTTTGGGGAACGGTGCCATCCCCCTCCTAGTGCAAATAGGGGTGCTCTCATGACCTCAACCAAGGACTTAGACCTAGGCTCGCCCTCAGGAAAACCCACCCAAGGGGCCCGCGTGGATGGCGCCCAGCACGTCGCACCCGTGAAAGTGGCGGGCGCGAAGCTTGGGGACCTGGTCTCTTCCGGCGCCCCTAAAGGTGACCCGAAGACCGCTTGGGAACGCAGAAAAAGCGAGTATCGACTTGTCAGCCCCCTAAACCGATCCAAGTTCCAAGTGGTGGTCGTCGGCACGGGTTTGGCGGGCGGAGGCGCAGCCGCTGCGCTCGGTGAACTGGGCTACAACGTTCACGCCGTGACCTTCCACGACTCCCCCAGGCGAGCCCACTCGATCGCCGCCCAAGGCGGAATCAACGCGGCGCGCGCCCGCAAAGTAGATGGGGACTCCCTCGACCGGTTCGTCACCGACACCATCAAAGGTGGGGACTTCAGGGCCCGGGAAGCTGAAGCATTCCGGCTGGGTGAAGAGTCGGTGCGCGTCATCGACCACATGAACGCCATCGGCACCCCATTCGCCCGCGAGTACGGCGGAACGCTCGCCACCCGCTCCTTCGGTGGCGTGCAGGTTTCGCGCACGTACTACGCGCGGGGAATGAGCGGCCAACAACTCCAGTTGGCCGGCTCTCAGGCCCTGTGGCGGCAAGTGAATCGCGGCACCGTCACCCTGCATGCTCGGACGGAAATGTTGGACCTCATCGTTGAGGATGGGAAAGCGAAAGGTGTCGTCGTCCGCGACTTGGTGACTGGGGAAATCTACCCGATCCTCGCTCACGCAGTCGTCCTCGCCACGGGCGGCTACGGGTCTATCTACTACTATTCGACGTTGGCCGTGAACTCCAACGCGACGGCGGCTTGGCGTGCGCACGAGGCTGGCGCCCGTTTCTCCCACGTGTCCTACATCCAGTTCCACCCGACTGCCCTCCCGGTCAACTCTCCGTGGCAGTCGAAAACGATCCTGATGAGTGAGTCGCTGCGCAACGATGGGCGCATCTGGGTTCCCAAAGACCCTGATGAGATCCGCCCACCAGAGCAGATCCCCCCTGAGGACCGCGACTACTACTTGGAACGCAAGTACCCAGCGTTCGGTAACCTCGCTCCCCGCGACATTTCTTCCCGCGCCGCGAACGAACAGATCAAGGCTGGCAAGGGGGTAGGCCCCCTAAAGAACTCTGTCTACCTGGATTTCCACGACGCCCTCGTAAAGAAGGGTAAGGAAGCAATCCGAAGGGGCTACGGGAACCTCTTCGAAATGTACAAGAAGGCGACCGGTGAGGACCCCTACGAAACCCCCATGCGTATCGCCCCCGGCGCCCACTTCACCATGGGGGGACTGTGGACGGACTACAACCTGATGTCGAACGTGCCCGGCCTGTTTGTCGGCGGGGAAGCTGCCTACGGCTACCACGGGGCGAACCGGTTGGGCGCAAACTCGCTGTTGAGCGCGTGCGTCGACGGTTGGTTCACACTGCCGTTCTCAGTGCCGAACTATTTGGCGCCCCAGCTCGGTGAGCCACTTTTGGACGAGGACGCACCCGCCGTGCAAAAAGCCCTACGAAAAGTTGAGCAGCGCATTGACCGGTTGCTCGCCGTTGGTGGGACGACGAGCCCAACCGAGTTCCACAGGCGTCTAGGCGACATTCTGTATGAGGGTGTCGGCGTGGAGCGGTCGAAGGAGTCCCTCGAGTTTGCGCGTGACCAAGTGGCAGTTTTGCGGGAAGACTTTTGGAAGGACGTTTCGGTGCCCGGCGGGCAGGACGGCGTCAACCAGACCCTCGAGAAAGCGGGTCGGGTGGCTGACTTCCTCGACTTAGCTGAGTTGATGATCGTAGACGCCTTGGACCGGGACGAGTCCAGTGGCGCGCACTTCCGCTCCGAACACCAAAAGGGTGGGGAAGCGAAACGCAACGACGAGGACTATTCCTTCATCTCCGCTTGGGAAACTGAAAGGGACGCGGCCGGCAACATGTTGTTCACCCGCCACTACGAACCCCTCCACTTTGAGGCCGTGCCGCTTGCAACCAGGAGCTACACATGAACCTGACTGTTGAGGTCCTGCGGGAAACACCGGGCTCCCCCGCCTATTGGGAGTCCCACGCCATGGTCGACTTGGACCCATCCATGAGCATCCTCGAACTGCTCGACCGGTTAAATGTCCGCTTGGTTGCGGACGGGAAAGAAGCGGTCGCGTTCGAATCTGACTGTCGGGAAGGGGTGTGCGGGGCGTGCGGGATCACGGTGAACGGTTTCCCTCAGGGGCCCACCCGTAACACTCCAGCCTGCCACCAACGCTTGCGGAGCTTCCAAGATGGGCAAACCATTCGACTCCAACCCATGAACGCTCACGCCTACCCCGTCCTCAAGGACTTGATGATCGACCGGAGCGCGTTGGACGCCCTGATTGAGGCGGGCGGCTATGTGTCGGTGGACGCTGGGACGGCCCCCGACGCGGACGCCGTGCCCGCACCCCACGACACCGTTGAAGAAGCGCTAGATTTCGCGGCCTGCATAGGCTGCGGTGCGTGCGTGGCCGCATGCCCCAACGGGTCGGCACACCTCTTCTTGGGGGCGAAGCTCAGCCACCTGTCCATGCTGCCTCTACCCTCGGAAGAGCGCGCTCGGCGAGCGAAAGCGATGCTAGAGGTGGCCGATCAGAACTTTGGTCCCTGCTCAAATTATGGGGAGTGCGCCCTCGCGTGTCCCGCCAGCATCCCGTTGACGGCCATAGGGGCGGTGAACAAAGAGAGGCTGCGCGCGACCTTCAAGCGCCAACTGTTCCGGCGACCCCGACACTCGGAGGCCCCCCGACCTGAACCGGAACGTTAGCCGCGCCCCCAACTGAACGCACACGCGACCTCACGCCCCCGACTGAACGCACAGCAACCAAGAATCACCCCAACCGAACGCACGGCAGCCCAGAATCACCCCGACCGAACGCACGGCAAGGTTTCCAGCGTTATCTGATTGTTTTGAACACTGTGTGTTCGGTCGGGGGAGAAAACCCAGCCGTGTGCGTTCAGTCCGGGGGAAGAGCGACCCGTGTACCACTCAAGCTCTAAGACAGGGGCCTACCTCTCCTCAGATGGCCGCTCAACCCGACGGTCGGCGCGAAATGTTCACCAAGCAATGGGTTGGGGTAGCAAAAGGCTTTAGGTCCGCTTCCAACCTGCCCTGCGATAAGCGCCCCACTAGTTCACTCATCATCCCCTGGTGAATTTGGCAGACTAGAGCAGAGCCTTCAACCTCCCCCGTCAGTAGGGGGCAGGAGTAGATGCGCATTTCGCCAACAGATTCACCCAAACGGGCTTCGAAGCCCATGTTCGACATGAGCAACGCCAGCTTACTGAGGTGGAAGTCGAGCTCACCCTCGTCTTCCACATCAATCGGGCGGAGCAGGGAATGGTCGGGGATCCCCATTCGCGCCAGAATCCGCTGCCCCCAAGACGCGCCTATCGAGCGCGCCACCGAAACGGACTCATCACAAAAGTTTGGGATCTGGTCGGCGACAGCTGCCGAAAAATTCATTAGTTCACTGGCGAGCGCCGTCGGGTCCGTCTTGACGACGGCCTCATACAGGAGGCGGGGCCTACCCCGCTGGCGGGTCTGCTCCGGAGTGCTCGCCACCAGATCTTCTTCCACCATGACCGCTAAAGCATCCCGAACCGAGTTGGGGTGCAACCCAACTTCTTCCGCCAACTCTTGAACATCCAGAGCTTCCGTCGCCCGCGCCAAAGCTCGGAACACTTCTTTTTGAGACCCGTCCAACTGGAGGATCGCGGAAACAGCCTCGGCAATGTTGCGGCGCGGCTCAGCGGTAGTCACGTTCATTGCCTCTTTTCGTAGGATTAGGGAAACCTATTCCCTAATCCTACGGCAAGGGCAGCTACTCGCCACTGCGAGGAGTGTCGAAAGACCCGACGTAAGTCCGCTTCGGTTTCACAAGAACCTCTTCACTCCCGTCCGGCAACGCAGCCCAACCACGCGGACGCTGGGGTTTCCCAACCGTGGTGGCGCGGTCCCTGTACACCGTGTACGGGCGCGTCGTGTAACCAACGGGCGCGGAGAAGAAGTGCACGAGCCTGGTGTACGGCCACACCGCGAACAACAGCATCCCGGCGAGGACGTGCAACTGGAAGGACTGTGGGGCCGTCGCCATCAACTGGGCCTGGGGGTCCAGGTAGAAGACGGAACGAAACCAGACAGAAATCGTGTCCCGATAGTTGTAGCCGCCCGGCTCGCCGAAAATCTGTTGGGTGACCGTCGCGTACGCGCCGAGGAAGATCGCCGCCGTCAAAAACGTGTAGGTGACAATGTCACCCGGCGTGGTGGCGAGGCGAACCGACTTGTACTTGAACCTGCGGATCAGCAGACCCACCAAACCGATAACGGTCGCTAGGCCCGCTAGGGACCCGAAGATCACGGCAGCCATGTGGTACATGTGTTCGCTGATGCCGAGGGCGGTCGTCCAAGACTCTGGGACCAGGATGCCGAGAAGGTGGCCGGCGCCGACACCTAGGATGCCGAAGTGGAACAGGGGGGAAGAGAGGCGCAACCACTTTTTCTCGTACAGTTCGGAGGACCTACTTGTCCACCCGAACTGGTCGTAGTTCCACCGCCAGATGACCCCGATGATTAGGCTCGCCCACACTACGTAGGGGAAATAGGTCCACCATAAATCTAGAAAACTCACGACTCGCTCCTCGTGAAAAGGTTGTTCTCCAAGCCCACCAGTTCGGTTGGGGGGCCCGCTGAAACTAGCGCCACGAACTTTTCTTCTTCCTCGTCCGTGATCGTTGGGAGGGTGCGCGTGAACGCATCCAACAAATGTTTGTAAGGGGAATGCACCGCGTGGAGGGCGGCCCTCATCACTTCTATGCCGGTGCGGTGGGCGGCGAACATGTCCCAAACCATTGGGTCACCGGATCGCCCGGACAACTCCAGCAACAGTGGCAGATAGTCGTCCAGCTCATCGGTGTCTAGGTCGTAGCCCACTGCTTTGCGTAGCGCACGGAAACCTAGGATCGCTCCACCACGCACCCGCGTGTCCCCCGCCAAATAGTAGGAGAGGTACAGGGCACACCTTCTCCTCTGGTCGAAGGTCTCCACGTAGTGCTCTTCAATGTTGCGTTTGCCCTCTTCCCGCGCCCACGCCACAAACCGTTCAATGTCGGCCGCTACCTCCTCAGGCAGCGAGGGCGTGATTTCGTCGGCGGCATCGAGAGCGTCCTCAAAGTTGGGCCGCGGGTAGTCGAGCAGTGCGGAGAGCAGCATGTGAGTGTTCTGAACTTGCGTCGCAGTGCACTCCACGCTCTCCGTCTGCTCCATCCCGGGTGCGGTGACGAATCGTGCCCGGCGTTCCCTGGAGGGTGGGGAAATGCTGGACAGGAACCGACGTTTCGTCACTTCTTCCCAACCCCTTCCCACACGCGAAGGTCCACGGGCACGGGCCCCCCAGCACGCGGGCGGCCACCCGTGTCATCCTCGTAGCAGGCCTGTGGGGCTCCCACACCTGGGGTGAGGGGCACGGTCATCGAGGAGGTGGGGATCCCCAACTCTTCCATCCGCGGCGCGGGCTTCGAAGAGGACATGGGAATCACGTACCGGTCCTCATACTTCGCGATCGCGAGCAGGCGGTACATTTCCTCCAAGTCGCGCCCAGTCATGCCGACCGCCTCAGCGATCTCGGGCTGCGGCTCGTTACCCAGGTTGACGTCCCGCATGTGGGAGCGCATGGCAACCAGTCGGCGCAGCGACTTCTCAACTGGCACCTGGTCACCCGCAGTGAACAGCTCCGCCAAGTAATCCAAGGGCAAGCGCATGTTCGCGACCGTGGTGAACAAGATCTTGTGGTTTTCACCGTCCATGCCCGCCTCCGTCACCGCATCCACCACGGGTGAAAGTGGCGGGATGTACCAGACCATCGGCATGGTCCGGTACTCCGGGTGCAGGGGAAGCGCCAACT
>CAYFUO010000051.1:0-12134 GCA_964346255.1 uncultured Actinomyces sp. | reverse complement strand
ACTCTTTTAGTCGGCCACAACCACTGTAGGCAAGCTATCACCCAAACAGTGAATTTGCGGTACACCGCCACGGTTACTCTTTCGGCGAATCATGCCCCGGCCAGTCGTCGGGAGGGATCCACTCCGGGCTCGCCCACCGCCCTTTCTCAGGCACGTGGTCCACTCCACCTCGACTCCACGGGTTGCACCGAAGCACCCTCCAGGTCCCTAGAGCCAAGCCCTTAAGTGGGCCATGAACCTTGAGTGCCTCAACGGCGTAGGCGGAACACGACGGGTAGTACTTGCAGCGTTGGGGAATGAGTGGGGAGATGAGCACTTGGTACACGCGGATGGGCGCGATCAGCACGGCGGCGAAGAAAGACTTCAGCGCTTCCCAAACCCTCATTTCCGCTCCTTCACCCGCGGTGCGGCCGGATCCTTGACGCCCCCCATAGCGCGGGCCAACAGTCGATCCAGTGAGGAACCGAGTTCCTCACTGGACGCGCCCTCCGCACCTCTTAACACTCTGACAACGACCTTCGAACCGGCCGGGATTTCACCCAGCCGGTCGCTGAGAAGGTGCCGCAGCTGTCGTTTCAACCGATTCCGGCCCGATGCGAGGGGGATTTGGCGTTTCGCGACCGTCACACCCACAAGGGGCCCCGCCTCCGACGCGCCGTGGGCAGCCAGGTAGTGCACGACCATTCTTCGGTCTCCAAACCGCCTGCCACGCCGAATAGCATCGTCGAATCCACCGCTCCTGCTCAGGCGGTTTCGTGCGGGTATCACCGGCGTGACCCCACCCGAGCGGCCGGCGGGAAACGTTTCACGCGCCCAACGCTCAAAGCCAGTTACTAACTAGACTGACAGCCGCTTGCGACCCTTACGGCGACGCGCCGAAAGGATGGAGCGACCTTGCCTGGTGCGCATCCGAAGACGGAAACCGTGCTTCTTGTGGCGCCTGCGGTTGCTGGGTTGGTAAGTACGTTTGGTCATGATCACTCCTAGGAAGGACAGCGCGGCGCTGCCGGGTTCGCGGTCACCCCAGTTAGGGGCTGCACGCATATGCGCGCCAAGGATACGCCGGGCGGTTTGACCGGTCAATAAGAACGTGCTTCGTCACATTCCACGCACATCCACACCTGTGGGTTAACCGGTGGATAACCCCGAGGCTCTGTCCACAGCCAAGGCTGGCACGACGGCCCAAATGGAGCGCGCCGACCTCTTTCTCTGGGAAGAAGCCGCCAGATTACACGGCTGTAAGTAGGTGATCTTTTATCCACAGGCCGTTCCCCAAGTGGAGTCTGGGCAGCTTCCGAGTAGGGTTGCATGGAGGGCACGACCCCTCTTGGGGGTCTCAGGCGGGTTACGGAAGGTGGGCCACATGCCAGGTTCGACACTCGCTTCAGCTTGGGAGCGCGCTCTGGAGCAGTTGGACCTCGAAGAGCTTGGACCCGCCCACGCCGCCTTCCTCCGGATGGCGAAACCGTTAGGTGACATTGAGGGAACCATCCTGTTGGCTGTCCCCAACGAGTTCACTAAGACCTTCATGGAAACTAGGCTCGCCCCAGCGTTAGCTGCCGCATTTGAGAACGCTTTGGGGCGGCCCACCCGCATAGCTGTCACCGTTGATTCCTCCCTTGAATCCGCGCCACCCCAACAGGAGGCGCCCACCGCTTGGGAGCAGGCGCTCCCCCAGAGGGCTCCCGCACCGGTCTTCAACGGTCCCACCCAAGATGTGGTGTTAAACCCCAAGTACCTTTTCGACAACTTCGTCATCGGTCCTTCGAACCGTTTCCCCCACGCCGCGGCCCTAGCGGTAGCGGAAGCACCCGCCCGCGCATATAACCCCCTGTTCATCTATGGCGACTCGGGCTTAGGAAAAACGCACCTGCTCCACGCGATCGGGCACTACGCACTGTCCCTTTACCCCCAGCTCCGCGTGACATACGTGAACTCTGAGGAATTCACGAACGACTTCATCAACGCGATCCTTGAAGGCACGAAGGAAGCGTTCAAGCAGAGGTATCGGCAAACAGACATCCTGCTGATCGATGACATTCAGTTCATTCAAGGTAAGAAGGAGACGGTCGAAGAGTTCTTCCACACCTTCAACGCGCTCCACCACTCCGGCAAACAGATAATCATCACCTCCGACCTGCCGCCGAAGCTGCTTTCTGGTTTCGAGGACAGGATGCGTTCGCGGTTCCAATCGGGTCTCATCACTGACGTGCAGCCACCCGACCTAGAAACCCGGATCGCCATTTTGCAAATGAAAGCGGCCGCGGAGGGCATCCCAATGAAGCCGGAAGTCCTCGAATACATCGCTCAACGGATCTCCGCGAACATCAGGGAACTAGAGGGTTCTCTTCTGCGGGTGACAGCGTTCGCTTCCCTCACCCACCAAGAGATAGACCTTCCGTTGGCGAAAATGGTTTTGAAAGACATCCTGTCTGATCCGGATGACACCGAAATCTCGTCTTCCTTGATCATGGGCCAAACCGCCTCTTTCTTCGGTTTCACTGTCGAACAGTTGCGTTCCACCAACCGGACTCGTCCTGTCGTCGAGGCCCGCCAGATCGCGATGTACTTGTGTCGAGAGCTAACGGACCTTTCCCTGCCGAAAATCGGGGAGGCCTTCGGTGGTAGGGACCATACGACCGTCATGCACGCAAATAAGAAGATAACCGGGCTGATGGCGGAGCGACGCGAAACCTATAACCAGGTCACGGAGCTAACGAACCGGATCAAACGGAAAGCTCGCGAAGGCAAATAGTGGTTGCCCACAGCTTACAAGCGTGTGGTTATTAGTGTCTTCGCCGTTGTCAGCGCCGCAATGTGAATGACACGCGCTGGGCTGCGGAAACAACAACTTTTGGCGTGGACAACTAGGGGCGGCCGGTGCATGCAGTTTTGTGGTTTCTCCCCCGCCCACAGAAACCCCTCACCTTCCACTTCCCCACCCACATTCCCTCCACACCCCGCTTTCCCAGTTTCATCGGGCGCCAGGGGCTTCTCCACAGTTTCAACACCCCCTACTACTGCTACAAACTTCAATTTGGATAAGAATTCTCTCAGCCCGCAATGGGGTTCCTTGTGGTTCGGGTACAGTGAACGAAGCACAGAGTTTGTTTCGGAGGCACAGTGAAATTCCAACTTTCTCGCGATGTTTTCAATGAGGCAGTCCAGTGGACGGCGAAAGCAGTACAGCAGAGGCCCGCCATTCCGATCTTGTCCGCACTGCGCGTGAAGGCGTCCCAGGATGGGGCCCTGGAGATCTCATCTTTCGACTATGAGGTTTCAGCGTTGGCGCAGGTGCAGGCCGAAGTTTTTGAGCCCGGCGAAACACTCATTTCTGGGCGTCTCGTCAGTGAGATAGCGAAGTCTCTCCCGAACGAGGACGTGACGGTCACGTTAGAAGGCGCTCACGTTGACATCACTTGCGGGCGGATTAAGTTCGCCTTGGGTGTCATGCCTTTAGAGGACTACCCGAACCTGCCGGTCATGCCCGCACTGTCGGGGAAGGTGAGTGGAACCGAGTTCGCCGCCGCGATCAGTCAAGTGGCGATAGCGACCTCTCGGGATGACACTCTGCCTTTGTTGACGGGCGTCCGCGTGGAAATCAATGGAGAGGACGTGACTCTTCTCGCCACCGACAGGTACCGGTTGGCCATGCGTAAGCTCAAGTGGGAACCTACTAGCCCCACGTTTTCTGCCGCCATACTGGTGAAGTCGAAGGTGCTCACGGATGTGGCGCGGAACTTGGGTGGCGGCGCAGAGATAGACGTGCACATTTCAGACGATTCCAGTCAGGCGCGCGCCGCGATAATAGGTTTCTCGGCGGGGCAGCGGGAGTCGACCTCGTCCCTAATGGATGGGGACTATCCTCCGGTTCATAAGCTCTTCCCCAGTGAGACCCCACTTGAATACGTTTGTGACAGGCACGAGTTGTTGGAGGCCGTGAAACGCGTGTCACTGGTTGTGGAACGGAAAACGCAGGTTCGGTTGGCGTTCGAGGACGGGGCGGCCACCCTAGAGGCCGGTCAAGGGGACAGTGCTCAGGCTGAAGAAGTAGTCGGTTTGGTCCGCGGGAGTGAACCGCTACAGACTGCGTTCAACCCTTCTTTCCTTCAAGACGGTCTAGCCGCGTTGGACACGGACTATGTGAGGTTCGGTTTCACTGACGCCACGAAGGCTGCTGTTCTGATGGGCCAGAAGGAAGCGGACGGGCCAGTCGATGACCTGTTCAAGTACCTGCTGATGCCGATCCGGTTCGGTGCTTAGGGTCGCGTGCATTTTTCTGTGGCAGTGGCGCCCGGTGCCACCATCCTGCCTGGCGGGTAAGAGGTAGCGTTTCGTGTACGTTTCTGACTTGGCTTTGACAGATTTCCGTTCCTACAAGTCAGTGGTGGTCCAGTTTCCGCCGGGGGTTGTCATCCTTCAGGGGAATAATGGGCGGGGCAAAACCAACTTGGTGGAGGGAATGGCCTATTTGGCTGCTTTCTCTTCCCACCGGGCGTCCTCGTCAGCGAACCTGGTTCGTGTGGGGGAGGGGCCCGAGGACGTTCCCGCGGGAGCGGTGGTGAGGGCGCGCCTTCAGCGTGGGGACCGCAGCCACCTCCTTGAACTGGAGGTTGCTAGGGGAAGAGCGAACAGGGCGAGGGTCAATAAGGCGGCCGTGCCCCCCCGGGATCTCCTCGGCATTTTGAGGGTCGTGGTTTTCGCGCCGGAGGACCTCTTGGTTTTGAGGGGGGATCCGGGTGGTCGCCGACGATTCCTAGATGATGTTGTGGTGATGTTGAAACCCCACTATCGGGGGATCCTGCAGGACTATGACAGGGTGGCGCGTCAACGTGCGGCCACTTTGAAAGAGCTCGGCGGTCAGGTTCGGCGTGGCCGGCCCCTGTCACCGGAGCAGGAAGTCGTGCTTGAGGTTTGGGACCGAAAGTTGGCGGGCCTTTCGGCCGACGTGGTCGTGCACAGGCTGGCCGTCGTTGATGCGATGGCACCGCTTGCTACCCAGATTTACAGGGACATAACGGATGACGACCGTGAGGCCCAGTTGGGCTATGTTTCGACATTGCTGGAACGTGAGGTTGGGGCGGAGGGACCACTGGTTGCTGCTGCTCACCGTCCCCGAGTGGAGGCGGGGCGCTTGGTGGACGCGAAGGAGGACCGGCGCCAAGAGATTGCGCGCAAGTTCTTGAACCAAGCCACGGCTTTGCGGGATCAGGAGTTGCGTAGGGGCGTGAACTTGGTTGGCGCTCACAGGGACGACATGGCCGTCAAGTTGGATGGCCTCCCAGTTCGCGGTTTCGCAAGCCACGGGGAACTGTGGTCTTCCGCTTTGATGCTGCGGTTAGCGGAGCTACGCATCCTCATGGAGGAGGGGCGCAGTCCCGTCCTCGTACTTGATGACGTGTTCGCGGAGCTGGACCCCACAAGGAGGGAACGTTTGGCGAGTCTGGTGAGCGACGTGCGGCAGGTGATTGTCACTTCCGCCGTGCCAACCGACTTGCCCACCGGATTGAACGGCCACCTGTTCCACGTTTCAAGGGGTGAGGATGGGTGGAGCGTGGTGGAAGAACTGGGGTCCGCTCGCGCGGGGGGGAGGCGAGCAGGGTGACCAGTGAGGTGGGGGAAGCAGGTGCGGAGGAAAACCGGCAGAGCGAAGTGGCCCGCGCATTCTATGAGAGGCACAGGCGGAAACATTTCAGTGGCGTCGGGAAAAGTCAGCCTGCCAAGAGGCCCGTAAAGAAGGCTGGTGCGGCCAGACGGTCCGCGGATGATGCGGGTTTCGCGGGCTTCGCAGATGAGAGCCCCTCTAAAGTCGACTTTTTCTCGGCGGTGCAACAGATCGAAAAGGAACACGCTGCCATGCGGGCGGCCAGCGGGGCGCGGGAGCTCCCCCGACAAGCCTTAGGGAGAAAAGGTGGGGGAAAAGAAGCGGGATGGTCGTCACCGCCGGGGGTGGCGAGAACGAAGACGGGGGCGAGGCCGTCTTGGTGGGACCCGCAGCCTCTAGCAGACGTGTTGGTGGCGGAGACGAAGCGTAGGGGGTGGCAGAGGTCCCTCACGGTTGGGGAGGTGACCGGCAACTGGGAGAAAATTGTTGGACCCCAGGTGGCAGCGAACTGCCCGATAGAAAGTTTTGAGGAAGGCACCCTCGTGGCTAGGGCGACGTCGACGGCGTGGGCGCAACAGCTGCGGTTGCTGCTCCCCCTCATACATAAGCGCATCGACGAAATGGTTGGCGCCGGCGTGGTGGAAAAGGTGCTGGTTTACCCCCCTGCTGGGCCGAGTTGGAAGAAGGGGCGTCGCACGGTTCAGGGCCGTGGACCGCGCGACACCTACGGGTAGGGAACCGGCTTCCACCTGCGCATTTACGCGGGTTTTCCACAGGCGGGTTGACGCACCTCCTGTACTCAGTGCCACCTCTTTCACAGCGAGGAAAAGCACGAAATTTGATAGGATTGGCTGGTAAACGAGGGTGCGAATCCCCGGTTGGCAGGCTTGAGCTAAGAGGAATAGAAACCCGGTTTTCGGACTGCCACGCCACGTAGTCCCAGCCGGTTGCGCTGGGTGTTGTTGGCCCAGATCCCATTTGGTTGGGGTGGGGTTTGCGTGTGGCGAAGCAAGTTAGGGCGGGCAGGGCCCGCGGATGGGGGTACAGCGCGTGACGGAACCCGCAACATACGGCGAATCGGACATCACGGTTCTTGAGGGGCTGGAAGCGGTCCGGAAGCGGCCTGGGATGTACATTGGCTCCACGGGTGAACGGGGCCTTCACCACTTGGTTTACGAGGTTGTGGACAACGCCGTTGATGAGGCGCTGGCGGGATACTGTGAGCATATTGAGATCACGCTGCTGGCCGATGGCGGTTTGCGGGTGACGGATGATGGGCGTGGGATCCCGGTGGGCATGCACCCCACGGAGGGCCGCCCAACCGTTGAGGTTGTGATGACGATCCTGCACGCGGGCGGCAAGTTCGGTGGCGGTGGGTATTCGGTGTCCGGCGGGCTGCATGGCGTGGGCATTTCAGTGGTCAACGCTTTGTCCCGCCGCGTGAAAACTGAGGTGTCCCGGGAGGGCTCGAAGTGGGAGATCGGTTTCGCTAACGGTGGGTCCGTCGTCACCGACCTAGTTCGGGTTGGGGACACTGACGTCACGGGCACCACCCAGACTTTCTGGCCCGACCCCGACATTTTTGAGACCGTGGAGTTCAACTACGAGATTCTGCGGCAACGGTTCCAACAAATGGCGTTTCTCAACAAGGGCCTGCGGATCACCCTGACGGATGAGCGCACTCAGGAAACGCTTGGTGGGGACGAGATCACGGGTGAAGACGCCCAAAAGGACCCTGAGTCGGGTCGCAGTGTTTCTTACCTGTATCACAGGGGTCTACCCGACTACGTGGAGTACTTGGATTCCACGAAGCGTGCTCAGCCCGTCAATGAGGAAATCATTGCTTTGGATGCGGAGAACGATGAGGGAACCATGTCGATGGAGTTGGCGATGCGGTGGACGCAGGCCTACACGGAAACCATCTACACCTACGCGAACACCATCAACACTACGGAGGGTGGCACGCACGAGGAGGGGTTCCGTACCGCTCTGACAACTATCGCCAACAAGTACGGGCGTGAAAAGAACCTGTTGAAGGACCGGGACGAAAACTTGTCTGGGGACGACATTCGTGAAGGGCTCACCGCGGTGCTGAGCGTGAAACTCACGGAACCCCAGTTTGAGGGGCAAACCAAAACGAAGTTGGGTAACACTGAGGCCCGCACTTTCGTTCAAACCCAGACTTACACGCTGCTGGGGGACTGGTTCGACGCTCACCCGAATGAGGCTAAAGCGATCATCGGTAAAGCTCAGTCAGCCCAGCAGGCGAGGCTAGCGGCCAGGAAAGCTCGGGAAGCAACTAGGCGCAAGTCCGTGTTGGACGCGGTGGCGTTGCCCTCGAAACTGCATGACTGTTCCTCACGGGACCCCCGAATTTCCGAGCTGTTCATTGTTGAGGGCGACTCTGCTGGTGGTTCAGCCGTGATGGGGAGGAACCCGGACACGCAGGCGATCCTGCCGCTTAGGGGCAAGATTTTGAACGTGGAGAAGGCGCGGCTTGACCGGGCCCTGAACTCTGAGACCATTCAGGCGCTGATCGGCGCTCTCGGCACGGGGATCGGTGAAGAGTTCGATAAAGAGAAACTGCGTTACTGGAAGATCATCATGATGGCGGACGCCGACGTTGATGGGCAGCACATTGCGACGCTGCTGATGACGTTTTTCTTCCGCTACATGCGGGAGCTGGTTGAGGCGGGACACATTTATTTGGCGACCCCTCCGCTCTACCGGTTGAAGTGGTCGAACGCTCCCCACCAGTACGTTTACTCCGACTTTGAGCGGGACGAAAAGTTGGACGAGGGCGTGGCGAAGGGCTGGAAACTACCGAATCAGGGCGGGATCCAACGCTATAAGGGGCTGGGTGAGATGGACTACTCAGAGCTGTGGGAAACCACGATGGACCCGAGCAGGCGCCTGTTGAAACAGGTTGAGGTGGGTGAGGCGGCCGCCGCTGACGAGATCTTCACGGTCCTAATGGGTGACGACGTTGAGTCCAGACGCAGCTTCATCCAAAGGAACGCGGCTGACGTGCGTTTCATTGACGCTTAGTAGTCCCAAGGAGACGATTTGTGAGTGACGAGAACCAGGACGAAAACGTCGAGTCCGAAAACTTTGAGGCCGAAGGAATAGCGGAGGCGTTAGCGGACGCAACCGAAGAGGCGGCGGCTGAGGCGGACGTCGCTGAAGGGTCGGGTGGGGTGGGTCGTATCGACCCCGTCAACCTGGAAAGCGAGATGCAGCGGTCCTACTTGGACTACGCGATGAGCGTCATCGTGGGGCGGGCCCTGCCGGACGTGAGGGACGGGATGAAACCCGTCCACCGCCGCATCCTGTACACAATGTATGACGGCGGCTACCGGCCGAACGCCGGGTACTACAAGGCCATGCGTGTTGTTGGTGACGTGATGAGTCACTACCACCCCCATGGTGACGCCTCCGTTTACGACGCCCTCGCGCGGATGGTGCAACCCTGGTCGTTGAGGTACCCCCTGGTAGATGGTCAGGGGAACTTTGGGTCACCCGGGAACTTGGGGCCAGCGGCTCCCAGGTACACAGAGTGCAAGATGGCGCCGCTCGCCATGGAGATGGTGCGTGACATCGATGAGGGCACCGTCGATTTTCAGGACAACTATGATGGGCGCAACCAGGAACCGGTTGTGCTCCCCTCACGTTTCCCGAACCTGCTCGTCAACGGTTCTGAGGGCATCGCTGTCGGCATGGCGACACGCATCCCACCCCACAACTTGGTGGAGGTAGCGGAGGGCGTCCAGTGGTATTTGGATCACCCTGACGCGACCCGCGAAGAGCTGTTGGAAGCGCTGCTGGGGATCATTAAGGGACCCGACTTCCCTTCAGGGGCAGCCATTTTGGGTCGCCGCGGCATTGAGGACGCCTACCGCACTGGGCGCGGGTCGATCGTGCAAAGAGCGACCGTTGATGTTGAAGAGATTCATGGCCGCACCTGTTTGGTCGTCAAATCGCTTCCCTACCAGGTGAACCCTGACAACCTGTCGGCGAAGATCGCTGAACTGGTGAGAAACGGCGAGATACAGGGTATCGCCGACATTCGCGATGAGACGTCGGGTCACGTGGGGCAGCGGCTCGTCATTGTGCTGAAGAGGGACGCCATCCCGAAAGTGGTGCTCAACAACCTCTACAAGCGCACGCAACTGCAGGACTCTTTCCCCGCGAACATGCTGGCCCTCGTGGATGGTGTTCCCCGCACGCTTTCCATTGACGGGTTTGTTCACCACTGGGTTTCCCACCAGATTGAAGTGATCGTTCGACGCACCCAGTTCCGTCTCGCGAAAGCTAGGGAGCGTCTCCACATCCTCGAAGGCTATTTGAGGGCCCTCGAAAACTTGGATGAGGTTATCGCGCTAATCCGCAGGTCGAAGACCGTCGCTGACGCGCGGGCCGGCCTGGTTGTTTTCCTGAGCATTGACGACGTGCAGGCGGATGCGATTCTCGCTCTCCAGCTGCGTCGCCTAGCCGCGATGGAGACCCAAAAGATCCTGGATGAGCACAAGGAGATCAGTGCGCGGGTGGAAGACCTGCAAGGAGTCTTGGCTTCTCCCACCCGTCAGAGAGAGATCATAGGCTCCGAGTTGCAAGAGGTCGTGGAGCGGTTCGGGGATGAGCGGCAGGCTCCCATCGTCCCCTACGGGCCCGAAATTTCGATGGAGGCCCTCGTTCCTGAAGAGGACGTGGTCGTCACGATCACCCGGGAAGGTTTCGCGAAGCGCACAAAGCTTGATGCTTACCGGGCGCAGAGACGCGGCGGTAAAGGGGTTCGGGGCGCTTCACTCCGCGCTGACGATGAGATCTCCCATTTCTTCATAACTAACACGCACGACTGGCTGCTGTTCTTCACTAACATGGGTCAGGTGTACCGCGTGAAGGCGTACGAGTTGCCGGAAGGTGGGCGAGATGCGCGCGGCCAGCATGTTGCGAACCTGCTCGCGTTCCGGCCGGAGGAGAAGATAGCCCAGGTGCTCGCCATCTCTGACTACGACGACGCTGAACACCTCGTGTTGGGCACGAAGTTGGGGATGGTGAAGAAGACGCCACTCGCGGACTACGACTCGCCTAGGCGTGCTGGGCTGATCGCCATCAACCTTCGTGAGGACGAGGGCGGTGATTTGGATGAAGTGATTTCAGCTCTCACCATTGAGAGTGAGGATGAGCTCATCTTGGTCACGCGAGAAGGTCAGTCCTTACGGTTCAAAGCAAGCGACAAGGCTTTGCGTCCCACGGGGCGGGCCACCTCAGGCGTGGTTGGCATCAGGTTGAGGGGTGACGACGAAGTGCTCGCCATGGAGTTAGTTGACCCGGACAGTGATCTTGTGGTGGTCACTGAAGGTGGCTACGCGAAACGCACCCCTCTTGAGGAGTACCGGGCTCAGGGCCGTGGGGGGCTTGGTATCCGGGCTGCGAGCCTGAATGAGGACCGTGGGGAGTTGGTGGGCGCCCTCGTCACAAGTGAAGAGGAAGAGCTACTAGCCATAGCTGAGAGCGGGAAGGTGATCCGGGTCAGTGTTGGCGACGTGCCGCAGACGGGACGGAACACCATGGGGGTGATACTTTCCCGCCTTGATGAGGAAGATCGCGTGATCGCTGTGACTCGGAACGAGGAGTCTCAGGTAGAGTCTAACGAAGATCCACACGGTGAGGAGATAGGTGATGCCTGAACACCAGCAGGTCGAAGTGGAGCAGGTCAGCGCCACTGAAGAGTATGAGGGTTTCACCATTCCCGAATACGCTGATGAGCCACGCCACGTGGACTTGACGGTCGCTAGGGTGGATGCCTGGTCGGTTTTGAAGATCTCGTTCTTAACCTCCATCGTCCTTGGCATAGCGTCTGTTGTGGCCACGATCGTCGTCTGGAAAGTTCTGGACGGCATGAACGTGTTCGGCTCGGTGGAGGAGTTCCTCATCGAGCTGGGTGCCCAGAAGTTCTTGTCCCTAATGGAGTATGTGAGGCTCCCAAGGGTCGTGTCTTACGCGACGATTATTGGGGTTGGGAACATCATCATCATGACTGCACTGTCGACGCTGATAGCGTTGCTGTACAACCTTTTGGCGAGCCTCGTGGGTGGGGTGCGCGTCTCACTGATGGACGAGTGAAATACGAGTCACAGTGCAAACTTTCTGTTTGGAAAGATCGCTGGCACTCGGGTAGTGTTTCCAAGTGTTGAGGGCCTATAGCTCAGTTGGTTAGAGCGCAGTCCTGATAAGACTGAGGTCGGTGGTTCGAGTCCACCTAGGCCCACCATCATGTTGAAGGTCATCTCGCGCAGCGGGGTTTTGTTGAGGGATCGGAGGGACATGTTCAAGTTTATGCGACGAACCGTCCTTTTCATAACTTCAGCGGGAATCCTATTGTTCTTCGGGCGGATGATCTGGGACATGGTGGACAGTGAGAAACTTTGGCATCCCGTTAGGGAAGACGAGAGTCTCAGTCTAGGTTGAGTGGCTTTTGGGGCCGTGGCGCAATTGGTAGCGCATCTGCTTTGCAAGCAGAGGGTTA
>CAYFUO010000050.1:0-12430 GCA_964346255.1 uncultured Actinomyces sp. | reverse complement strand
AAGCCTTCGAAGCCGTGGGGCTCTCCTTTGATGAGGTGAAGGGCAAGAGCCCCGAAGAAGCCCTCAACATGACGGTCGCCGCCCTCCAAGACATGCCAAGCGATGCTGACCGCACTGCCGCCGCGTTGAAACTGTTCGGTAAGGGCGCGATGGAACTCCAACCCCTGCTCAACAAAACGAGCGCGGACACGGACGAACTACGCGAGCGCGCTCACGAACTGGGCCTGGTGATGAGCGACGAGCAGGTGGATGCGGCAGGCAAGTTCAACTCTTCCATGGGCCGCGTCAAAGACACTCTGAGCGGCCTGAAACTCCAGCTCTCCAACGCGCTGCTGCCAGCGTTCGCGGACGGGGTCAGTGCGCTGTTGGATTTCGCGCAGGGCGCTGAGGGCGGTGAGGAGAAGATGCGCTCCGCCGTGGATGGGATGGTGGAGGCAATCACCACCACCATTCCGGACCTGGTCTCTAAAGGCACCCAAATGATCGGTGCTTTGGTGACGGGTATTTCCCAGGCCCTGCCGGGCGTGGTGGGGGCGATCAGTGGGGCGGTCCCACAAATCCTTGGAGTGATAGCGGGCCTGGTCCCGACCCTGGTGCAGGTGATCATGAACGCGGTGCCGCTCATGGCCTCAGCCATCTTGGACGCGCTGCCCGTGGTGGTGGAGGCGGGCATCCAGATCATCCTGGCGCTCGCCCAGGGGCTGACCGACATGCTCCCTGAACTCCTCCCTGTCGCGGTCGCGGCTTTGGAGGCGGTTGTCACGGGCCTGATCGAATCCCTCCCGCTGCTCTTAGACGCCGCGTTGCAACTGGTACTGGGGTTGGTGGCCGGCCTCATGGAAGCCGTCCCCGTACTGGTCGAGGCGCTCCCTGCGATCATGGACGCGATCCTGGGGTTCTTCACCGAGTCGATCCCACTGATCATCGACGCAGGCATCGCGCTCTTGACCGCCCTAGTTGAGGCTTTGCCGCAGATCATCACGGCGGTGGTGGCGGCAATCCCCAAGATCGTCTCCTCGATTATTAGTGCGGTGATTGGTTCGATTCCGCTCTTGATTGATGCGGGCATCAAACTCTTGATCGCCCTAGTCGGCGCGCTCCCACAGATCATTACCGCCGTGGTCGCCGCGATCCCACAAATCGTTGGTGGCCTGGTTACCGCGGTCCTGGGTTCGATCCCGCAGTTGGTGTCGGCGGGGGTGGAGTTGTTGGTGTCGCTGATCAAGAACCTGCCCCAAATCGTCGTGCAAATCGCTCGGGCCGCCGGGGAAATCATCACCGGCCTGGTCACCGCGTTTGGGCAGGGCATGTGGCAGATCGTGCAGATCGGCGGGAACATCGTGCGCGGCCTGTGGGACGGCATCACGGGACTGGCCGGGTGGCTGTGGGATCAAGTCTCCGGCTGGCTGGGCGGACTGTGGTCTGGCATCAAGGGGTTCTTCGGGATCCATTCACCCTCCACCGAAATGGCGTGGATCGGGGAAATGCTGGTCGCTGGCCTGACCGGCGCGATCATTTCTGAGGGCCACGAAGCCGTCGACGCAGCCCAGGACATGGCAGACGACGTGCTGGGGGCGATGAGCGGCCTCGAAAAAGGCATCCAAGTGCCCATCACCGCGGAGACTAGTTTCCACCCCGGCAACCTCACCAGCCTGCCACCGGCTCCTCTGGGGTTCACAGACCCGAGCGGGACGGCAGGCGCTGGGGGTGGCCTGGATTTGCCGTCACTGGTGTCTTCGGTGACGGCCAGTTTGCTAGGTGCTCTTGACCTGCGAGTGGTCCTTGATGACGGGACGCTGGTCGGCAAGCTCACGCCAAGCATTGACGCCCGCCTGCAGACCCTCGCACGCCGCGAAGGCCTACTCGCCAGCTACTAAACAGGAAAGGGGCTCGTAGTGCGTTCGTTCACCATCAACGGGAAAACCAACTCCGAGGCTGACCTGGGTTTGCGGGTGACCAGGCCACCTTCCATTCCCACTTCAAGACGCGTGGTGGAGCATTTGGAAGTGCTGGGCCGTGAGGGCACGCTCACCCGTGAACACGGGTGGGAGGACCAAGAACTCTCCCTCCAAGTAGCCGCACAAGGCAGTGACCTGGTCGGCGCGTATCGGAAGGCTGCAGCCGCGTTGGTGGGCGCGAAAACCCTCGAGCTGTCAACCAGTGCGGGCGTGTTTTACCAGGTGAAGGACGTGGTGGTGGGCGGCCTCGAACTGTTGTTCTCCGGGTTCGCGGTCTTCGAGGTCGAGGTGCGCCTCGCACCCTTCGCCTACCTGAAAGACACGCCAACCACGGTGTTCACGGGGCAGACGAGTCTGGTGAACCGCGGCAACGTCTACGCCCAACCCGTCATCACCCTGGAAGGCACCGGCACCCACACACTCACAGTGAACGGGCAAGTGTTCTCGGTGAAAAGCCCCACCGGGCTCATGACCATTGACAGCGCTTTGCGAGTGTGCCGAGTGGGAACCAAGACCGGGGCGGACGCGATCACCCCTGACTATCCGCAGCTGCGCGTAGGCCCCAACGCCATCAAAGTATCCGCGGGGGTCACCAAAGCAACGATCGAGCCGAATTGGAGGATGCTGTGATCACCATTCACCCCCGCGACGCCCGCGACTTCACCTACTGCGGGCAAGCAACCTTGGACGCGGACATCATCAATCCGGTGGTGGCAGAAACCCTCAACGGCAGCTTCACTTTCGAGTTCGACTACCCCTCTGATGCGCCCGCAGCAGAGTTGTTGGCAGTGGAGAATATTGTCGCCGCCCCCGTACCAGGCGAGTCCCAACGCCAGGGGTTCCGGATCAGTGAAATCCAGGCCACCACCGACGCGCTCCTACACGTGGTCTGCCTGCATGTGTTTTATGACTTGGCGTCAAACCTGGTGGCCGACACCTTCATCGTCAACAAAAACCCCAAGCAGGCGCTCTCGCAGTTGCTGGGCGCGGCGCAGTTTCCCACCGGTTTCACCAGCCAAGGGGCGGCCAGTCCGATCGCGAACATTCGCGTGGTGCGCATGAGCGTGGCGGCAGCGATCCTGGACGGGGGAACCGACAACACGCTCATGAGTCGCCTGGGTGGGGACTATACGCGGGATAACTTCCACATCCTCCAACAAACCAGGCGGGGCGCAGACCGGGGCGTAGTGATCCAGGACCGCAAGAACCTCACCGGCTACAAAAGCACCCTCGACTTCACCACCGTCACCACGCGCATCCTCCCGGTCGGCTTCGACGGCCTACTACTGCCAGAACTCTACGTTGACTCGCCGAAGCTCGGCCAGTATCAGCAGCCGCACGTGCGAGTCGTGCGGTTCGAGAAAGTCAAAGCCACACCCGAGGGGCAAACCCCAAAAGAAGACGAGCTAACTCTCGCCCAAGCGCATGCGGAACTGCGCCGCCTCGCGAAACTCCAGTACACCGAGGGCAAGCTCGATGAGCCCTCTGCCTCCTACTCAGTCTCTTTCGCTGACCTGGCATCGACTCGCGAGTATGCGGACTTGCAGGACTTGGAGCAGGTGCTGCTCGGTGACACGGTCACCGTGATCCACGCGGGCCTGAATGCGCGGCTCGTTTCGCGGGTGGTGGCGTACGCGTACGATCCGCTGACCGGCTCCTATCTGAACATCACGCTTGGTAGTAGCGCCGCGAAGTTCACGTCCATCACCAACAAAGTGAACGCGCTTGGAGAAGCCGCCCAGGCGGCGGGGGAACTCGCTGACTTCGCGCTGGCTAGTGCTTCGGGGAAGAACACCAACTACTACGGGACCAAACAGCCCGCTAGTCCGCAGATTGGGGACGTGTGGTTCAAAGAGAACGGGGAACTCACCGAAATCTGGATCTGGGCGATCACGGATGATGGGACACCCGGTTGGGTGTCGCTCGCCTCGGATTTGAACTATTCCCAAATCCAGGGCGAACTGGACGCCGCTATGGCTGAGGTTCAGGCAGCAGTCCAGGCCGCCAAAGGCGCCGAAGCGGCAGCAGCAGCGGCCACCGAGGCTCTTGACGCAGCCAAGGGTGACATTGACGAGGCGAAGCAAGCCGCCGAGGATGCTGCGCAAACCGCGAATAGTGTCCAAGGGACAGTCGCGGGCATCACTGGGGCGGTGGAGCAAGCGGAGAAAGACTCCCAGGCCGCCAAGGATGCTGCCGATGCGGCGTTCAACAAAGCAGTCACCGCCAGCGAGGACCTGAACGCTTACAAGGTGACCGTCCAAGGCCTCCAAGCCGACACGTACGCTGCGATCACCGCCCTTGAAAACAACGTCAACTTGCGGGTCAAGTCCGGGGAGATTATCGCCCAAATCAACATTTCCCCAGAAACCATCCTCATCGCCGCGCGCCGCATTCACCTCTCCGGGGAGACCACGATTGATGATGCGGTCATCAAAACCGCGATGATCGCCGACGCTGCGATCACGAACGCGAAGATCGCGAACCTGGACGCCGCGAAAATCACCACCGGATATTTGGCGGCTGAGCGCATCCAGGCGGGCAGTATCACCTCCGACAAGCTCACCATCGGCACCGGGTACATCACCACGGCGATGATCAAAGACGCGGCCATCACGAATGCGAAAATCGGGTCGTTGGACGCGGGGAAGATCAACACCGGGACTCTCTCGGCGGCGCGGATCGCCGCGGGGAGTATCACGAGCGATAAGTTGACGATTTCGTCGGGCTTCATTTTGACGGCGATGATCAAGGACGCGGCCATCACGAACGCGAAGATCGCGAACCTGGACGCCGCAAAAATCACGACCGGCTACTTGTCGGCAGCAAGAATCGAGGCCGGGTCAATCACCGCCGCCAAGCTCGCCTCCAACGCCATCCAAGTGGGCCTGGCCGGATGGACAAGTTCGATCAGGATCACCCCGACGCAGATCTCTTGGTACAACGGGACCAGCCTGGAGGGGACGATCACCTCGGCGGGAATGAACTTCTACTTCGGCACCCGCTTCGTGGGAATGATGGGCACCTCGTACAAGGACGGGTCCACCTCAGTTCGGGGCATGGTCACCCAGCTCAGCGGGCAAGGTGACTTCATCTTGTGGTCCTACCGCACCGGCACCACCGGCACGTTCACCTCAATGCTGTGCATGGACCCCAAAGGCTTGTTTTACGGGCAAAAAGGCATGCACCTGACCATGAGCCTGTATGCGCACAACCACAACTTCTACACCGCGGGCAACCGGTTCGTGAACCTCCAAGACTTCACCACCGGGTCTGCCTGGCCCTCCTGGGTTGGAAACGGCAACAAAGCTGCCGTCTCGTTTTCGACTACGCACCTGTATTTGACGACGAACGGCACTTACTACCAGATGACGAACGTGATGGCCCGCATCACCGCCTTGATCCAACGCGTGAACTCGCTGATCGGCTACTTCAACCAAGGGTGGGTCAAATCGATTTCTGGGTCTGGGTCCAACATCACCTGGACGTACTACTCCTCCGCGAACCTCACCACCATCCCCACCACCCTGTAAGGAAAGGACACACCTGATGTATTTGGAAATCCCCAACCACCTGCTCCCAGCAGTAAGCGAACTCTTAGACTCGCTGCCCCTAAAAGGCAGCCAATCTAGGGCCCGCACTCGCGCCCTCGCCCTCATTGCTGTCGCCCTGGAAACCCTGGGGGCCAGCGAAGTGGAACTCCTGAACACCTACGGCGTGAAAGACGCTGAGGGTGAATTGGTGCGAGAGGGCGACACCTTCGAGTTAGTCCCTGAGACCGCCGCCGAATACCAGGGCGAGCGCGCCAAACTGCTCAGCGAAATCACGGTGATCGACGAGGCCACCTACACAGGCCACGAAGCCCTGCTGAAAGAGACCCTCGAAAACGCGGACGTGGAGTTGAAAGGAACACTCGCGACCGCTTACGACCTGCTCCTCACCAGCCTCGAACAGAACACGGACAAGGCCGGTGACCGCGATGAGTAGCCCCAGCCTGACTGAGGAACCGCCCGTCTTGATCACCCCGCCCGATGGGACTAGTGGTGGGGCGAGTGCCGCCAAGCCCGCAGCCAGCGGGAGGCTCGAAGAGCCCGCCGAGGGTGAGTTCGATGCGACCTGGGCCGTGTTGGAAGCACTGACCGACCCGAACCTCTAAACACACCAACCCTCTTTCTCTTTTTGCGCGTCTGCCAACTGGCGGCGCGTTTTGTTTTGCCCAAAAAAGCCCCTGGGAGGCACCCTCTTGCGCACTGTCATCATCATTTTTCAAACCATGTTCACCGGCCTTGGTGGCTTCATCGGCTGGTATTTGGGCGGGTGGGACGGGTTCCTCTACGCCCTCCTCGCCTTCGTCGTAGCCGACTACGTCACCGGAGTTGCCTGCGCGGTGATTGACCATCAAGTCTCATCCGGTATCGGCTTCAAAGGGATCACTAGGAAAGTCCTCATCTTCGTTCTCGTGGGGCTCGCGAACCTCCTCGACGTGTACGTGCTTGGGGAAGGAGGCGTGCTGCGCACCGCAGTGATCTTCTTCTATATCTCGAATGAGGGCATCAGCCTGATTGAGAACGCCGCCCACCTCGGCCTGCCCGTACCTCAGGCACTGCGCGACGCGTTGGCGAGCCTGACCGGAAACAAAGATCCAGACCCCGCGCCCGGCCCCGACCCAGACCCGGTTCCCGACCCCGAAGAGGGACCCGCACCTGGTGGGGCTGACCCGTACACGCCAAAACACGACACCCCCGAAACCCTCCCTGAAACCGGCGGGCACTTCGAGGTGCCAAGTCCTGGCCAATCCAACTAACAAACCCGGAAGGAACACCACCATGTCTTACCAACTCCTCACCAACAAGACCGCGCCCTGCCACACGAAAGGGCGGGGCGGCAACAAAATCAAGTACATCGTCATCCACCACTGGGACGACCCCGCGAAGAAACCCTCCTTCGATGGAGTGGTCGGCTGGTTCGCCAGCGGCAAAGGCAACAACTCCGCCCACTACGTTGTCGAAGCAGGCAAAGTCGCGCGCATGGTCCCAGAAGCAGACACCGCCTGGCATGCAGGCAACTGGGCGTGCAACCAGCAATCCATCGGGATCGAATGCAACCCGCGAAACACCGAGGCCGACCGCAGGACCATTGGTGAACTGATCGATGACATTCAGAAGCGCTATGGGAAGCTCACCATCCTTGGCCACAAAGACTGCTCTTCCACGTCATGCCCGGGCAACTACTACCCGCCAAACAAAGTGCTCGCCCCCTACATCGGCAAAGGCAGCAGCGGTGCAACTACGGCTCCGGCCCCGGCTCCTGCGCCGTCGGGGAACATCGAATCCCTTGCCCAGGCCGTGATCCGCGGGGACTACGGCAACGGTGAAGACAGGAAGCGCCGCCTGGGTAGCAACTACGCGGCAGTGCAGAAAAGGGTCAACGAAATCCTCTCCGGAACGCCCGCCTCTAAACCAGCCGCGGTCAATATTGAAGCGCTCGCCAACGCGGTGATCCGCGGAGACTACGGCAACGGTGAAGAGAGGAAGCGTCGCCTGGGAAGTAACTATGCGGCAGTGCAGAAAAGAGTGAACCAGAAACTCGGCTACTAGCCAGCAGCCCCACCGGCAGCGCCCCACCCACATGTTCGCCTCACTCGGGGTGCATGTCGGGTGGGGCGCATTTTTGCGTTTAACACACCGGTTTTCCGGTGGGGGTTATATTTCGGGCCCTTCCAAGGCCTCCCAAGTGAGGAACTCTTGGAAGGGAGACGGCGAATGGACGTCTTAGTGAAAGAACGCGTCGTGGAGTTGCGCCGACGCGGTGGCAGTTACAAGCAGATCAGCGAAGCGACTGGTGTGCCCGAAAGCACGGTGAAATCAATCTGTCGACGCACCCCGACTGGTGGGGAGAGCGGGGCGTCCGGGGAGTGCAACCAGTGCCAAGCGGTGCTGGTCCAAAGTGGGACCTCACGCAGGTTTTGTTCGGCCAAGTGTCGCCTGGCCTGGTGGCATGAACATCCAGAGCGTTTAGACCGCAAAGCTCTCTACACGTTCGTCTGCGCTGGGTGCGGAGCCCAGTTCACGGCTTATGGGAACAGGACCCGCAAATACTGCACCCACGCCTGCTATGTGAAAACCCGCTTCGGGACCCGCGGCGGCAAACCATGAGAGCAGACCAGTTCTGCGGTGAAGTGCGCCTACTTCAAAGCGTTGCTTTCGTCGATGAACTCATGGCTCGAGGCGTCCTCACCGAAACACAAGGGCGGGCCGTTCTAGAGCGCATCGCCGCCGCGAACCCGCGCCTGGTGGGGGCACTGAACCTGCGGGTTCGACTTGATAAAGACCGGGCTTAGAGCGTGTATGGATACAAACAAAACCAAGCCCGCGAGATAGGAGGAAGTGTTGGGAACACTAGAAGTTATCCCCGCCAAAGCGCCTCACCCAAAGAGACTGAGAGTGGCTGCCTACGCGCGCGTCTCCAGCGACGAGGGGCGTCTGCCCGCCTCCTTCGCAGCCCAGGTTTCTTACTACTCACGTCTCATTCAAGAAAACCCCGCCTGGGACTACGCGGGCGTGTACACCGATGAAGGGATCACCGCCACCAGCACCCGCAAACGCGACGGGTTCAACGCCCTCATGAACGCCGCCCGCGCCGGCGAAGTTGACCTGGTCCTAACTAAAAGCATCTCCCGTTTCGCCCGCAACACCGTGGACTTACTTGCCGCCGTGCGTGAACTATCCGACCTGGCAGTCCCGGTGCGCTTTGAACGCGAAAACATCGACACCTCAACGGGGGACGGGGAACTGCTGCTGACCCTCTTAGCCTCTTTCGCGCAGGCCGAGTCTGAGCAAATCAGCCAGAACACCAAGTGGGGAATCACCCGAGGCTTCCAAGAAGGCAAACCCACGCCCTGCCAAATCTACGGCTACAAATACGAGGGCGGCGCCCTAGAGATCATCCCCGAAGAAGCCGCGGTCGTGCGCAGGCTCTTTAGCGACTACCTGGCGGGCATCACTCCCGAAGCCACCGCCGAAGCGCTGAACCGTGAGGGCGTGAAACCGCGGCGTGGGAAGAAGTTCCTGGGTAAGAACCTGCGTCGCCTCTTAGAGAACGAGCGCTATACCGGACGTGTTTTGGCGCAGAAGTGCTACCGCACCCGCATCGGCGATAACGCTTCGACGACAGTGAACCGTGGGGAATTGCCCAGGTACCTGATCGAAGACACGCACGCGGCAATCATTGATGACGACACGTTCGAGGCCGTGCAAAAAGAACTGGCGAGAAGGCGTCAAGTGGGACTGGCACGTAGCCCCGGCGGCTACAGTGCCCTGACCTCAAAAGTGGTGTGCACCGAGTGCTCTCGCCACTTCCACCGGCGCACCCGAACCACCCGAGCCGGGGTGAAACGGGTCTTCTGGTGGTGCTGGACCGCGACACAAGGAACCGGGAACCCCTGTGGCTCGCCCCAAGTTGGCGAACAGGCCCTCAAAGACGCGTGCGTGAAAGCGCTCGGCCTGGACGAGTGGGACCCAGAAGCCGTTTTGACCCGAATCGAAAACATCACCGTCGCGCCCGGCGGGAGGGTCCGCGCCAACCTACACAACGGCGAAACCAAAGGATTCATCTACGCCAAAGGAGTGATAAGCGATGTCTAAAGTCACCACCATCCCCGCGAGTCGGCCACTGCACGCAAACCGACCGGCCACGCAGCAAACCACCAGGCGGGTCGCGGGATACGCGCGCGTTTCAACCGACATGGAAGAACAAGCCGGGTCTTACGCCGCCCAAGTCTCCTACTACACCGACTACATCCAAAACCACGCAGACTGGGAACTCGCAGGCATCTACACCGACGAAGGAATCAGCGGCACCTCCACCGCCAAACGCGGCGGGTTTCGCTCCATGGTCCAAGACGCCCTCGCAGGCAAGATCGACTTGATCGTCACCAAAAGCGTGTCCCGTTTCGCCCGTAACACCGTCGATTCCCTCACCACGGTACGAAACCTCAAAGACGCCGGTGTCGAGGTGTTCTTCGAGAAAGAGAACATTTGGACTTTTGACTCCAAGGGCGAGCTGCTCATCACCATCATGTCCAGCCTCGCCCAAGAAGAATCGCGGTCTATCTCCGAGAACGTCACCTGGGGGCACCGGCGAGCCTTCGCTAATGGGCGGGTCATGGTTCCCTACTCATCCCTGCTTGGCTACAAGAAAGGTGAAGACGGCGGACTCGCCATTGATGAGAGCCAAGCCAAGGTTGTGCGCCGCATCTACTCGAGCTACCTGAGCGGCCAAGCGCCCGCGAGAATCGCCCGCGAACTCACAGCAGAGGGAATCCCAACGCCCCGGGGTAAAACCAAGTGGACGACCACCACCATCCGTTCCATCCTCAAAAACGAGAAATACAAAGGCGACGCGCTCTTGCAAAAGAGCCTCACCGTTGATTTCCTGACCAAGAAAACCAAGGTCAACGAAGGTGAAGTGCCCCAGTACTACGTGACTGGCAACCACGAAGCGATCATTGACCCTGCCGTGTGGGAACAAGTCCAGCGTGAGACCGAGCGACGCAAGAACCCCAGTGTGCGCAGCAGCCACCCCTTCGCAGCCAAGATTCGCTGCGGAGGGTGCGGAGGGTGGTTCGGGCGGAAAACCTGGCATTCCACATCGAAGTACGCCCGCCACATCTGGCGATGCAACAACAAATACGAAGGAGACAAAACCGGCTGCACCACACCCCACGTCACCGAAACGCAGATCGAAGAAGCCTTCGTTAAAGCCCTCACAGACAAAATGAGCGAAGCATCGGCTTCACGCGACGTCCTCGAGGACCTGGATGCCACGGTCTTCAACACCGAGAAGCTCCGTGCCGAACTCACGCGTCTAGACGAACAAGCCGAAGGGCTCATCGCCCGCATGAACACCCTGATCAGCGCAGGCACAAAGGTACCCCTCGACCCTGACCAATACGAGGCAGGCTACGAGAGCCTGGAGGCTAAGTACCAGGATATTGATGCCAAGCGCGCTCAGGTCGCCGCCGCCATCAAAGAAACCGAGAACCAGCGTCGCAACGCGCACCAAGTCCACGAATACCTACAAACCCAGCCGCCTCTGGCCTACACGCCCGAGGCGTGGAACGCCCTCGTGGCCGAAGCCGTGGTCAGCGGGGACGGCATCATAGTGATTCGGTGCAAGGATGAGCAGTTTGTATCGGTGACGGAGTCGTAGCGGTTCTAAGCTCCGAGCCGCGATGCGCCACGCCTATACTGCGCTTCCGATCACCAGTCCCAAGACGGTGGCAATGATGCTGACTACCAGCATTCCTCCTGCGTGGACGATGGCGGCCAGGTAGCGTTTTTGACGTATGAGACGGGCTCCCTCAATGGACGCGGTACTAAAAGTTGAGTACCCGCCAAGCAGTCCCACACCCAGAATCTGTTGGAGTGGCTGCCATTGAATGTGGCTGGCCACTAGTCCGGCCACGAACCCTAAGAGTATGCACGCGGTTACGTTCACAACCGCCGTTCCCATGGGAACCGACAGGCGGTTGTGCTTGGTGACCCAGGTGTCCACTGTGAGCCGTGCCCCGCCGCCGATCCCTCCTGCCAGGGATGTTAAGAGAAGGATCATCGCCCCTCCTTGCCGGGTCGGGTGCCTACGACCAGACGCCCTGCCACAATGAAGCCCGCTAGAGCGGCGCCGAGTCCAATCAGCACGCTGACAACGGCATAGGCCACTGACAAAATCAGTGCGCCGGAATCAGCAAGCGTGTAAACCTCCAAGACGAATGTGGAGTACGTGGTGAACCCGCCGATCAACCCGGTGCCCACCGCGAATCGGACACTGCGCCGCCAACCGGTGTCCGCGCCGGATCTTTCCAATGACTCAAGCAAGAACCCCAAGAGGAAACTGCCAGCGAGATTGATCAGGAAGGTTGCCCACGGCCACGACCCGTGTGCGGTAGGGAAAGCCCCTTCGATCACGGCGCGTAGGAGGGTCCCAACAGACGCTCCCGCTATGACAAGTCCAAGGGTGACAATATGCCCGCAGGAAGGCGTTGGTCCGCTTGGTGAGGTCTGTGGTTGACGCTTGGTCATCGCCGCCCCGTTCTGGGCAGCGCAACCTGCCCGTAGTCTCGGTGCAGGAAACCATCAGCCGCACGGCAGTTCGGGGTCTCACCCAGGCGGGATCCATCGCCAACATCCAGAATACCCCAATCAGTGCCACCACGAGCGCTCACAGCCCCACTAGCCGCTGAAAACCCTCTTGCAAGGACACGGTCACCGAGCCTCAAGGGCGAATCCCACGACCAGTCCCCAGTCGGATGAACCCACCAACGCACAAGTTGAAACCCCCTCAGCCAATTTTGAATACCCCTGGCGACAACCTTTTGACGTTTGCCCAAACGTCGATTTGTATCCAAAAGGGCCACTAAACAACAGTTTTTCTCAGGTGCTGATGCGGAGCTATTTCGCAGCGGGGACGCTGGACAG
>CAYFUO010000049.1:9254-12443 GCA_964346255.1 uncultured Actinomyces sp. | reverse complement strand
AGCTCGAACACTTCCCCACTCACTTGAACTTCAGAGAACAGTGGGTCCCCACGCAAAACGAAAATCCGGGTTGAGTCGTCTTTCAACAGGCCGTACTTGGGTTGGGAACCATCGGAAAATCGAACGATACGCATACCACCAGATTCTACCGCCTATTTCGCATTCCACGCGCGCTGGTTTGGCCACGTGCGATGATTTGGCCATGAGCGCTATTTTGAACGAACGGTTAGACCAGCTTGAGGACGAGGACGCACTTGACGATGAGGACGCCCTCTACGAAGCGTTCACCACTTGGGCGGAGGAAACGGGGCGCCCCCTCTACCCCCATCAGGAGGAAGCGCTCATAGAGTTACTCACCGGGAACCACGTGGTGGTCCAGACCCCTACCGGCTCAGGCAAGTCGATGATCGCGTTCGCCGCCCACTTCGTCTCCCTCGCCCGCGGGGGACGCTCCTACTACACTGCGCCCCTGAAAGCTTTGGTGAGCGAAAAGTTCTTCGAACTTGTGGACGCGTTTGGCGCTGAGAACGTGGGAATGGTGACGGGGGACGTGTCCTTGAACGCGGAGGCCCCCATCATCTGCTGCACGGCGGAAATCTTGGCGAACCAAACCTTGCGGGAAGGGGACAGTATTGACACTGACATGGTGATCATGGATGAGTTCCACTTCTACTCTGACCCGCAGAGGGGTTGGGCGTGGCAGGTTCCCCTACTGGAGGCAACGAAACCCCAATACGTGTTCTTGTCTGCGACCCTCGGAGACTCCAAGGTGCTGCGTGAAGAGCTGTCGGAGCGGACAGGGAAGGAAGCGGCACTCATCTCGGACGCGCCCCGCCCCGTCCCCCTAGAGTTCGACTACATTTTCGAACCACTCCCTATAGCCGTGGAACAGTTGATCAAGGAGGACCGCGCACCCATCTACATCGTGCACTTCGCCCAAGCCGACGCGGTAAAAACGGCAGTCGATTTAGCGCGGGGACTGTCGGTACCCAAAGAGCAGCGGGAAGAGATCAAACGTGTCCTTGCAGGCGTAGAGATGCGACGCGGATTCGGTAAGACTCTGCGGGACCTGCTCAGCAAAGGGGTCGCCGTGCACCACGCCGGCATGCTACCCCGCTACCGTCGGGCTGTGGAGCGCCTCGCCCAAAAAGGGCTTCTGCTGGCCATCTGCGGCACGGACACTTTGGGGGTGGGGATCAACGTCCCCATTCGCACGGTCCTGTTCACTTCTCTCGTGAAATATGATGGCCGCCGCGAACGCCACCTTTCAGCCCGAGAGTTCCACCAGATTAGTGGCCGCGCGGGGCGCCCCGGTTTCGACCCGGTCGGATATGTCCGCGCTATTGCATCAGAACAAGAGTTGGAGAAAATCAACCGCAGAGCGAAGATGACCGCCGCCCAAGAGGCGGGAGACGTGAAGAAGAAACGCAAACTTGCCCGCAAGCGGCCCCCCACGAAAAGGCAGGGGGAGCTGTCGTGGACGAAGGGCACATTCGACCGACTGCAGAACGCTGAGCCGGAAGTGTTGCACCCCCGCTTCGCGACCAGCCACGCCATGATTTTGAACGTGTTGCAGGGCGAGGGCGACCCGGAGGAGCGCCTGTTGCGCCTTGCGGGCGAGGCGCGCCACGGGCATGAGCAGGAAGTGGTCTCGAATAGGTTTTACCGAGAACTTGGGGACATCTACCGTTCTCTGCTGCAGGCGGGCCTGATTGAGCGCCGCAAAGTGGATGATGGGTCACCGAAGGTGGTGGTGGTTGGGGATTTGCCGGACGATTTCGCTTTGAACCAGCCTCTCGCCCCGTTCGCTCTGGCAGCTCTAGATTTGTTGGATCCTGCGTCCCCCACTCACGCGTTGGACGTGGTTTCCGTGATCGAGTCGGTGATGGAAGACCCCCGCCCCCTCTTGTACGCCCAGCAGAGGATCGCCCGCGACGAGGCTTACCAGGCGCTCCGAAATGATGGCTTCGACTTTGAGGAACGCCGCGACATGGTCGCCCAAATCTCGTGGCCGAAACCCTTGGAGGAGGTGATCCTGCCGGCGTTTGAGACTTTCGCGAAGACGAACCCTTGGGTGAAGGGGCATGAGCCCCACCCGAAACGCGTATTGCGGGAAATGGTGGAGGACGGACTCACCTTTTCCACCCTAGTTTCGAGGTACAAGTTGGAGAACTCTGAGGGCGTCTTGTTGAGATACCTATCAGACACTTACCGTGCGTTGCGTCAGGTGCTCCCTGAGCAACTACAAACCGAAGAGGTCCAACGCATCACCGACTGGCTGCGGGACCTTCTGGCGTCCGTGGACTCCTCACTACTCACTGAGTGGGAGGACATGCTGGCGGGCAGGTGGGAGGCCGCCCGCGATGGGACTCGTGGGGGCCGCCCGGAAGGGGTGGAAGAGGGCGTGGAAGCCGGCTTCGGGGAGACTTCTGACGGCCGCATAGATTTTGCCGTGAACCGGCACGCGATGCGCATCTCCGTGCAAAATCGAGTGTTCCGGCTAGTTGAACTCGCGTCTCGCGACGACAGTGAGTCCCTCGCCAGGCTCGGGGGCCGCACTGGTTTGGATGCTGACCAGTGGCATGAGGCGCTCGGCCACTATTGGGATGCTCACGAGCACATGCGCATCGATCAGGCCGCCCGCGCCCACGAACTGTCCGTCCTCAACGAGACACCAACTGAAGTGGACTTGTTGGACGCCCTCCAAACGGAAGACCTAGAGGACCTGCCGCGCACCGCAGCCGGAGACCTCAACTGGTGGGTTGCAAGCCAAATAGTCTTGGATCCTGAGGAATCCGGGGAGTGGCACGTGGTGGCGCTAGTTGACGTCGCTGAAACGATCGCTTTAGGTGAGGCAGTGGTCACGCCCGTCTATTTCGGGCCTCAACGCTAGGATCCACCTGAGCCTGATCGGATTGGCACCTCTTTTACGAAATTTGGGCCTGGTTACCGACGACCGCGATGCACCGCCTTAGATCGTCACCACCAACTTTGAGTGGTGGGTGCGTCCCTCGCGGAGCGCGTCAAACCCCAACTGAACACGGCGAGCCCCTCTCCCCAACCGAACACACACGAACACCCACGCCCCCCAACCGAACACACACGGAACCTAACATCGTCATGGCGCCGCCAGATTTAGTGTGCGTTCAGTCGGGGTGAGAAACGAGGTCGCGTGCGTTCAGTCGGGGT
>CAYFUO010000049.1:0-9154 GCA_964346255.1 uncultured Actinomyces sp. | reverse complement strand
CCGCTCACCGTGAAGAACCTTCACTACGAAGAATGGCGCCAAGAAAAACGCAGTGGACCACGTTCTTCGCACGCCCAGCCGCGTGTCCCACCGGGCGTCGCTTCTGCTTGGGATCTAAGGCTAGGGGACCCGGTGGGTCCACTCTTCAGTGGAGAACTTGTCCTTCACTGCCTGCTCCGCCACTGCTAGGTCCTCCTCGGTGATCTTGCCCTCGTCCGCCCCATACCGGTTGGCGAACTGTTCGATCAGGACCTTCACGATCTCTTCACGTTCCATCCCCGTTTGAGACCGCATGGGGTCCACCCGTTTCACCGCGGACCGCAGCCCCTTGTCCCGCACTTTCTCCCGGCCGATGCGCAGGCATTCCATCATCTTTTGGGCGTCAATGTCGTAAGCCATCGTCACGTGGTGCAAAGTGATGCCGTTCGCGAACCGTTTCTGTGCGGCGCCACCAATCTTGCCTTTGTCAGACGAAATGTCGTTCAGCGGCTCGTAAGTGGCGTTCACCCCCACTTTCGCGAGGGCGTCCAACACCCACTGGTCTAGGTGAACGTAGGAGTCTTGGAAGCTCATCCCGTCGACGAGGGCGGTTGGCACCACCAAAGAGAACGTGATGGAGTTCCCGGGCTCCATGAACATGGCTCCCCCACCAGAGATTCGGCGGGAAACCGTTATCCCGTGTTTCTTCACGCCCTCAGGGTCGATCTCGTTCTCATAGCTTTGGAAGGACCCCATCACTATTTGGGGGCTGTCCCACTCCCAGATCCTCATGAACGGCTTACGCTTCCCGGAAGCGACGTCCTCAATCAGGGTTTCGTCGAGAGCAACGTTCGTCATCGGGGACACCTTCGGACCCCAGATCACCTCAAAGTCAATGTCGTCCCAGTCGATCGCCGCACCCACGGCCCGCCTGAATGCCACCCCCACCCCGTGGGGTGAAAGACCAAACAGGACCTCCCCCGACCTGATCTGGTCGGCCGCAACCCTAGAAACCTCTTCCCCACTCGCATCGATGGGTAACCCCACTAGGGCCTCTTGGATCCGAAAAATCACGTCGTCCGGTTCAGCGAAGAAGTCGCCCGACAAAACAGCGCGCGACACCTTCCCCTCTTCTTCTTCCAAGTCGATGACAACTAGTTTCCCGCCAGGCTCTTTGTACTCTCCATGCATGCCCCCATTATCAACTGTCACCCGCGATCCTTGAAGAGTGGGTGGGGTGGACGGTCCGCCTCGCGGCCCCCCACAACAACCCGTTTGCCGCCGAGCTAAACTGGGCGCTTCTCAAGGGTTGGAGGATTCATGGCGCACCCACTTCGCAGCGCAACATCCACTTCGGGACGCAACATGGCGGGAGCTCGCTCACTGTGGCGCGCCACCGGAATGAAGGACGACGATTTCGGTAAACCAATCATCGCGGTAGTGAACTCGTTCGTGGAGTTCGTGCCCGGCCACGTTCACCTGCGCAACATGGGCCAACTGGTTTCAAAGTCCATTGAGGACGCCGGTGGGGTCGCGAAAGAGTTCAACACGATCGCCGTGGATGACGGGATCGCCATGGGCCACGACGGGATGCTCTACTCCCTCCCCTCCCGAGAACTGATCGCGGACTCCGTTGAATACATGGTGGAAGCTCACCGCGCGGACGCCATGGTCTGCATCTCCAACTGCGACAAGATCACTCCCGGAATGATGTTGGCCGCCATGCGACTCAACATTCCAACTATCTTCGTGTCCGGTGGCCCCATGGAAGCTGGCAAAAACCTGCCGAAGGACGCCATCATTGGGGACTCGAAGACGGGGCACGGGAACCTCGTCACCGTCATGAACGCCACCGCGGACGATGATGTGTCCGACGAGCAGCTCCTCCAACTGGAGAAACTTGCTTGCCCCACCTGTGGGTCCTGCTCGGGGATGTTCACTGCGAACTCCATGAACTGCCTGACAGAAGCCCTAGGACTCTCACTTCCCGGTAACGGTTCCACGCTTGCGACCCACGTGGCCCGCAAGGAACTATTCGAAGAGGCTGGGCGACTCATCGTTCAGATGGCGCGCCGCTACTACTTCGAAGAGGACGATTCCGTGCTGCCCCGCAGCATCGCGACCCGCGACGCGTTCTGGAACGCGATGGCACTCGACATGGCGATGGGTGGCTCCACGAACACCGTGCTGCACATTTTGGCGATCGCCCGCGAGGGGGACGTTGACTTCACCATCACTGACATCGGCGATATTGGGCGGCTGATCCCCACCCTGTCGAAGGTCGCACCGAACCACAACGACTACCACATGGAAGACGTTCACCGAGCCGGCGGGATCCCCGCCCTCCTCGGGGAACTGAACCGAGCGGGACTACTCAAAACGGATGTTCACACGGCTCACTCCCCAGACCTGCAAAGCTGGTTGGACGAGTGGGACATTCGCGGGGGCAAAGCATCTGAAAAGGCTCTTGAACTGTTCCACGCGGCGCCCGGCAACAAGAGGACCACGGAAGCTTTCTCCACAAACAACCAGTGGGCCACGTTAGACACCGACGCTGAAGGGGGTTGCATCCGCGACGTGGAGAACGCTTATGTTTCCTCAGGTGGGCTCACCGTCCTTTACGGGAACTTGGCGCCTGAGGGAGCGATCGTGAAGGCCGCGGGCATCGACCCCTCCCTGTTCCACTTTGAGGGAACCGCCCTCGTCGTCGAATCCCAAGACGAAGCGATCCGGAAGATCTTGGACAAGACTGTGAAGGAGGGGGACGTCGTGGTGATCCGCTACGAGGGACCCTCTGGCGGTCCCGGCATGCAGGAAATGTTGTACCCAACTTCTTTCATCAAGGGCCGCGGGCTGGGCGCGAAAACCGCTTTGATCACCGACGGAAGGTTCTCGGGTGGGACCAGCGGCATCTCCGTTGGGCACATCTCCCCGGAGGCGGCCGCTGGGGGCCTCATCGCCCTAGTGGAGGATGGGGACAAGATCATCATCGACGTCCTCGAAGAGAAACTCGAACTGGACGTCGACGCGGAGGAGCTGGAGGCTCGCCGCCTGAAGGAAGAAGCGCGGGAGCACCCGTGGACGCCGAAGGAGAAGAGGGACCGGAAAGTGTCACCGTCCCTACAGTTGTACGGGATGACGGCCCTTTCGGCGTCCGAGGGCGCAGCGCGCGACGTGTCCCTCGTTTCTCGCGTCGCCGGCAGGTGAAAAACCCTTACGCGCAGGCTCAGCTCAGGCTAGTTTCCGCCTGACACCATGTGAGGGTCCTCCCATGAGGGGTCTGTCAAGACGCCCATGAGCGGTGTTATAGTCGTTTTCGCAGGTGTCCGTCTACCGGCCAGACTTTGGTCTGCCACTGAGAGAAGGTCCCCCTCAAGACATGAGTAGCGAGAAGATGGTGCGTCCCCGCACCAGCAGGAAAGCCCCGAAGAAGGGCTGGTTCAGGTCCATGGGGGCGGGGGCAAAGACCCTAGTCGTCGTCGTGGGAGTCGTTGTGGCGTTAGCGCTCGCAGCGACAGCCGTGGTGGGGTTTCTCGCGTGGAGGCTCTCTTCCGCATACGACGGGGCGGAGACCATTGCGGTCCCGTTCCCCGATGAGTCGGTGCGGCCCCAAAAGGATGAGGATGACGGGTCCCAAACCATCCTGTTAATCGGTTCCGATACCCGGGGGGAGGCCGATGAGGGGATCCTCATTGGACCCCAAGACGGGCGAAGTGACACGATCATTTTGGCGCACATCCCTGAAGACCAAGAGAACATCGTCTTCGTCTCGGTGATGCGTGACTCGTGGGTGGACATCCCGGGTTACGGACCGAACAAGGTTAACGCTGCCCTCGCATACGGTGGGGTGCCCCTCGCGGTCCAGACGCTCGAAACCCTGTTCGACACGCGCATCGATGAAGTCTCGGTCATCGACTTTGAAGGCTTCAAGGGTCTCACTGACGCGTTGGGTGGGGTGACTGTCAACAACTCTAGGGCGTTCACTTCTGGTGACCACACGTTCGAGGAGGGGCCCATCACCTTGAACGGTGAGGAGGCACTCACGTTCGTTCGGACGCGTAAGGCGTTCGGAGAGGGTGACTATCAGCGTGTGAAGAACCAGCAGCTCTACCTGAAGTCAGTTGCCGGCCAACTACTCTCGAAAGACACTCTTTCAAGCCCCAACACCGTCATTGAGGTGGTGGAGGAAGTCGCCCCCTTCTTGACCGTGAGCGACGGGTTGAACACCGGGTACTTCCTGAAAATGGCTCCAGGGTTAGCGTCAATCCGCTCCCAAGACCTCCTGTTCATCACGGCCCCAACAGAGGGTGTTGGGGTGTCCGACGACGGCCAGTCCATCGTCATCTTGGACACGGAGGGCATGGAGAAGCTGCGAGAAGCGTTCAAGAATGACACTCTGGCTGAATACGCCCGCGACCAAAACTAGCCGCCGGGAAACGCGCTTTGGAACGATTGTCTGGGGTCCTGAAAAACCATGATTGGGGCTCCCCCACTGCGATCCCAGAATTCTTGGGCGTTGAACCGGATGGGAACCCGTGGGCTGAAGTGTGGTTCGGTGCTCACCCCCTCGGCCCCTCACCGGTGGCCAAGGACAAGGATTTAGCGCAACTCATTGAGGAAGACGCTCAAAGGACCCTGGGGCCCTCCACCCTCCACTCGCTGGGCAATGAGCTCCCCTACCTGGTGAAGCTCATAGCGCCCGCCATGTCCCTCTCACTGCAGGTCCACCCGAACCGCGTGAAAGCGGCTGGGGGCTTCGGATGGGAGGAATCCACGGGCATCCCCCAAGACGACCGTGCGCGTTCGTTCCCTGACGCCACCCACAAACCAGAAATCCTGTATGCCCTGACCCCCGTCGACGCGCTCATAGGGTTCTCTGTACGCAGGCAGGCGCGCCGCCGCCTAGAAGGACTAGACACGACACTGTCGTCACGCTTGCACCGCAGGCTCATGCTCGCGGCCGGGCGGGGTTTACGGCCGGTCGTCTCTTGGATTTTGGATCCCGAGGACGGGCCAACAGCGGATGAAATCAACCAGTTCGCCGCCGCCTGCACCAAACGGCTAGAAGAAGGCGGGTCCCCCGACCCGTACATTGACGAAACCATGGGCAGGCTGCAACAGCAGTTCCCCGGCGACCCGGGGATCGTCATCGCCTTCCTCATGAACCACGCTCACCTCCAGCCCGGGGATGCCGTGTTCGTGCCGACGGGCACCATCCACGCCTACCAGCACGGTTTAGGTCTTGAAGTGATGGCGAACTCGGACAACGTGGTGCGGGCGGGACTCACCTCAAAGCATGTGGACCGGGACCTGTTCTTGGACCTCGCTCTTTTTGACGGGCTGCCCGCCACCCGCATCGCCCCCGAGCACCCTGTTCCCGGGATAAACATGTTCCGGTCCCCCGTGGAAGACTTCGAGTTAGCGATCGCGTCCCCCACGGGACCGCCCCTACCCGTCCCAGGCACGGGCCCCCGCATCCTCGTAGGTCTTGGGGGGACTCCCACCGTGGAAACCCTCCAGGAAAGCATCGCCCTACCCCAGGGTCACGCGGTGTTCGTGGGGGACGCTGAAGGGCAGATCGTGCTTCACGGTGATGGCCGTGTTGCCGCCATCACCGTCCCGTAAAACGTCAGGCGACCTGGTACATCCAGCCGTGGCGGTCTTCAACCTCGCCACGTTGAATGGCCCCAAGTTCAGCCAACAGGTCTTTAGCGGTGGCGCTCTCAGTCAGTTCGACGTCGAAGTTGCTGCCACCTAGGCGGCCGATCGGGGTGATGAGGGCGGCCGTTCCACAAGCGAACATTTCCGTCACCTCACCATTCTTGATGTCCTCAACTAGGTCGGCGAGCGGAATGTCTTGCTCGTGGACTTCCACGCCCCGATCGTTCAACAGTTGGATGATCGCGGACCGGGTCCCGCCTTCTAGGATGGTGCCCGTCAACCTGGGGGTGAGCGCTGTCCCATCTTTGCGGACCACGAACAGGTTCATCCCACCCAACTCTTCCAGGTTCGCGTTGGTGGCGGGGTCTAGGTAGCAGACCTGTTCGTAGCCCTGTTCGGCGGCCAGTCGTTGGGGGAGCATGGAACCCGAATAGTTCCCGCCCGTCTTGGCTGCCCCGGTGCCGCCGGGGGCCGCCCGGTGGTGTTCGTCCGCAACATAGATCGAAACTGGGGCTAAACCGTCCTTGAAGTAAGCCCCAACCGGGGAGGCGATCACCGAGTACAGGTAAGAGTTCGCGGGACGAACCCCAATGTAGGATTCGTCAGCGATCATGAAGGGCCGCAAGTAGAGGCTCGTGTTGGGCGCGCCCGGCACCCACCGTTTGTCGGCGCGGACGAGGGCGACCAGCGACCCAATGAAGTCCTCCAACGGAACTTCAGGCATCTCCATGCGCCTAGCGGACTGGTTGAACCGCGCAGAGTTGAAGCCGGGACGGAACACGCGCACTGACCCGTCTTGCCACCGGAACGCCTTCATGCCCTCAAAGATCTCTTGCGAGTAGTGAAGGACTGCCGCTGACGGCAGCAGGTCTAGTGGGCCGAATGCTTGAACCTCACGGTTTTCCCACCCGCCCTCGGGCGTCCAACCCATAGTGACCATGTGATCGGTGAAGCACTCGCCGAAAGCCAGTTCGGACATGGCTTTCGCGTGTTCCTCATCGGATGCGGGCGCACTGTTCACGCTCACTTCAAACGCACCGGCGGCCTCATCAGCGTCGGGCAGCACTTGGGCGGCCACTTCCTCCTGCAAAGGAGATGGGGTCACCTTGGTTTGAGCGGTCATTACTTAGCCTTTCATGTGTCTTCGTTATGTTCAGTTGCGCTGTGGGTGCTCAGCCCAGGTGGGAGAGCACTTGGTCGCCAACCTGTTTTGTAGTCTGTTCCAACGGCTGATTCTCGGCTCGGAACCGCATCACGTCAGTGACAGCGCTGGACACTGCTTGCGCCTGGGCGGGATACCCCGTGCTTTCCAGTAGGAGAGCAACAGAGGAGATCGCAGCGATAGGGTCCGCGACCCCCGTCCCCGCAATGTCGGGGGCGGAACCATGCACGGGTTCAAACATGGACGGGTATTTCCCAGTCGGGTTTATGTTGCCGGACGCCGCCAACCCGATCCCGCCCGTGACGGCAGCGGCCTCGTCAGTCAAAATGTCGCCAAACAGGTTGTCGGTGACGATCACGTCGAACGCTTGCGGGTCGGTGAGCATGTGGATGGTTGCCGCATCCACGTGCGAGTAGGACACTTCCACTTCCGGATAGTCCTTCGCCACTTCGTCTACGGTTCGCTGCCAGAGGGAGCCTGCGTGAACGAGGACGTTCGCCTTGTGAACCAGCAACAGTTTCTTGCGCTCGCGGTTTTGGGCGAGGTCGAAAGCGAACTGGACCAGTCGGCGAACCGCGAACGCGGTGTTCACGGACACTTCGGTCGCAATCTCGTGGGGGGTTCCCACGCGGAGCGCGCCCCCGTTTCCCACGTACAGTCCCTCGGTGCCTTCCCGCACCACCACGAAGTCAACGCCTTCAGGGTCGGCTAGGGGTGAGGGGACACCCGGGTAGTGTTTGGCGGGCCGCAAGTTCACGTACTGGTCAAAGTCGAACCGCAAGCGCAGTAGGAGCCCCCGCTCTAGCAGCCCGGCGGGGACCCTGGGGTCCCCAACCGCGCCTAAGAGGATCGCGTCGAACTTCGCTAGTTCTTCCAAGTCCGTTTCGTCGAGGACGTGACCGTCAGCGAGGTAGCGTTCCGCACCCAAGTTGAAGGAAGAAAGCTCTAGGTCTTTCCCACTGTCCTCCATGACTTGGGTGAGGACACGCACCGCCTGCTGGGTGACTTCGGGGCCGATTCCGTCCCCTTCGATCACCGCGACCTTCAATTGTTTCACTTATCTGTTCACTTCCGCGCTGCGGAGCCATCCACGTAGTCGGCGTCCTTTTGGGTCCAACCGAACTTGGCGCGCAGGCCCTGACCGGTTGCTTCGATCGGGTGGGCTTCCTCTTCCGCACGAAGCGCCTTGAACTCTTGGCCGCCCTCGTCCTGATCTTTGATGAAGCGGCGAGCGAAGGTGCCGTCCTGAATGTCGGCGAGCACGCCCTGCATGTTCTCTTTGACCCGCTCATCAATGACGCGTTTGCCGGAAACGTAGTCACCGTATTCGGCGGTGTCCGAAATGGACCAGCGTTGCTTCGTGATGCCACCCTCGTTCATGAGGTCCACGATCAGCTTCAGTTCGTGTAGGACTTCGAAGAAGGCGATTTCCGGCTGGTATCCGGCTTCCACCAAGACTTCGAAACCGTTTTGCACCAGTTTGGAGACGCCACCGCAGAGGACGGCCTGCTCGCCGAATAGGTCGGTTTCCGTTTCCTCGGTGAACGTGGTTTCGATGACGCCAGCGCGGGTCGCACCGATCCCCTTCGCGTAGGACAGGGCCAGCGGCCACGCTTCCCCCGACGCGTCATTCTCAACGGCGACGATCGCGGGGATGCCGATGCCTTCCTCATAGGTTTGGCGTACTTTGTGGCCGGGGCCCTTGGGGGCGACCATGCAAATGTCGTGGTCACCCTTCGGGTCAATGTAGCCGTAGCGCACGTTGAACCCGTGAGCGAAGAAGAGGGCCGCATCATCCTTCAGGTTCGGTTCGATCACGTCACGGTACAGGTGGCGCTGAAACTGGTCGGGGACCAGGATCATCACCACGTCACCCTGCTTCACGGCGCTGGCAACATCAGTTACCGCGAGGCCCGCCTCCTCCGCCTTCTCCCACGAGTGAGAGCCGGGGCGCAATCCCACGACCACGTCGACCCCTGAGTCCTTCAGGTTTTGGGCGTGAGCGTGACCTTGAGAACCGTAACCAATGATCGCAACCTTCTTAGACCTGATCAGGTCTAGGTCCGCATCGTCTTCGTAGTAGATTTTCGCCACTTACTTCTCCTTTATCTGGTCTGTGAGGGAACGGGAGCCACGGCTGATCGCCACGGCACCCGATTGAACGAGTTCTTTCACCCCGTAGGGTTCGAGGGCCTCCAAGAGCGCCTCAAGTTTCGCTCGGGACCCAATGGATTCCACCACCACGTAGTTGCGGGAAACGTCGACAACGTGAGCGCGGAACAAGTCCACGATTTGGAGGACCGGGGTGCGAGTCTTATCGTCCGCCCGAACCTTCATGAGCAGCAGGCGCCG
>CAYFUO010000048.1:0-12463 GCA_964346255.1 uncultured Actinomyces sp. | reverse complement strand
GGGGGAACAAACCACCACCGTGCGTTCAGTCGGGGGGACGAAAGGGGGTCCTAGCCGCACCCGCACGTGGCGGACGACGCTATTTTGCGTCGCCCGCGGAAAAACTAGCAGCGCCGGTCGCGGTGATAGAGCTCGGGCGTCTGTTCCTGCCAAAGAGGGCCGCGCGGTTCGTCGACAGGGACGCCATGTGGGTGGAGTCTCGTGTAGAGGGACCTAGCCAGCTCCAGCAGGTTCAGCGTTTCCGCTGCCTGAACGTTCACGCTCAGCCAACCGGCGTCCAGCAGACGCTGCTGCCTGTCCAAGAAATCGTTGACACGCTCACGGACTTGAAAGTGTTCACCGAACTTGCCGACGCCGCTGATCTCCAAGGCAATGTTGTGATCGGGCAACGCCACGTCTATAAAAACCAGACCGGAGGGTGTTTGCACCGGCAGCTGGGACACGACCGCGACCCCCGGCGGCAGCATCACGATGAGAAGCCAAGCCACGACCGCCTCGGCAGGAGAATCAAATCCGACCACGGCAGCATCAACTAGCGTCCGCGCCCTCCGCACACCCTTAACACCCCTATATGTGGAGAGCTCCTCACTCAAGGAACACTGCACCCGCCGAACCCTTCTCTGGGACTCCGCAAACGTGAACCTGTCGAACCCTGCCAGATCCGAAACCAGAGAAGCGACGCCGTAGAACGCTTGCAACGGGTGGCTGTGTCGACAGAGGTCGACCAACGTCAGCCCGGGAAGCGCAACACATAAGTCCCCCCACTGCTCCACCACCAAGTCCTCATAGGGAGGGCCCGCTGCCACCTGGCGCACTTTCACACTGGGAACCGAGAGGTCTCCCCGCTCGACGGCTTTCAAGAGGACAGGCTGCGATGACCTCTGAGGCCTCCGCACGCTTACGTCTGGGTTGTCCCACCAAGTGCTCAGCCCCCGTGCTAGCAGCCCGGACTCGCCTGTGAAAACCGGCTCGCCATTTCTGGCCATCTGCCGCTGCACCGCCCGAATCCTCGCTTCAGCCACGATTCGGCGTGCCTCCCAAGGGGGTAGTCCCTCATCCAAGTGGTCCTCGCGCAGGTGGCAGCCGTGCGTCACCTCAATACAGCCGCTCCGCTCACCTTTACGCTCCGGCAGCCTGTTGCTCCTCGAAGTGACAATAAGATCGCCCTGTTGAATCCGCATACCCTCAGGCTCGGCCGCTGCGGTTCCCAGAGTGCGTTCAGACGCGGAACTCTGTGGAAAACTCCTATGAAGACGCAAAGTTGAGGTGGGCCGCGGAAGGTCCTCGATAGCCTAGGGCCGCCCCGCACTCACGAAACCACCACCATCACAAGCGACCATAAGACCTCTCTACCCGACAATCTAGAGTTCGACAAGGGAGTAACGGGACGTTTTCCGCTAGCGCGGCTCGGTATAGGCTTGAGGCCAAGATTGAGCAACGAAGACGTTCAGGTCCTACGGGGAAGGTAGTGCCCATGGCTGTTAAAGAGATCCAAGAAGTTACACCCGCCTTGGTGGAGGCGGTCGCGAACCTCATCCCCCAACTTTCGTCCTCCGCAGGTGCCCTATCTGATGAGCAGCTCGCTGACTTCCTGAGTCAACCCGACGTTTTCTTGTTCGCGTTCGTTTCCGACGAGGACGCAGACGCAGAGGGCGCCAGCGATGCAGGGGACACTGACAGCCCTGAGAGGATCTTGGGCATGCTGACGCTCGCCACCTTCACTATTCCCACCGGTAAGAGAGCGTGGATCGAAGACGTGGTGGTGGATGAGGCGGCACGCGGACAGGGGGCGGGAAGAGCTCTCATTGAGGCGGCCGTCGCGAAAGCTGAAGAGGTTGGGGCCGTGTCAGTGGACCTGACTTCTAGGCCGTCACGTGAGGCAGCGAACCGCCTGTACGTCCGGGCGGGATTCGAACCTAGGGTCACTAACGTCTACCGTTACAAGCTATGAGTGATGTAGAAGTTCCTTCCGAAAACCCAACCCTCCCTAACAGTTCAGGGCCCGTGAGCGCGCCGAGCAGCCTAGATCCGCTGGTTCGCGCCTACACACGCAGGTACATGGACTTTCTTCACGCTTCCCCCACCTCTTACCACGCGGCGCGTGAAGGAGCGCGGCTGCTGCAAGAAGCGGGCTTCACGAAAGTGGATTTGAAGGACCCGTTCCCAACCGCGCCGGGAGCCTACTGCTTAGTTCGCGGTGGCGCCCTAGTCGCGTGGGTGTTGCCCGAGGAGAGCGCTAAAACCAGTTACGCGATCGTCGGCTCCCACACGGATTCGCCCGCCCTCAAACTGAAACCGACCCCTCAGCGGACGTCGAAGGACGGCTTCGGACACCTGTTGGTTGAGGTTTACGGCGGCCCGTTGTTCAACTCTTGGTTGGATCGGGAGTTGGCGGTGGCTGGCACCGTCATCGACAAGTCTGGTTCACTGCACCTAGTGAAGACCGCGCCGATTGCGCGCATCCCCCAGTTGGCACCGCATCTGGACCGCACCCAAAACAGGGATGGGGTGGTGTTGGACGCCCAAGACCACCTGCAGCCAGTGTGGCTGGTGGATAGGGAAGAGGACGTCCTTGACCTTGTCGCCAGGAACGCTGGCCTAGAAAACGCGGGAGACGTCCTCTCCTACGACCTGTTCTTAGTGCCGGCCCAAGAGCCGGGACTGTTCGGCACGGAAGAAGAGTTCTTAGCCGCCTACAGGCAGGACAACCTAGCGTCCGTTTATGCGGGTCTCGAAGCGTTCATCGACGCTTACATGGATTGCCGGGAGGGTGGGGTGTGGCCGACGGACGCCATCCCCGTTTACGTCGCTTTTGACCACGAGGAAGTCGGTTCGGCCTCCGCGACGGGGGCGCGTTCCGACCTGCTACCCAGTGTTTTGCGCCGCCTGACGAGGGCGGCTTGGGGGGACTCGTACGAGGGCGAGGAATCCTACGGTCGAATGTTGGCTTCCTCCACCATGATCTCCGCTGACGGTGGTCACAGCCTGCACCCGAACTACCCGGACAAGATGGATCCCGACACCCGACCGGTTATGGGCCGCGGCCCCATCTTGAAGGTTGACGCCGACCAGAGGTATGCGACCAGTGTGGAGTCAGTGGCACTGTGGAACGCAGCGTGCGCGGCTGCGGGTGTCCCCAGCCAGAGTTACGTTACGAAGAGCAACATGACTTCTGGCTCCACTATCGGCCCCGCACTGTCCACCTTGCTGGGGGTGTTGACCGCTGACGCGGGTGTCGCCATGCTTTCCATGCATTCGGCTCGCGAAATGACCCACGTGGTTGACAACTACCTCCTGTCCAAGGCCCTGCATGGTTACTGGAACCACCCGTTCGCGTGGGACGCGTAAGAAGGGCTGCGGGCGCGCGACCGCTGGCGGCGAAGCGGTTTCATGGGGAGTTTTAGGAGGTGGCGTGAATGGCTGGCAGCAAACTGCGGGTCGACGTGTGGCTGTGGAACACCCGCCAGTTCCGCACTCGGTCACTGGCGGCGAAGGCGGTGCGGGGTGGGCACGTGAAGGTGAACGGGGAACGGGTTAAGGCTTCCCAAAAAGTGTCACCGGGCGATGAGGTCTTCATCCGTGTCCACGGTTTCGACCGGCTACTTGAAGTGGTGTCCCTACCGCCGAAGAGGCTGGGAGCCCCAGAAGCGCGCAAGTGTTACGTCGATAACTCGCCCCCCAGGCCCGTCTACTATGACGGGGTCCCTAGGCGAGAGCCTGGAAGCGGCCGCCCCACGAAGAAGGAGAGGCGCGCCCTCGAACGACTACGCGGCGAAGAGTGGGCTAGGTACAAGAGGCGCTGAAGAACACTTTTCGCCCCTGACGAACCCGCTCTCAACTGCAGACCACAAGAGCCTGGATGCCGGTTCTCCCACGTACACTTGAAGGGTCCCTCTGAAAGTGTTGACCGCACTCTCGAGGCACCAGCAGTAATCAGTTGAAGGGACCGCATGCTCTGGAGAGTCACTAAACCGTACCTGTCAGCCCACCGGGCTCGCGTCTTCGCCATCATTGGGTTGCAACTCGTGGCGACTATGAGTGCGCTCATGCTGCCAGACTTGAACGCCGCGATTATTGACAAGGGCGTGGTTGTTGGTGACGTGGGGCTCGTCTGGCGCTACGGGGTCATCATGCTCGCCATCTCTGGCCTGCAGGCGGTGGCGTCCGGGTTCGCCGTCTACTTGGCTGCGTCCTTGGCGATGGGTATGGGCCGTTACCTTCGCGGTGAAGTGTTCGACAAAGTCCAGACTTTCTCCAGCCGTGAAGTCTCTGAGATTGGTGCTTCCTCCCTGATCACGCGTTCCACGAACGACGTGCAGCAAATACAAATGGTGACCCTAATGATCTTCAACATGATGATCATGGCCCCCATCATGGGGGTCGGCGGGGTGATCATGGCGCTGCGCATGAACGTGAAACTGTCTGGGCTCCTACTGATCGTGATCCCGATCATCGCTGTGACCACCTTCTTCGCGTTCCGCATCCTGAGTCCACTGTTCAAGTCGCAACAGACCCGGTTGGACAACATGAACACGGTTTTGCGTGAGGAGCTCAGCGGCATCCGGGTTATCCGCGCGTTCGTCCGCCAAGACGACTTCAACAACCGGTACACGAACGCGAACGACGCGTTGAAGGCTGTCGCGCTCAAAGTGGGGGCAGTGTTCGCCTTCATTTTCCCGTTCCTGCAACTAGTGTTCTCGGCCGGTTCAGTTGCGGTGGTCTGGTTCGGGGGTCACCTGATTGAAAGTGGTGAGATGGAGATAGGTGCGCTGCTCGCCTACATTTCGTACCTCGCCATGATCTTCAACGCCACGATGACCGCGTCCATGATGTTCTTCATGCTGCCCCGCGCCTCGGTCACTGCCCGCCGGATCAACGAAGTGTTGACCACCACGCCAACGATCACGGCGCCAGCTCACGCCAAGACACTGGCGGAGGGCCAGCCGATCACGTTCAAGTACGAGGACGTGTGCGTGAAGTATCCGGGGGCTGAAGCTCCCGTGCTCACCCACATTGACGTCACCTTGGACCCGGGAACTGTCACAGCACTGATCGGCTCAACCGGGTCAGGTAAGTCGACGATGGTGGCCCTGCTCCCCCGGCTCATAGACCCGTCGGCTGGGCGTCTCACCGCGAACGGGATCAACCTGAAAGAGTTGGATCCCGACGCGTTGAGAGACCACATTGGCTACGTCCCCCAAACCGCGTACCTGTTCTCTGGCACGGTCGCGTCCACCGTGTCAGGCGTGGAGAACCCCACGGAGCACGACAAAGAGAGGGTTTGGCGCGCTTTGGAGGCCACCCAGTCGGTCGATTTCGTTTCGGAACTGGAACATGGGTTAGACACTGAGGTCGACCCTGGGGGCAGGAACTTTTCGGGTGGGCAGAGGCAGCGGCTAGCGATGGCTCGCGCCCTCTACCGGGAGGCGAACCTGTATGTGTTTGATGACTCGTTCAGCGCCCTCGACTACGAAACGGACGCTGCAATCCGCAACAACCTGAGGAAGTATGTGGGTGACGCTGCAGTGATGATCGTCGCCCAGCGGGTCGCAACCATTCGGCACGCGAACCAGATCCTCGTCCTCGACGATGAAGGCGAAATCGTGGGTCGCGGAACCCACAAGCAGCTGCTGAAACACTGTAAGACGTATCAGGAGATAGTCGCCTCCCAAGTCAGTGAGGAGGAAGTCCGATGAGCCGTGGACCAGGGCACGGGCCCGGAGGCCGGATGGGCCCTCCCCCCGGGAAAGCGAAAGACTTCAAGGGGACGCTGGGCCGCCTAGTGCGCATGCTTGGGGCCCACAAGTTCATGATCGCAGCGATCCTGCTGCTGAACGCTGCATCTGTTGCGCTGAGTGTTGTCGCCCCCAAACTGCTCGGCAACGCGACCAACATTGTTTTCTCTGGTTTCATCTCTTCCCGCATGCCCGCTGGCATGACGAAAGAGGAAGCCGTCAAGATGTTGGAGGCCGACGGGCAAGCTAAGGTCGCCGACATGCTTGGGGCCATGGACTTGGTTCCTGGGGAGGGCCTAGATTTTGGGGCCCTAGCCCAGACCCTCCTGCTGGTCCTCGCCACCTACATTGTGTCCGCGTTCTTAGGTTGGGCTAGCGCCCAAATGGCGCGGATAGTCGTGCAGCAGACGGGTTGGAGGTTGCGCCAGCAGATTCAGGAGAAGATCGACAAGCTTCCCCTGTCTTATTTGGATCAGCACAGTCGCGGTGACATCCTTTCCCGCGTCACTAACGACGTCGATAACATCACGCAGACTCTGCAGCAGACGCTCACCCAGTTCGTTTCCTCGGTCCTCATGATCATTGGGATCGCGGCGATGATGTTCTCCATGTCTTGGGTGTTGACCCTTGTCGCGTTGTTTGTGATCCCGTTGGGAGCCGTGATGGCAGCGATGCTGATGAAGAGGGCCCAACCTCAGTTCCGTAAACAGTGGAAAGCGACGGGCAAGGTCAGTGGTGTCGTCGAAGAGACCATCACCGGTCACGACGTCGTTGCCCTGTTCAACCTGCAGGACCGCTACGAAGGCCAGTTCAAGGCAGACAATGAGTCCTTGTACAAGGCGTCATTCAAAGCCCAGTTCATTTCGAACCTGGTGAACCCGCTGATGGGGTTCGTGTCGAACCTGTCCTACGTTGTCGTCGCGGTTGGTGGCGCCATCTTCGTCACGTCCGGCACCCTAACCATTGGTGAGGTGCAGGCTTTCATCCAGTATTCCCGCCAGTTCACTCACCCCGTCGCCCAACTAGCTTCGATCGCGAACCTAGCCCAGTCGGGGTTGGCGTCCGCCGAGCGTGTTTTCGAGTTTTTGGATGCCCCCGAAATGGAGCCGGATCTTGGCGACCTAGACCCGAGGCCGCAGGGGAAAGTGGAGTTCAAGCATGTTTGGTTCGGGTACGAGCCCGACAAGCCGGTCATCAAGGACCTGTCCCTCACGGTTGAGCCAGGCAACATGGTCGCCATCATCGGCCCAACTGGCGCCGGCAAGACGACGCTGGTGAACCTGTTGATGAGGTTCTACGAGATCGACTCTGGTGAGATCTTGCTTGATGGCGTGGATATTCGCGACATCAATAAAGACGTGCTGCGTGAACGTGTCGGAATGGTTCTGCAGGACACGTGGCTGTTTGACGGCACGATTGAGCAGAACATTGCGTTCGGGAAGCGTGGCGCCACTGAGAAGGAGGTGCGCAGGGCAGCCGATGAGACTTCCGTGGACCGCCTGATCCGCCAGCTGCCGGAGGGGTACGACACCACGGTTTCCGACGACGGCGACACCCTGTCGGTGGGGGAACGCCAACTGTTGACTATCGCGCGGGCGTTCATAGCGGACCCGGAGATGCTCATTTTGGATGAGGCGACCTCGTCCGTTGACACGCGCACCGAAGTGTTAGTGCAGAACGCGATGGAGCACCTGCGGAAGGAGCGGACTTCTTTCGTGATCGCTCACCGGCTCTCCACCATCCACGACGCGGACCTCATACTGGTGATGGTGGACGGTGACGTGGTTGAGCAGGGCACTCACGATGAGCTGCTCGCTAAGAAGGGCGCCTACCATCGCCTGTACGAAGCCCAGTTCGCTGGCCCCGCGGAAGAACAGTGACCGGGGCGTAGAGACCAGAAAAAAGCGTCGGCGGGAGGTTGTCGGCGAAGAGTGAGAGGAAAACCGATGCGAAGCGTTCCAGTTCCTACAGTGACCACCCGCAGTGGGGTGGAGATTCCCCAGTTGGGGTTCGGGACCTACAAGGTTGTGGACGACCCGACCGCGGTGATCGAGAGCGCCATCGACGTCGGCTACCGCCACTTGGACACGGCCCAAATGTATGGGAACGAGGACGCTGTTGGGGCCGCGTGGGTTAACTCGGGTCTCCCCCGGGAGGACTTCTTCATCACCACGAAGTTGGACAACCCGAACCACGAGCCGGACATGGTGCGTAAGTCGTTTGAGAAGAGCCTGGAAGACCTGCGCATTGACTACGTCGACCTGTTCCTGATCCACTGGCCGCTCCCCATGTGCTACGACGGCGACTTTGTGAGCACGTGGAAGGTGATGGAGGAGTTCGTGGAGGATGGGCGCGCCCGCTCCATCGGGGTGTCCAACTTTGAGCCCCACCACTTAGAGGAACTGCTCGCCGCCGGCGGAGTCGTCCCTGAAGTGAACCAGGTCGAATCCCACCCGTACATGCAAAACGACGCAGTCCACCAGTTTGATGCGGAACACGGGATCCTCACGGAAGCGTGGTCACCACTGGCCCGCGGCAAGGTCTTGTCTGACCCGGTGCTCGTAGAAATAGGGGAAGCTCACGGGAAAACCCCCTCACAGGTTGCGATCCGGTGGGCTTTGCAGCGCGGCGACATCGTGTTCCCGAAAGCGTCCACTAGGCGGCGCCAGCAAGAGAACCTAGACGTCTTCGACTTTGAACTGTCTGGCGAGGAGATGGAACGAATCGCCAGCCTTGATAAGGGCGAAGCGGGTCGGACCGGTAAACACCCTGACGTGATGGACCGTTTACACACCTGACCTTCACCTGATGCGGACGGGCGAAGTCACTCACGTTTCACCGCGAAAGAGGTGGGGTATCCGACGTGGGAGACGCCGTTCGGATACGATGACCAAGCCGACAATGCAACAGAAGCTTAGGTCTACCCTCTGGGGGAGGATGTGTAGGGAAATGAACACCAACAAGACCACGCAAGTTCGTACGTCAAACCGATCTGTGAGACTGCCGGCGGTGCTTTCCGTCTTGGCGGCCGCGACACTCGTTTTTTCGGGCTGCTCGTCCTCGAAAGGAAGTGGGCAGAGCGGCGATGCGGGGGCGGGGGAACCTGAGCCTTCCGCCATTGAGGTTGGCGAATACTTCGTGCACCCGACAGACGTCGTGGTTGACGGTCTAGTTGGGCAGAGGATCGCCTCTTCCACGGGGATCGCGGCCCGCTGGGCTTACCTGCCTGGCGAGCAGCCTTTCAACGAATACGTTGCGGAGCAGGTGGCCCCCCACTTCGAAAACCAAGCTGCGTCACGCAACGCCGCTTATTTCCCTGAAGCCCACGACCCCAGCCCTGAATGGTTGGAACGCGGGTGCATCGCGGGGTCCACGAACCTTTCGGGTCGAGAGATCCTTGATGACCCGGCGCTGAGTGGCGGCGTGGGGGCCGACACGGTCCTCGCCGTGGCATGCGATTCTGTTCTGGCGTCCGGGAGCAACTACGCGGAGAAGATCCGTTTCGTGCGCGGAAACAGCACGGAAGTCGTGTCTGACCTGGTGGAAATCATTTACACCAACACTGAAACTGGTGAGGTCGCGAAGGGACGCGAGCTCATCAGTGAGCAAGGGGTGCAAGACCTTTACGACGCGACCTATGAGGCGGTGGGCGTGGAACGGCCGATGAGTGGGGACGAAGTGTTGGCTCCCACCGCGGAGGATCTTGACGACTTCCACAGTTCACTGTCGAACGTTGGCGTGGATGCTGACGGTGACACTTACGTGACTGTCGACCAAAACGAGATCGCGATCCTCGCGGCGGGTGACTCGAACGTGGAAATCGCTCCGCTCACGCTGGTGATCCCCGCCGACCGCGCGCACCTGAACCTCACTGATTTGGGTCAAGAGATTTCGCGTTCCATGGCGGCGGGTGAAGAGTGGTCGGGGCCAGCAGCTGTTCCTGCTGGGCAGCAGTTCGTGGACTGTGACCTGTCCCCGTGCCTCGCTGTCACTTACGATGATGGTCCTTCCTACCTGACTCCAAGTGTCCTCGACGCTTACGCTGAACTGCCTTACGCTGCGCTCACGTTCTTCGTCCTCGGCGGAAGCATTGGTGGCCAGGAGGAGATCCTCGCCCGCGCACACAACGAAGGCCACGAGATCGGTAACCACTCTTGGTCCCACCCAGCGTTCACCACCCTGGACGATGCGGCGATCACTCAGGAGCTAACTCAGACTTCTGATGCGATCGCTGCTGCCACCGGTGAAGCGCCCGTCTTGTACAGGCCCCCGTACGGCGACCTGAATGATCGGACGCTAGCGGCGGCGGGAATGCCCTCTGTCCTGTGGTCTTTGGACACGAACGACTGGCAGCACCCGGGCCAGGAAGCGCTCGTGGCGGACGTGGTGACGAACTCTCAGCCGGACGACATCGTCCTAATGCATGACATTCACGAGGACACGGTGGGTGTCGCAGGCCAGATCGGGGAGCAACTGGTGGAGCGCGGCTTCACTCTAGTCACCGTTTCCCAGCTGATCAGGGGCCTCGAAGTTGGCCCCGTCATGCTCACTTCCGCTGGCGAGTTCCGCTCCTAGAAAGAGCGGTGAGACGCCCTTAGGCGACTTGGGGGTGGTCAGTACAATCGGGAGGCATGGAATCTTTTCTCGACCAGTCACTGGCTAACTTGGACCCGCAGGTTGGGGGCGACTACGTTTTCGTCTCCACAGACACCGTGCCCCCCGGCCTCGAGCCGTTCGCGGTCATCCGTGAGGCCGAGGGCGTCACCCTAGTTGTTCCCGCGATCGAAGCCACCCAATATGGGTTCGATGGGCAACCACTTTTCACGCTGATCACCATGGGAGCGGTGACCTCACTGACGTCGGTTGGGGTGACGGCAACGGTCGCCCAAACAATCGCTTCTAGGAACATCGCGTGCAACGTTGTTGCCGGGTATTACCACGACCATTTGCTTGTCCCGAAAGAGAACTCTGTCGAGGTGGTCGGCATTTTGCGGCACTTGTCTCGCCAAGCTGAAGGCTGGCTGCCTCAGGGGGAAGACAGGGGGTAGCTGCCACCACACCGAGCGTTTTTTCGGCGGGGTCGCCCAAGAAAAATGGGGTGGTTAGGGCGGTAAGCTGGGTGCATGACTTGGCCTGAAAACTCGAGCTCTGACGCCGTGGTCCGCATGGCTGACGGAACGGTGAAGCAGCGGAACCTTCTCACTGGGACGGAGGTGTGGACGGTGCCCGGGAGGGGTAATCGGCCTCTCCCGTCGGCTCTCCCGAAAAGCGAACCCCTTTTGGAGGGGGACGAGGGCGCCCACTGCGCGTTCTGTGAGAAACGGTATTTGGAGACGCCACCGGAGAAAACACGTTCGGTGCGGGTGGGCGACAAGTGGGAGAGGCTCACGGGGCTTTCCGCGGAGGAGCTTTTCGACACGACCGCAGAGTTCCGGAGGGTGCCGAACCTGTTTGAGATCGTTTCGTACAACTACTGGCATTTGAACCACGGTCATGTTCCCTCCGAAGTTCAGCACCGTCGCATGGCTGAGTACCTCGCCTCAGATGAGGGGTACGACCATGTGATGAGCGTGATCCGGACTCGACTCCTTCTTGGTGGCGCTTCAGAGGAAGAAGTGGACGCCATGAGCGATTCGGAGAAGCTGCAGGAGGCGAACGGTTTCTTCTCCGGCGGACACGACCTGATCATTGGGCGCCGCCACTACGTGGATGGTGCCACCACCTCTGACCAGTTGGCGGGCTCCGGCACCCTGACGCCTGACGAGCATGGCGAATACATGGCGATGACTGTGGACGCCATGAAGTCTCTGTTCCAGTTGAATCCGAACGTGAAGTATGTGGCCACTTTCCAGAACTGGCTGAAACCGGCTGGAGCATCTTTTGATCACCTCCACAAACAGTTGGTGGCGATCGACCAGATCCCTGTCCAACCTGACGCTGAACTGCAGCGCTTGCAGGAGAACCCGGACCTGTACGACGAGATTTTGAAAGTTGGTGCTACGCGGGGACTGCTGATAGCCCAAAACGACTACGCGGTTGCTCTCGCGGGGTTCGGCCACCGGTATCCGACGGTCGCCGTGTGGGCGACTGGGGACCCGTACCTGCCTTGGGAGGCGACGGAAGAACAGTTGCGGGGCGTGTCAGACATTTTGCACGCCGTGCACGCGGCCACCGGAGTTAAGATCCCCACCAACGAGGAATGGTATTACCGCCCGCCCTCCACCGATGTTCCTATGAGGTGGAGGACCTTGTTGAAGTGGAGGGTGTCTACGCTCGCCGGTTTTGAGGGGGGCACCCGCCTGTACTTGAACACGATAGACCCCTGGCAGATCGCTAAGCGGATGCGTGAGGAACTGTTCAAGTTGCGTGAAGAGGGGGCCATCGCGGACATGCGGATTGGCGACGAGTGCGTGGTCGACGCGAACACCCTCACCTGACGGCACGGCCTGTTTGGTGCGCTTAGGTCTTTCCCTGTTCTTCCTTTAGTGGCCCTAGGCGGCCGGCTGTTTTGGAGTCTGTCTTGAGAGGATCGCTGGTTTCCTTGTGCGGGGTTAGTGACCCCAGGTCAGACTTCAAACCGGTGTTGACTTGCACGTGCTAGGGCCGGGATCCCGAGAGGAATAGTCAACAAGGTGACGGGCGGCAGCAGTGCCGACTTTCGTCTCAGCCGGGCATGAACGCTGAACGGGCGCCAAGACGGCGCCCGGGACACCCCAACCGAACGCACA
>CAYFUO010000047.1:0-12478 GCA_964346255.1 uncultured Actinomyces sp. | reverse complement strand
GGAAGTCATCCAAAGTGAGCTCGCCGGAGAGGACCTTTTCGGCCATCTTCTCGGTCTCTTCTTGGTCGAACTTCCGTTCAGCCTGCTCGATCAGGGTGAGGATGTCACCCATGTCCAGGATGCGCCCAGCCATCCTGTCCGCGTGGAAACGTTCAAAGTCGTCTAGGCCTTCGCCGGTGGAGGCGAAAAGGATGGGGGCGCCGGTGACGCCTCGAACTGAGAGGGCGGCGCCACCTCGCGCGTCACCATCCAGTTTCGACATGACCACACCAGTGAAGCCAACGCCATCTTTGAAGGCTGTGGAAGTCTGGACCGCGTCTTGGCCGACCATCGCGTCCAACACGAACATGGTTTCGTGGGGGTTCACCGCGTCGCGAATGTCGCGGGCCTGCTGCATCATTTCTTCGTCAACGCCGAGGCGCCCCGCGGTATCGACGATGACGACGTCGTAGCCGTTCATGATCGCTTCTTGCAGGCCGCTGCGCGCCACCTGCACTGGGTCACCCACCCCGTTGCCGGGCTGCGGCGCCCACACGTCCACCCCCGCCTGCTTACCCAAAACTTCCAGTTGGGTGACAGCGTTGGGGCGCTGCAAGTCGGATGCGACCAGCAGGACTCGCTTGTCGTGTTCACGCAGCCACTTGCCTAGTTTGCCCGCCAGCGTGGTTTTACCGGCGCCTTGGAGGCCCGCGAGCATGAACACGGTGGGGCCCCTCTGAGCGAAGGTGAGCTCCCGGGTTTCCCCACCCAGCATTTCAACCAGTTCGTCGTGCACGACTTGCACCACTTGCTGGCCGGGGTTCAAAGCCTTACTGCGCGCCGCGCCATACGCTTTTTCGCGAACCTGTTTCGTGAACTGGCGGACAACGGGCAACGCCACGTCAGCGTCGAGTAGGGCGCGGCGAATGTCTTTGAGTGTCTCATCAACGTCCGCTTCGGAGAGGATCCCTTTCCCGCGGAGTTTCTTGAAGGACTGGCTTAGACGATCAGAAAGGCTGTTGAACACTTTTGTCCCTTTTTCGGTCGTTTCCCCTGAGAGGGCCGGCAGCTGCGAAACACACTATCGCACGCCGCCGGCCACTGGGGACATCTTCTTGGGACCCACTGGTTCGGGACCCACTTGTTGACGGCTAACCTTCGACGATCGCGTCGACGAAGCCCTCCGGGTCGAACGGGGCGAGGTCGTCGGGGCCTTCACCGAGCCCAACCAACTTCACTGGCACGTCCAACTCTTTCTGCACTGAAATGACGATTCCGCCCTTCGCGGACCCATCCAGTTTTGTGAGCACGATGCCGGTGATGCCGACAGCCTCCGCGAACACTTGCGCTTGGCGCATCCCGTTTTGGCCGGTGGTCGCGTCGAGGACTAGCAGCACCTCGTTGACGGGCACCTGCTTCTCCATGACCCGCTTGATCTTGCCAAGTTCGTCCATGAGGACAGTTTTGGTTTGTAGCCTGCCCGCAGTATCCACGATGACCACGTCACTGTCATCAGCGAGCGCGGTTTTCACAGCGTCGAAAGCCACTGACGCGGGGTCGCCGCCCTCTTTATCCGAGGACACTACTGGGACACCCACGCGGGAACCCCAAGTTTCGAGTTGTTCGGTGGCTGCAGCACGGAACGTGTCGGCAGCGCCAAGCACCACGTCCTTGTCTTCAGCCCGGAACAGTCGAGCCATCTTCCCCACTGTCGTGGTCTTGCCTGTGCCGTTGACTCCCACGACGAGGACGGAGGCTGGACCCTGCGCCCCATCTTCAAGGACGGTCGCCTCTAGGTTCAAGGAGCGGTCCATGTCAGGTCCAACGAGGGCTAAGAGTTCTTGGCGGAGCACCTCTTTAGCCTGGTCGGAGTTTAGGCCTCCTTTGACCTTGGCTTCCGTGCGGAGCCTTTCCATGATCGTGTCCGTGGCGTCCAAGCCGACGTCGGCGGTGAGGAGGATTTCTTCGACCTCGTCCCAGTCGTCGACGCTCAGGTCGCCGCGGGAGAAAACGGAGAGTAGGGCCCGCCCGATCGCACCGGATTTCGCCATGCGTTCCCGCAGGCGCTCCATGCGCGAGGGGACGGATTCGGGGCTTTCAACCTCTTCAACTTCCGCGACTTCTTCAACTTCAACCGCGGGGGCAGCCTCGGTGGGTTCGAGAACTTCAACTTCTTCCCCCACCACTTCGGGTGGCGGAGTTTCGACCTCCACTGGAGGCTTCGGTGCCTCTTCGAGGGGTTTGCGCTTTTTGGCTATCGGGAAGTAGATGATCGCGATGATGACCACCAAGATCAGCAGCGCCACCGCGACCCCTACTGGGGTGGATAGGAACTGTGCAATATCATCCATGTTTGTATCGTCCCAACGTCGTTCTCTGGTTCAGGGTGAATCGTGGCGGTTAGCGTCCGCTGTCTTCGGTTGAGGGCTCTTCATCTGCCGAGTCTTCATCCGCCCACCCTTCATCAGCGGGGGTGGCGTCCGTGGTGAGCGCAACCTCTTCGAAGACCTCATCGCCGACGGGCAGCGCGTCGCCTGAGTGTTCGCCCTCATTTGAAGGCTCGTCTTCGCCTAGGATCACGTCTTCAGCTGAGAGGTCTTCCTCGACCACTAGTTCGTTGTCTGTGGGCTGGCCATCTGTTGGCTCGTAACCTGCTGGTTCAGCGGTCATGTCGCGGTCCGTGAACTCGTCGTCCGAGGGCGTCACTTCGACGAAGTGCTCTTCCTCAACTGTGAACTGATGTTCGAGTTCAGGCTCGTCGCTCAGTGACGCTTCTTCAACCGGCAACTCTTCATCCCCCACGAGCGCGTCGTCGATGGCGAGTTCGTCTTCCACAGCGGACTCATCCAAGATCGCGGGCTCGGGGGCGGCTGGTAGCCCATCGCTGTCAGCGGCCTCACCTTCAGTGAACGCGACCTCCACCGCTGGTGGCTCCTCCACCAGAATCTCCGCGTCGCCTGCCAAGTCCTCTTCGCTGCGTCCCTCCGGCCACGTGTGGTGGATTGCGAGCCTCGATGGCCACTCCTTCCCCTCCTCAGGAACCGGAGTGTTCACTACCGTCGCCAACCAGTTCGACAAGTCGTCGGGGGCGGGAGCAGGGGGCTCCTCCTCCTCTGAGGGTGCGCCGCTCCCCGCACCGTCCGAATCGAAGTCTGCATCCGCTAGGGCCTCTGCTCGGTCGTCCTCGCTGAAAACCTCAACTGGGGCTTCCTCAACCGAGACGTCCTCGTACGAATCGTCAACGTCGTCGCGCGCGTCTTCGAAAACCTGGGCGACTTCGGGGGCGAAGTCCACTTCGAGGACTTCCTCCTCAGCCAAAGCCTCCTCAACCTCTTCGGAAGCGGCTTGAGCTAGAAGCTCCTCCTCAGTTGGTGGAGGGGGACCCGCAGAAACGCTGGGAACCGAAACTTCCGGTAGGGAGGGCGCGGCAGGCGCGGCCGCCAAAGGAACCGACTCCACCGAGCCGGCAGCCGCGCGGGGGGCACCCGGGAAACTAAAATCCACGGGACGGAAGTTGCGTGGAGTCTTCGGAACAACTGGGAAAGTGCCCCACTCAGACTGGGCCTGCAAATAGTCGTCGTCGGTTGCGGGAGAAATCCGGTCCCGCACCTCCTCCCGGTCCGGCAGGCGAGGCGCACCAACATAGGCGCTACCAGCCTCCGAATACAGGTTCCACATCTCATCCAGCGAAGTTTTCTTCGCACCCAGTTTCGCTGGGACCGGGCCCGAACGTAAGTCTTGGGTTTGGGCGTGGACCGCGGCCTGCCACTCCCTGCGGGGGCGCCGGATCAGCGCCGCGACCAGGATCACCGCGAACGCGAGGAACACCAGTGCGGCGAGCGCAATAATCAGAAAAATATTATCCACGGACCCCAAGCTTCCACGAAATCAGTCGGTGCGGTTACAGCATAGCGCGACCCAAAACCGCCCAGACCACGCCCAAGCCATTATATTTCGGGCTCCCCCTCCATGCGGTGTGAGATTACCTCCGACACCCCACGTTTCATGCTCACCCCGTAGAGGGCGTCAGCGGCCTCCATCGTGCGCTTCTGGTGAGTCACCACCAACAGTTGACTGGTTTGGCGCAACTGCTCGAACAGTTCCAGGACCCGCGTCAAGTTCACGTCGTCCAAGGCGGCCTCAACCTCATCCATCACGTAGAAGGGTGAGGGGCGCGCCCTGAAAATGGCGATCAGGTAGGCGAGAGCCGCAAGCGACCGTTCCCCACCACTCAGCAGGGACAGTCGTGTCACTCGTTTCCCCGCGGGGCGAGCATAGATTTCCACCCCCGTTTCTAGGGGGTTGTCGGGGTCAGTGAGTTCTAGCCTGCCAACACCGCCGGGGAACAGGTCTGCGAACGTCTCCTCGAACTGGTGCGCTGTGTCGGCGAAAGCACTTTCGAATGCTTCCTTCACCTGCTGGTCGATGTCGTCGACCAGTTCGAGGAGGTGCGCTTTCGACTCGTTAATGTCCGCGACCTGTTCTTCGAGGTAGTTGTAGCGTTCTTTCGCCGCCTCATATTCTTGGACGGCCAGGGGGTTCACTACTCCTAGGCGGTTTAGTTTCCGTTCTGCGATCCCACGTTCTTCTTGGGCCACTTTGCGTGAATAGGGTTCGAAGTCGCCTGAGGGCTCGATCTTTTCTGTCCCGTCCTCGTCCTCCACGAGGACCGGCACCGCCCACGGCCCATACGTCCCGTACGCGGATAGGACTTCTTGGAGGGCTTGGTCTGGCGACCAGTTTGCTCGCTCTTCGTCCTCCACCCCATGCCACAGCAGGTCCCCGTGTTCCCCGACTAGTTGGGCTGCGGTTTGGGCGAGGGCGTCCCTGGCGGCTTGGGCTTGGGTGTAGGCGACTTCTGTTTGCAGTAGTTGCTCGGAGGAGGTGGACGCTTTTTGTTCTGTGTGGGATAGTGCGCGTTCCGCCTGCCTCGTTTTGGCTCCCGCCTGTTCCCGCCAAGACTTGAAAGTGTCGCGAACGTCGGCTGCCTCCTTGGCGGCCGCGCGCGCCTCGCCAATCGCCCGGTCAACTTCGCGTCCTATGTGGGAGAGGGCTTTCCCGGTTTGTTCAGCCTTCTGGGCGCGCACCAACTGTCTTTCCCGATCCTGTTTCAGGGACTGCGCTTGAGTGCGGAAGGCTGCGGCCTGACGTTGTAGGGCCTTCGCCCGCTCGCCCGCAACATGGGAGTCCATACGCAAGTCGTTTTCCTTCGACCACGCTGCCTCCAAATCGGCTCGCGCGGTCTCTAAGGCTTTCGCGGCAAGGGCTTGGTCTTCACTCTCGGTAGGTGGTTCTTCTTCCGGAAGCGCGGCCTCCGCTTTGGCGAGTCGCTCCTCGGCGTCAGCGCTGGCCGCTCGCGCTGCCTCCACTTGGTCTTTGAGGCGGCGAACCTCAGCACGGGCGGCACTTTCCAAGGCGGCTTGGCGTGCCAACTCCTTTTGGCGGGCGGCGCGCTCAGCGTCTGCCTCCCGCAAAGCCGCAAGCGCTAAGTCCCTTTGTTTGCGGGCTTCCACCAGGTTTTCCCGCCCGGTTTTCACCGCGAACTTAGCGTCAACTAGGCGTCCTCGGGTGGCGGCGAGGCGGGCTGAGGCCCGCTCAACCTCCGCCTGCAAGACGAGTGTGGATTCTTGCGGACCACCTTTGAAGAGGATGGAGGCGTGCCCAACTAGGGCCCCACCTTTGGTTGCGACGAGCGCCCCCGCGGGCAACCCTTCCACTCCACGTAGGGCTTCTTCACTGTTTTCAGCGACCCACTTGTTTTCGAGCAGTCGGCGGACCGCACGGCCGGCGCCCCCACGCCCCTGCACCACGGAGGCAGCGGCCCGCACCCCACTCCCCGACTCAACGTCGCCCGCTGGCGTCGCTTCTTCACGTTCGGTGGCTGCAGACACGTAACCCGTGGAACCAGCGGTGACCGCGTCCAAGTTATCGGGCAGGTCTTTCGCTAGGGCCTCTAGGTCTTCCCAGTCCCCCACCAGCCACGCTTGCAAGGCGGGTCCCAGTAGGGCTTCCACTGCTTCTTCCCAGCCCGGCACCACCACTAGGTGATCGGCGACCCTGCCCTGTTTGCCCGAGGGCGCCCGCGCGGGCCCAGCCTTCTTCGAGGAGGTGCCTTCTAGGCGGCGGGCATCGATCGAACGCTGCAAGGTGCGGACTTGGGCTTCCAAGGCGGACAGTTCCCGGCTCGCCGCACCTTCTTCCTCTTGGGCTGCGGTGAGCGCCTCTTGGGCTGCGCTCTCCTTGGCGGTCGCCTCTTCAAACCGGGCGGAGCGCTCCTCCACCAACGGTTCACCCGCCTCCTCAACACTGGGGCCATCCCCCACGCGGGCCCCCGCACCTTCAGACCCACTACCCTGCCCAACCACTTTGCTCGCAGCGCCGGCGGCGCTATCGGTGTCGCCGCCGAGGGCGAGCAGCCTAGCCTCAGCCTCCGCCAAACGCTTGGAGGCGGCTTCGACTTGGGCGCCCATCTGTTCAACGTTTTGGGTGCGACGCGAAACTTCTTGGGCGCTACGCCGGTAAGAATCGACCAATAGTTGGTGGTCGTGTTCAGCAACGCTGAGCGCCGTTTGCGCCTCCCGCACCGCCGCCTCAGCAGCCTTCCGCGTGGAAGCGAAATCAGTGTGTGTCTGCGCCGCAGTGTTTGCGGCTTCAGCGGCCTCCTGCGCCTCGCGTGCCACCTGTTTTTCGGCCTCCCACGCTTGGGCGAGGGCCGCCTCACTGACCGACACGACGAAATGACCGGAGGCCCGAGCCCTTTCCGCAGCGACCTCCCCAATCGCAGCGAACCTGTCAGCAAGAGCCGTAAAGTCCCGGTGAACCTCTTGAGCCTCCTGTGCCTTAGAAGCAAACAGGTTTTCTTGGCTGCGCAGTGCTAGGAGCTCGCCGCGTAACCTCTCGCTTTCAGCCCGCGTGGAAGACGCTTGGCCCCGCAACTCTTTCAGCCGAGCACCCTCCGTGGCTAAACGTCGCCCCGCAACCTCCGCGTCATCGGCTAGCAGGCGAGCATTCGCGTAGGCGAGTCGCAGGCGGGTGCCCTTCGCCTGCTGCGCTGCTTTCGCCGCCCTCGCCAACGGCCCCAAACCCTTCTTGAGCTCTGCAGTGAGGTCGAGGACGCGAACCAAGTTCTTATCCATCGACGCCAGTTTGGATAGGGCGCGCTCTTTGCGTTTGCGATGTTTGGCGACGCCAGCGGCCTCGTCAATGAAAGCTCTCCGCTCCACGGGGGTTGCCGACAACACGGAGTCCAGGGACCCCTGCCCGACCACCACGTGCATTTGGCGGCCCATCCCCGTATCCGACAGCAGCTCTTGGACGTCTAGGAGGCGGACGGTCTGCCCATTGATCGCGTACTCACTGCCACCTTGGCGGAACATGGTCCGCGAAATGGTGACCTCCGCGTACGGGATGGGTAGCAGGCCATCACTGTTGTCGATGGTGAGGAGCACTTGGGCGCGCCCCAACGCCGGGCGGTCAGCGCCACCAGCGAAGATGACGTCCGCCATGTTCGAGCCCCGCAGCGACTTCGCGCCCTGCTCCCCCATCACCCACGTGAGGGCGTCCACCACGTTCGACTTACCGGACCCGTTGGGGCCAACAATGCAGGTTATGCCCGGCTCAAACTGAAACTTGGTGGTGGAAGCAAACGACTTAAAGCCACGGAGCGTTAGATCTTTCAAATACATGAAACGCTCCGTGGCCTAAAAGTGGGTGGCCCAAAAGTCAGCGGACCAAAGGTTGAATGCAGCCTAGTGATCAGGCTTCTTCCTCAACAACTTCCTCTTCCACGAGGCCGTCACACAGCTCCGGGAACCACAGGGAAATCTCCCTCACCGCCGAGGTTGGAGAATCCGAAGTGTGGACAATGTTCAAGATCTGGTCATCGCCCCAGTCGCGACCCAAGTCGCCGCGAATCGTGCCAGGCGCGGCGAGGGTGGGGTTCGTGGACCCAGCCATGATACGCAGGCCCTCAATGACCCGGTCACCCTCAACGACGACGGCCGCGACGGGGCCCGACATCATGTATTCGACGAGCGAATCGTAAAAGTGTTTGCCTACGTGTTCTTCGTAGTGTCCCTCTAACAGTTCCCGGTCGGCGTACGCGATTTTCAGGCCCGTCAACACGTAGCCTTTCGCTTCAATGCGGCTCAAAACCTCGCCTGTGAGGCCCCGCGCGAACCCATCCGGTTTGACTAGTAGGAGGCTGTGCTCCTTATTCGGATCCATTACCTGTGGTGTCGACATGTTCCTTATCTCCTCAACTTCTCGAAATGTACTTCCCAAAAACGTGGCTGTTCAGCCAGGCGAAGACCAAAACGCAACTGGCACTTCGGCCATCAACCCTCAATGTCGAAGCCGGCACTGATCGCGTCAGCGACCTGCTGGGCGACCTCTTGCGCGTTCGGCCCCGAAGCGGTCACGTGAACCGTGTCCCCCTTGTTCGCCCCCAACGACATCAACTCCATGACAGAAGCGGCGCTCACCCCATTCACCCAGACCTGAGTATCCAGCTTGGACGCCAGCCTGGCTAACCTCGCGCAGGGACGCGCATGCAAACCCGCCGCGTCGAAAACGACCGCTTCCGCTTCCCCCTCAACGGGGGCATCACTTCGCTTAGGTGCGTCCTCGGACGCATCATCTGCACCCAACGCCAGTAGCGCCTCTTCAGCGAGAGACTTCGCGGCGTCCGCCACTGCTCGCACCACTTCGTCGCGGGTTGCACCCGTTTGGGCTGCGGTCGCGGCAACCACAGCCCCCTCCACGAGAGGCCCCACGGCGAGCGCGTAAACGCCCGGGTCTTCCGCGAACTCCATCACCGTATCCACGGTCAACGTGGCGGACCCAATGTCGGTTAGGAACACGACACCCGAATCCCCCGCGGCGAGCGCAGCCTGCTTCCCCACCGCCTCCACCATGTCAAACGAAGTGCCAAGACCACCATCAGGGTTCCCGCCACTGGCGCCAATGTGAACGTCGGGGGCCATCGCTTCCGCTAGGTCCTTCGTTCCCAAAGCGATCTGGTGGGAATGAGAAACGATCACGAGAGCAACGGTCATTTACTTGGTCTCTTCCCCAAACACTTCCCTACCCGCCTGCGCTGCCGCGGCGAGCAGGAGCGCTGAAGATGCGGCCCCCGGGTCCAAATGGTTACGGGACCTATCCCCCAGGTAGGAGGCGCGACCCTTCGTGGCTTTCATGGGGATGGTCGCTTCCGCGCCCTCCTCACCACCGGCTGCCGCGGCTTCGAGGGCTGCGAGCACGCCCTCGTCCTCAGCTGCTTTCGCCGCCTGGACAGCCGGCAGCCACGCGTCCACCATGGTTTTCTCGCCAGCCACCGCTTTACCCCGGGCTTGCACGCCACCCACCGCCGCGGCGTAGAGAGCGGCAATGTCGGCTCCGGTGAGTTCCTCCTCCGGGAAAGCCCCTGCGGCCCGCAGGTAAGCGGTCCCGAAGAGCGGCCCGGCGGCGCCGCCAACGGTGGAGAGGAGCGTGCGCGCCACGTACTTCATGACGTCAGCACCGCTCTCAGCCTTCTCTAACCCGTCCCCGCGCACCACCGCGGAGAAACCCCTATCCATGTTTTCCCCATGGTCACCATCCCCGATCTGACGGTCCAAGTCGATCAGGTACTCACGGTTCTCGGCCACCGCGTCGGCAGACAACTCCACCCACCGGCGCGCCCACTGCGCATTCCTATTCACGGCGCTCCCCTTCATCTCTCAGTTGAAACCGGCCAGTCCCAGTGTTCTTAGGACCGCCAGGCAGGCGTGTTGGCGGGCGCATCAAAGTATTCAAGCAGCTCATCATCCACGCGGAGAAGCGTGATTGAAACGCCCGGCATTTCCAGGCTGGTCACGTAGTCGCCGACCAGTGGCCGCGCCACCTCAATACCGTCCTTAGCGAGCAGCTCCGCGAGTTTCCTGTAAACAATGAACAGTTCACTCTCCGGTGTCCCACCCATTCCGTTCACGAGGGCGACCACGCGCTGACCCTTCTTCAAACCGAGGTCGTCACGAACCTTCTCGTACAACTCCTTGGTCAACTGGTCAGCGGACTCCATGGGGCCCCTACGGTAACCCGGTTCACCGTGAATACCGATGCCAAGTTCGATTTCGTCCTCAGCCAAATCAAACGAGGGCTTCCCGGCGTGGGGAACCGTGCATGGCCCCAGCGCGAGCCCCATGGAACGCATGTTGTCGTTCACCTTGCGGGCAACGGCCGCCACTTCTTCCAAGTCGAGGCCCGCCTCAGCTGCTGCTCCCGCGATCTTTTCGACGAGGACGGTCCCAGCCACCCCACGGCGCCCAGCAGTGTACAGCGAATCTTCCACCGCACAGTCATCGTTGATGAGGACCGTTTCAATATCGATGTCATCAAGCATCGCGAGTTCCGCCGCGGTCTCGAAGTTGAGGACGTCCCCCGTGTAGTTCTTCACTATGTACAGGACGCCCGCTCCACGATCAATGGCCCTGGTGGCCTCTTCAATCGGGTCGGGTGTAGGAGAAGTGAACACTGCCCCCGGAACTGCGGCGTCTAGCATGCCTTCGCCGACGTAGCCGGCGTGGAGGGGTTCGTGGCCTGACCCGCCACCGGACAAGAGAGCGACTTTCCCGTCAGCTTTCTCTTCAGCCCGCTCCACCCAGTCGGGGTCGAAGTGGACTTTAACCAGGTTCTTGTAGGCCTCTTGGAAACCTTCTAAGGTCTCTTTGACTACTTTTTGTGGGTCGTTGATCAGCTTTTTCATTTTCTCCCTCACCTCTAGTGGCGTGGCAGTGGCCCACCACCAAGTATCCGCCTGCGCTTTTGCCCGTTACCTTCGATCCTACCGCTAGGGGGCGACAGTTGGCCGAGCTCCTGAGCTGTATTCGAGATAGCCATCGAGCGGCCTTCCTCCATTGGAGCTGGAGAGGGGTACCGCTTTAGTGACCATTCTCATCCGTGTCGGGGCCGAAAGCCACCATGCAGTGGATCGCGTTCTGCCCAGCGTGCTCAAGCTTCTCCAGCCCGACCGCACCAAGATTGAGGCGACGCGCCTCCCTGACGATCGGCTCGACGTTTGGGCAGAACTAACGCAGGCAAAGCTCGTCCAACTTCCTGCTTCGCAGGTCAAAAGGGTCTTGGCGGGACAATCGGACCAGCCTTGCCTACCCAACGAGGTTCTCCGCTACGTACCTCAGAAAAGCCTCGCTCAAGCTCTAGTCGACGGAAGAGTCACGCAAGCTCTCTGCGGGGCTGGTTCGTGTGAGGACGCTCCAGCTTCGATCGCCCATCTGTCCGGGCTGTGTCAAGGACAGTTGCCCGTGTCCCCCACCGCGCCTAGTGCCCTTGTTAGCATCGGAGCTAGAGACCAATGACCGTGAGAGGACACAGATGACCAGCACAATCGGGTTTCCCACCAGTGACAAAGAAAACGAGAAACGGCGGGCACTCCTCCCCACCGACCTAAACCAAATGGAAAAACCCGAACTGTTCTTCTTCGAACAAGGCTACGGGGACGTCCTCGGCTACACGGACGAAGACTACCTAGCCAAGGGCGCGAACATCGTCCCCCGCGAAGAAACCCTCTCCCAACAGATCATCTGCGACCCCAAGATCGGCGACGCCACCTACATAGGTGACCTATCGCAAGGTCAAACGATCTTCGGGTGGGTCCACGCAGTCCAAAACCGAAGGCTCACCGACAAACTCATTGAACGAGAACTGACAGCCATCGCGTGGGAAGACATGTACGCAGCGGGCAGACACGTCTTCTGGTACAACAACGAACTAGCCGGCGAAGCCGCCGTCATCCACGCATACACGCAATACGGGGCACTACCCTACGGCCAAAAGGTAGCCCTCATAGGAGCCGGGAACGCAGCCCGCGGAGCCTTCCGCTCCCTAGCACTATTCGGAACCCAAATAGTCACCTACGACACCTATTCCTCCCCCTACCTACGCAAAGAAGTCAGCCAATACGACGCAGTTGTCAACGCCGTCCTATGGGACCCCCTGCGAGAAGACCACCTGCTAGACAAGCAAGACCTCGCCCACATGAAGCCCCGATCCCTCATCATTGACGTTAGCTGCGATGAAGCGGGAGCCATAGAGACCAGTCTGCCCACCACCCTTGAGAACCCCACCTACGAGGTTGATGGGGTCCTCCACTACGTCGTCGACCACACGCCAACCCTCCTGTTCAGGCAAGCCTCAAAATCCATCAGTGAAGAAGTAGCGCCCTACCTGAACCTGCTCTCCAAAGGCGAAGACAACCCCGTCTTAGAAGACGCGACCATAGTGAAAGGCGGCGAAATCCTCGACACCCGCATCAACAAAAGACAACACCGAAACTAACGGGAAGGCGCGCAATCCGGCGCGGCCAGCACAGAGCATTCAGATGAACACCTTCTCTGGAAACGCCTTAGACCCCCGGGGAACCCATGTCTCGCTCCGGAACGACGACGAAGCTCAAGAACAGCCCAAACAGGAAGAGGGCCCGGGTAGGTGGCCCGATGATGCA
>CAYFUO010000046.1:0-12678 GCA_964346255.1 uncultured Actinomyces sp. | reverse complement strand
CGCCACCACGTCGCCACCCACCTCGGCTCGGACAAAACCGAGACAAAACCTGTGACCTGACCCAGAAAGACTCCAAAACAGCCGGTCGCCCATGGTCATCCAAGGCAAAACCGGAAAAGACGTGAATGCACCCAACAAACCGGGGCACCAAAGCGACGAAAGCCTAGGTCCCGCACCCCAACCGAACGCACAGCGAAGTTTACACTGTCATCCCACTGCTTTCAGCGCTGTGCGTTCGGTTGGGGTGAGCCGGGGGCGCGTTCAGTTGGGGTGTCCCGAGCGCCATCTTGGCGCCCGTTCAGCGTTCACGTCCGGTTGAGACGAAAGTCAGCCCCGCTGCTGCCTCCCTCCACCTTGTCGACTGTGCCTCCGGTGGCCGTAGACCTTTTGACCGCCCGGGCAGTGGCAACACTTCACAGCTGCGCGGGCGACGGACCCTTTCGGGATTCCCAAGAGTCAGGCGGAGAAACAAAAAGACCCGAGACGAAAACACGTCTCGGGACCAGATTCAAGTTATCTGTGGAGCTAGGGGGATTCGAACCCCCGACCTTCTCATTGCGAACGAGACGCGCTACCAACTGCGCCATAGCCCCTTTTACCAAGGAGACTTTACCACGCGAACCTAAGTCGCCTCCAGCAGACTTGAAGAGTGTGAACGATTCCCCATCAGCACCGACAACACTGCCCGCAATCTTGGAGCAGCAAGTGAACAGTCCCGGAGCACCTATTGAGCGCGTCGCTGGTCGAGGACAGAATCCAAGTCGAACTTGAACGTTGGGCCCGTTGCGGACTCCGCGGGTGTCGAAGTGGAGGCCGCAAACCCGGTGGACTTCCGTTGAGGACGCACAGGGACGCCTGCCTGCTCAGCAGCGGGAAGTGCAACTAGGTCAGTGTCAGGATGGACTTGGCGTGCCTTCACTGGGCGCTTCACGGAGTGAATCGGTGGGGGGAGCGTAACAACTTCCCAGCCCCTCTCCTCAACCTTCTTCTCCTCGACAACCTCGACGACGTCGACAACCTCAGACTCGACGTCCTCGGTCGCTACCTCAACACTTTCCTCGACTACAACGGATGCTTCGTCTACAACAGACTTTTCGGGACGCGACGCTTCCGTCACTTCCTCTGACGCGCCAACCGGGATGCTCGGAGGCGCCTCCCTCTTCACAGGAGCCTCCGTCTTCGCAAGGGCCTTCGCGGGCGCATCAGCTTTCACTGTGGTCACGTCCGACTTCTTACCTTGCCCCTGCGTGGGCTGGTGGGGTTGGAGGGTCGCAAAATGGGCTTTGGCTGTACCGCGCTGGGTCTGCCGCTTCCTCACCGACGCAAGAGTCTTACGTAGCTCCGCAAGTTCAGCGGCGTCCGCAGCGTCCCTACGGCGGGTTCGCTCAGCAGCAAACATGGAAGAAGCGACCGTGGCGACCATGGCCACGCCCGGCAGGAACAGCCAGGTCCACGTCATCTTGCCGGCGGCTGCGAAACCCGTGAAAACCAAGAACACTGCTGCTGCGAGACCCAACTCGACGATGCGCCTCCGCGCAGCAGCAGCCTCAACGGACCGTCGGGCCGCTCGAGACGCCCGCAGTGCCGCGTACTCGCGCGCCGGGTGCAGTCGGACAGGTTCGCTGGGGGTTTCCTCGCGAGACGGTTGCGTGTCTGCCTTGGACGGGTCGGACATATCGGCTCCCTTGGGTCTGGTCCCCTGTGTTGAAAGAATCGATCTGGTCGAAGGCTCCGGCAACCGTAAGGCCACCACGGATCCCTTCGACTTTACGCTGCTGTCGGCGACGACACGCTGAGCGTTCGCCGCTACTGGGACCAGCGCCAGCCCCGCGTCGAAACGGTCACCTTCCCTGGAAGTCACGACCGCGTACCTCGTGGCCACCCTGACTGGCACCACGTAGAGAATCACCGCTCCAACAATGGCTGCAAGTACCAGTCCGCTAAGTTCCACGCTTACAACATATTGGCTGAAGTCGCCGCCACTCGGGTGCCACACCGGGAACACCGCGCATTACTTCAGTCGGAGGAACCCCTGTGAGCCTCCCTTTGCGCGAGGCGAGCCAGCAGAGGACGTTCAGCCACCATCTCTTGGTCCACAGCGAAGGCAACGTGATCTTCCCAGCGGCCCCCAATGTTCATGTATCGGGGTTTGTAGCCCTCTTCCCGCATCCCAAGTTTGCGGCACAACGCTAGAGAAGGACGGTTGCTCGGCCTAACATTCACATCAACCCGGTGAAGCCCAAGCTCTGTGAGAATCAGGTCGACCGTCGCAGCCACCGCAAGCGAGGCCACACCCTGACCTGCCCACTTCTGGGCCAACCAGTAGCCCAAGATCCCCAGTTGCATGGCACCGCGTTCGATGGCGCCCAACGTGACCACCCCGGCGACCTCATCGTTCACTTCGACGATCATGGTGAGGGCGTCACCGTCACTGGTCTTCTCATCCATCATGGATGGGTACTCCGCCCAAGTGGGTAGCCGCTCAGTGGAATCCGGGGGTAGGGACGCCTCCCACTTCTCGAGCCAATCCCGGTTAGCCACGCGAACCCGTTCAAGTGCAGCGTGGTCCGACCCGAAGGCTACATATCCTGCGACACTCCTCACAGTCGTTGCCCTAGGTGCGAGGCCGGCAAGGTCTGGCCCCTCAAAACGCCAACGCACTTCATCAGGGTCTAACCCCCACACGCTGCGCTGCCGCCTACGAAACCATCGCGCCAAACCCCTCCTTCCAGCGGACTACAGCCACAACCCTTCCGATGAGTCCGCGGGTTAATCCAAAAGTATGCAGGAGAGTGTGGTTCCCGCCCTCACTTCCTCAACTTCTTCCGGAACCACAGCCAAACCGTTCGCTTCGGCGAGCGCAGAGGTTAGCAACTGGTCAGTTGGGGCGAGCACCTCCGCGACGTACCCACCGCGGGGGTCCCCACTTAGTCGCACCCGCACAAACTCTCTCACTCCCCCTGGGGAGGTGAAGCCCTCACTGACTTGAGCCTTCACCGATGGGCGGTTCACGCTCTTCCAGCCCATCATCTTCCGTAAAACTGGCCGCACGTAAACTTCGAAAGCTACCTGAGCCGCAACCGGGTCTCCTGGCAGCGCGAAGACGGGAGTGTAACCGTCCCCTGAGGGGATCATCCCAATGCCAATAGTGGAACCGGGGAACGCCGCAACGTCCTTGAAACGCACTTCACCAACCGTGCGGAGCACCTCCCGCACGGCGGAGCCCGCACCCCTAGAGAGCCCTCCCGTGGTGATCACGACGTCCGCCCGCATCATCTGGTCTTCCACCATGTCCCGCAGGGCCGGCACGTCGTTCGGTATAGGGGTGGTGCGGAACGTCTGAGCGCCCACTTCAGCCGCCGCGGCCGCCAGCGCAACAGCGTTAGCGTCGTAGACTGTGCCCCTCCGGGACACTGCTCCAGGCTCTACGAGGCCGTCACCCACGGAGAGGATCACGGCCCTGGGGCGAGGGTGCACCACCACTCTCGGCCTACCTAGCGCAGCGACGGCCGCGATCTGTGGCGGGCCCAACCTGGTCCCCTTTGTGACCACTTTCGCGCCCCGAGGAATGTCACTTCCAGCGGCGAGGACGTTCGCTCCCCTAGTAAACCCACCGTGGATGACCACGTCCGCGCTGCCCTCATCCGTGTCCACGAGTGGCGCCACCGCGTCCGCACCCTGCGGGAGAGGCGCCCCTGACTCGATTTTCACGGCTGTTTGGCGAACGTGGGCGGGCGGGTCCACGTCCCCCGCCCTCACCTCACCCGTCACAATCAAAGTCGTGTCTTCACCCCCGGGGAACAAGTCGTCAGCCCGAATCGCATACCCGTCACAGGTTGCGACCGCAAACGCCGGCAACCCTTCCCCCGCGATCACGTCCTGCGCCAACACGCAGCCGACAGCTTCCGACAACGTGAGGTCCAACGGCGGCGTTTGCTTTGCGGTAGCCATTGCCTGCTGGTAAATGTCAGCGACTTTTTGCACTGGGGCTCCTCATTTTCCGAGGCCACGTTTAGGCCTGCGACTAGCCTAAAGGGTGGGGGTCGTTCCGGGAAGCGTAAGGGAACCGAACGTTTTCATAAGCCGCTGCACAAACCCCCACCGCCAGCGCAGTTGGGATGGGAGCCAGTGAAAACCGCTCAAAGAAAAGAGGGTTGGCGACGAGCCTACCTCGCCGCCTCAGCAGCGCGCCGCGCGCTCTACGCGGCCAACCCGACTCTCGAAATGGACCACTCTGCGGCGCTCTCAAAGAACCTGCTGCGCCTCTTTCAGCACGCCCCGCGGCTCAGTGACGCGCGCAAAACACTTAGGCCACTGCAAGTCGCTGCTTTCATGCCAACTCCAACGGAACCGAACCTGTTGCCCTTCCTGCAGGCAGCTCGGATCAAAAGGTGGGCTGTCTTCCTCCCCAACTTGGAGGAGGGGACAACATGGGGTTCGGGCACGCACCCAGCCAAATGGGCTCGCATGGGAATGGATTCCAAGGGCGAAACGCCAGCTCATCTGGATGCGATCTTGGTCCCGGGCGTCGCGTTTGATGTTGAGGGCGGCCGACTAGGTCGCGGGGCTGGGTGGTACGACCGCGCACTGCAGGACATGTCCCCCAACGTCACAAAGATTGGGGTCACTTTCCCGAACCACGTGGCCACCTGCGCTCTGCCCACCTCACGCTGGGACCAGAAGGTTGACTTCCTAGTCACCGCCGACGCCATCCAAACCTGCGACCCCGAAGGTGCCCACACCCGACGGTAAACGTCGAGGCGCCGACTAAGGCGAGGCAAGCGCCCGGTAAGCGTTTTCCACAACACAGTCCAAGATCGGGACCAGGTGTGAGCTCAACGTGGAACAGTCCAAGGCATGTTCCGATTAGATTCTAGAAGCCACCAGGTTCGCGGCGCCCTCTGGTACGCGAAAGTGACCGTCGGAGCACTGCTCGCCTTGGCGGGAATCGTGTTCGCGTTCCTAGCATTGCAGCCAAACCCAAGTGGCGTCCCCGTCCTCGTGGCGAAGAGGGATTTAGTGGCCGGGGAAACGACGATGCCAGAGGACTTCCGGGTCGTGCAGGTCCCCCAAAGTGCTTCCCCCGCCAGCGCCCTAGCGACCTTCGAGGGCCTAGAAGACGCTCCGATCAGGAGGGACGTGGAAGCACGGACGATCATCACCTCCGACATGGTTGGCAGTGGCGGCGGGGCTCTACCGAGGGGCTTCTCCCAAGTGGCGGTGACGTCGCCGCGCGCCGCACAACACTTGGGGGTGGGGGACGAAGTGGAGGTGTGGGGCGAAGAACTGGGGTGCGCCGACACAGAATGTCCGATAGTGCGGCTAACGTCTTCGGCCAAGGTCGTCCTCGTCGAGGAACCAGCGACGAGCACTTTTGAGGCAGAGCAAGCACCCGTTTTACACCTGTGGGTTTCAAGTTCGGACGTGGGGAAAGTCCTCCAGGCAGCGAAGGGGGGTAGCATCCATTTCGTGTTGCGCGCCCCCAGCGGGTGAGGCAGCAACTAGGGAGGGGACACGTGAAGAAGGACGCCTTGGCGCCAAAAGCAGCGGCCGCTGCGCCTTCCATCAACGACCTGGATGCGCTGATCACAACTTGCGCCGCATGCCCGCGCCTCGTGGCTTGGCGGGAAGAAGTAGCACAGACGAAACGCGCCTCCTTTCAGTGCGACGACTATTGGGGCCGCCCGGTTCCCGGCTTAGGACCAGCGGATGCGTCAATTCTCATAGTCGGGTTGGCTCCAGCCGCCCACGGAGCAAACCGGACGGGCAGAATGTTCACCGGTGACCGCTCAGGGGACTTCCTTTTTGAAGCGCTCCACGCCGTCGGTTTAGCGAACCAGCCGACCGCAACCCACGTGGGAGACGGACTCTCCTTGGCGGGCGTGCGCATCACGTCCCCCGTCCACTGCGCCCCACCAGCAAACAAGCCCACTGCGGAAGAGCGCCGCAACTGCTCCCCCTTTCTGGCTAGAGAACTGGAGCTTTTGGCGCCAACACTGAGAACAGTGGTGGTGCTCGGCGGGTTCGGCTGGCAGGCGACGCTCGCCGCGCTGCGTGAAGCCGGCTGGAGGATTCCCCGGCCCGCACCCAAGTTCAGTCACGGAACGAAAGTGAGAATCACTCACCCGGATGGTCGTTCCCTGACGCTGCTCGGCTGCTACCACGTCAGCCAACAGAACACTTTCACTGGCAGGCTCACCCAAAACATGCTGCAGTCCGTGCTGCGCGAAGCGGTCAGCCTCGGGAATGAAAAAGACGTTGCAACGGGCACAGGAGAAAAACTCGACGAGTGAAATTCGCGAGCTGCGGCTAGTCTTGACTCGCTGGAAACAGGCCCCGTAGCAGACAGCGCCGGTCCTATAGGCCGGACCTAAAAGGGGCAGGAAAGAACTTATCTTTCAGAAAGGGACAAAAATGATCCAAGGGTTTAAAGATTTCATTAGCCGCGGCAACGCCGTGGACTTGGCGGTCGGTGTCATCATCGGCGCTGCGTTCGGCGAGGTCGTCAACGCTGTGGTGGACAAGTTCTTCAGCCCACTAATCGGCGCTCTCTTCGGCCAACCCTCCTTCGACAACGTGCTCCAGTTCAAGATTGGGCTCTTCGGTGACCCTGCGGTCGTCCAGCCTGGGGCGATCCTCACCGCACTGTTCAACTTCCTGATCGTCGCGTTCGCACTGTACTTCTTCATCGTCGTCCCCCTCAACAAGCTCAACGAGAAAAAGGACGAACTTCTAGGAATCGAAGAAGAGGAAGAAGAAGTTCCACCAGAAATCGCTCTCCTCACCGAAATTCGGGACAGCCTGCGCGGTGAAGAAGCAGCCAAAACTGAAGCAGAAAAATAGGCTCCTAGTGAGGCAGATAGTGGGGCGGGACCTCCGACACCAAGTGTGAATCCCTTTGTGTCAGGTCTTCCCCGCTGACCCGCCTAGCAGCCTCGGGCCCCCGACCATTCGGGGGCCTTTCTGTTCCCTCATCCCAACCTGTTACGGGCGCAAACGGCCAACGTGGCTCCTCCCCCGCCGCGAGGCCCCGCGTGGACTCCTCCCGGTCGACGCGGGAAATGTGGAGGGCCCTCCTAGGCTTTTTCAACAGTTCCCTCCGGGTCCTCCCCAGTTTCTTTAGCGGGCCCAACAGCCGTTTCTGTCAGATAGTCGGGAGTTTCAAGTGGTGCTTCGACCTCGTCCTCGACCACGTCAACATCAGTGTCCTCATCGCCAAGATCTTCACTCGCCTCCCCAGTTTCCACTTCGGGGTCCCTAGTGTCGAGGATCTCCACCGCCACCTCCTCACCCACTTGGGTGGTGGGGCGGAACTCTTCGGAGTGGACCTCGTCGGGGTCATCGCCAGCCAAGATCGCTGCCGCCCCAGGAGTGTTGGGCAGGCCGAGCTCCGCGTAGTGCACGTCGACGGCATCCAAAACCAACTCGACGATCTTGTCGACCTCACGGTTCGGGTCAATGAAGACCGCCATGGACAGTTGGGTGCGTACCCGCCACCCCGCCTCCTCCAGCATCTCCACTGTGTGGCGGTCCCTCTTCCTCAACGAAGGCTCACTCAAATAGTCCTCATCGTCGGTGAGTACCGCCACCAGCAGTCGGCCCGGCACCTCCGGGTGACCGATGGTGAGCGGGATCCTCATAGCGCCCTCGCCACCCAAGTTCGGGACCACGTTGAGACCCATCTGGTGGAGTCGGTCAGCCAAGTCAACGAGGAGCTCATCAGGTGCCTGCTCCGTCACCGGCCAAGACACCTTGCCACTGTTCGCTGCTTCCTCTAGCTTCTGTGCCCGGTCCAGCAAGTCATAAAGTGCGAGGGCACCCGGCTGGCGTAGCCTGTCCCGATCCAGGTCCTCAGCGCCGAGCGTGGAGACAATAGTGAGTTTCCTGGGCGTCCCACGCGCGATCTGCTCGAAAACGTCCATGCCCTCATCCGTGGAGAGCACCCCGAAGTCGTGAATGACCCGCCCATGTGGGGTCTTAGTGAAGCCCACCGCCAAAATCGTGTGGCTGGGCCGAACTGTCGCGAGCTGTTCGGGCGTGAAAATGAGGTTCTCGGCTCCCCCAGCCTGTTCGATGAGAGCCGCGAAATCGGGGTCCTCCACCATCCTGCGGGAAAGAGCGTCCACAATCCGGTCCCCATGGCGCCGTGAAAAGGCCACAACCCCAACCGACTCGTGAGGCAAGTCAGTGAGCGTGTCCTTCAGCAAGTCGAGGACCGCGTCAACCTCACCCGCGGAGGACTCGATGGCGAGCACCCCCGGCGAGGGCGTGCCGGACCCCTCCACAACTAGAAGCTTCACGTCTCCTCTGGGGCTTGGTGAAGGGATCCCCATTGCTTGCCGGTCCGGGTCGTGGGCGACGATCACTGATGCGAGGACACTGTTCGTCGCAGCGACCCCGCCACCCAACTGAATGTTGGGTAGGACTTCCCGTAGGGCCTCCAGCCAAGACTGTTCTTCCCCTTCAGTACCACCCGAGGTGGCGCTAGGTTGAGATGAGATGGCAACCACGGAACGCCCTCGCGCCAACACTGGCACCACCAGTCCCGCCGGCAAGTCCTCCATTCCAACGGTCACCACCGTGTCCACCTTGTGCCCCAACTTCACCACTGTTGGCACGAGGGCCGGCGCTGTCACCACAATGGGCAGCAGGTCCCACGGTAGGGAGAACTCTGCGAATAGTGGCCGCGCGGACTGCCCCTTGTCCAAAGAGTTCATGAGTGCCGCCACTTGGTCCGGGTAAAGTTCGACTGATTCAGCACGCCGCTCAAGAACTCGGTCCACGGTGAGAGCACCGAGCAGGTCCACGTGGCGTTTGTCGAGGTCACGGAAAGTCGCTAGGTGGTCCTGCAGGTCAGCCGCACTGAACCCCCCTAAACGCGGTTCGGCGGCCAACATGTACCCGAGGGCGGACGCCCACCAAGACAAGTCCAGCTCCAAACCGAGCTGCTCACCAGTGACCCGCCGATCCCTGAAATCGTTAACTAGAGGGGTGAGACCGATCTCATCCAAAGCGGTGAGCACCCGGTTCTGATCCGGGATGGCCCTCGCTTCGTTCCTCGCAGAAGCGAGGTTGTGGAGCATCTGTTCCAACCCATCCAAATGCAAAGTGTCGAGGTCCCCGTACACGGGCTCCAAGTACGGCTTGACCGAATCGAGCTCCGAATCGACCTCGTGCAACGTTTCCGCGTAGCCAGCCAAACCGTCGGGAACAATGGGGGCTTCCCTGTGGCGCCCAGTGGCGCTCACCCAAGTCTGACGGGCCTCCTGCGCCTCTTTCAAAGCGGAATGCAGGTCCTCCACGTGAACCCCGGGGCGCAACAAGTCTTTCGCCTGCTTCACCAGTTGGCGCCGCTTGGAACGTTTCAGGGTTATTGAGCGGGCCTTCCTCCACGCGGGAGTCGCCGTGGCCACGATCATGTCCGCGGGTGAACGTTCGAACACTTCGGGCCTGAAAGTGTCGAGTATCTTTTGAGATTGCGTCAAAACTTCGAGCTGTTCACGCCACTCACTCAAAGTGGATGCGGCCGGAAGGTCTGTGCGTTCCGACAGCTCTAACACTTGCCCCCTGAGCGCCGGTATGCCCCGCTCGGAAAGCTCATCCACTGCAAGCAGCACACGTTCGACTTGCACCGGGTCCTTCAGCGCAGCGCCCGTCCAGGCACCCCCGAAGCCCCTCCCAGAAAACACGCCCAAACTGTCGGCTTCCTCCAGGAGGGCGCGCGCTGCGAGCCCACTGTCAGCGGTGAGAGCGGAAAGAGACTGTTCCCCAAGGCGAACACGCGTGGCGGGTGGGGTCGGTAGGGACGTGAGGTCCGTCAACACTTGCAGGGCGTCGAACGCGGAGACGCCCCACTGCTCGAAGTTCTCGTGCAACTGCCCCGTGTACGAAGACAGTGCCGAGGAGGCGCGGCGTAGTTCCGTGCGGAGATCGTCAATCTCTTCCACGTCCAAGTCTGACTCGGTCTCCAGCAAAGCTCCCCTGAGAGCTTCTGTGGCTGCCGCGTCTGTCGCCTGATCACCAGCGAACTCGACAACGATCTTGGACACTCCCGTGGCCTCGAACCTATCCATCAGCTCCCGGCGCGCGTCCGCGTCGTTGGAAACGATTAGGACACTCTTACCTATGGAGGCGAGTGCCCCAGCAAAAGAGGCGGCCACCTCCGGAACATTGACCGTTGGCTCCGTCTCCACGGTCACCGACGAACCACCAGCGACGACCTCCACCGCATCCAACGTTTCCGGGGTCTGGTCCCCGAGCCCCAGCTCCCTCCACGGGTCCCTGTCGGATGCGTCCGGCGCTGGCAGCGCCACATCTAACGCCCTTTCCGCTGGCGCGTGGCCCGCCAGGGCAGCGACAACCGAGGACTCCGCCAAGGTCTTGCTGGCGCCCAGTTCGCGGTAGAACGTGGAAGTCGGGTGGGTGTAGACGCCGAGGGACAGACTATCTTTCAACTCAAAGTCGGGTAGCGCCTGGCCGGCCTCCTCTATCAGTCTCAGCGCGGAAGCCGGGGAGAAACCGTGGGGGCTGCGTAAGGCGTCACCCAGCTCATTGCGGTCCAAACTGGACCTCGCCAAAGCCAACTCGTTCAAAAGCCGAGAGTTGACTTCCACGCCGGGTAGGAGTGAGAACATGAAGTCCCCATACTCGTCCCTAGTGATCGCAACCCTCCGCATTAGGACAGGAATGTTCGATGCTGGGGCGCGGCCACCCCACGACGCCGTACCGACAGCGAAGTGGACGGTCACGTGACCGTGTTTGCGTCTGATCTCCTCAGCGAACTCGTGGAGAGCCAAAGTGGCAGTGTTGGCGCGATCCAACGAGTCAGGCTCGCGGATCAGGTTCCGCAGCAGCGTCGGGTGATCCGAGTAGAGCTGGGCTAACCCACCTGGGTGGACATTACCTAAAGACACGTTGCGTTTCGCCGCGAGCGCAGCCTCTTGGCGGGAAGCATCAACCAACGACCCTCGCCACATGTCGGACGCTTCCCTAACCTTCGATTCCGGATCCAACGGGCCTTTACCTCCTAATGCAAGTGGGCTCCCGACCTATGGCTGGTCGACGAGCCGGAACACTCCAAACCACTCCTAACACTAACCGCGTAAGACCAGTTTTCCTTGCGGGCTTGCCGCGACTGGACGCAATCCGCTTAACGGGGAACGGTTTCACCTGCGGGGACCGAGCGGCTTCGGACGGGCCGGGACGGGCCGCGAGCGGCGCTATACTGGGCGTGTCAGGAACAGCATCGTCGCTCTTCCGCCGGGAAACCGGCCGTTCGGAGGTCCTTTTGCAGGAACTACCAGTCCCACCACTGAACCACACCTTGGGCCGCTACCTGCAGGTGGTGCGCCCCCTACTCACTGATGAGGAGTGGCGCAAAACTGTAAGAGCCGCCCAGACCTTCCGAGATGCGTGTGGCCCCCACCTGCAAGATGAACTGATTTTATGTGGGGACATGAACCATCGTCGCGGCGGGTCCTGGCTGTCCGACTTGTGGTTCGACACCTACATGAAGGTCCGGGACCCGCTACAACTGTCCACGAACGTCGCATTCCAGTTGGAGTGGCCAACTGATCGGAAGGGCGTCTTGGGTGCAGCGCACTTCACTGCGCTTTTAGCGTCCGTTTACTCCCAGTTCTTGCGTGGGGAGATGCGCCCGGAATACTCCTCTAGGGGTGTTCGGCTCACAGAGTCCCAGCGCAGGTTCCTGAAGGGTGGCCTGCGGGTCCCTCGCCCTAAGAAAGACAAGTTCGAGGACGGAAACGCCAAGTGCGCTGGACGAGAGATCATCGTTTTGCGGAACGGGTCCGCTTTCGCAGTGCAGGTCTTGGCCTCCGATGGGAAACCACTAGCGGAGGACCACTTGGCTGAAGCGTTCAACCAGGTTTTAGCGCAAGCCCCGGACCGGGGGACCTTCACGTTCCTATCCCACTTGGGAGCGAAGGACGCAGCCAAGGTGCGCACCTCCCTAATGAAGGACCCCCACAACGTCAGTGTGGAAAGACAGCTGCGTGATGCACTGTTCGTGCTGGACCTAGCGGACGAGCCTACAGCGGGCGGAGTTGGGCAAGCATTAGAGCAGTTGGGGTTCGGGGTTGGTAGCGCTTACGCTTTGAAACCGGCCTCCTACCAGTTCGGTTTGGTGGATGGGTTCGTCGGCGTCAACTTGGAGCACTCCACGCTAGACGGAGCCACACTGAAATCAGTGGTGGTGCAGGCGCAGGAGGCGCAGCCCGACTGGTCGACGGAATCATCAAAAGCCCCAGCCCTCCTCACGTGGAACATGACGAAGAAGCAGAAGAAACACGTTGAAACCTTGGTGAAAAAGTTCAAGGGTTTGGGGGCGGGGCTTGAAGTGGATGTGGTGTTCGCCCCCTTCGATCCCCAAACTGACGTGCGGTACAGCGCTGACGCAGTCATGCAGTGGGTGATCTTGTATGCGTCCCTCGCAACTTGGGGTCAGGTGCCTTCCACGTATGAGGCCGTGGACATGCGCGAATACAGGGCGGGCCGCACAGAGTCTTTCCGCCCCACCACGAAGCCCGCTGTGCGCTTCGTGCAAGCCCTCTTGGACGGGGACGCAACGGAAGACATGTTCACCCAGGCGGCTAGCGCCCACTCCCTTGAGGTGAAGAACGCGAAACTCGGCATGGGCATTGAGCGGCACCTTTACGGGTT
>CAYFUO010000045.1:0-12944 GCA_964346255.1 uncultured Actinomyces sp. | reverse complement strand
GGAACTTTTCGGTTGCCATGTAGTCCGCATAGTCACGGAACGCGCGCACCCGCCACCCCCCGTTCGGCGACGGGGTCCCTTTCGGCGTGTATCGTCTTCCACCTAGTTTCGGCATCCACGTGTAGGAAATGTCCGGTGGCATGTTCTCTTCGATGGTTTCCCGGTTCCACTGGGGGAACCGCTTCGACCCGGGTAGGGATCGCACGTCCACCAACCGCGTCACCCCGTTTTCGCGCAGCATTTCAAGGACCTCGTCGAACTCTCGGGTCGAATGCCCGATGGTGAACACGGTGTTCATGCGGCGTGCCTCACTTGTCGTAGAGTCGGCGGACGGCGTCCAGTGGCAGCAGCTGTTGGAGGAAACTTGGAGTGACTTCACCCGCCCTGGAAGTGGCGACTAGCCCGTAGGCCATCCGCCACGCCAACAGCAGGTCGGTTGCCTGCAGGTCCCCCACCTCAGGGTTCGTGGGGCGGGCCCTGTCCAGCGCCACTTGGAGAGAGTTGACCAACCGGTCGGGGCCTTCATAGCCGGGGATCTCCTCTTTCACTGCGCGAACCGTTTCGATGAAACCAATGTCGAGGGCGGCCCGTTCAAGCAGCCAGTCCCACAGGACGACAATCGCTTCGTCCCCACCCTCGCCTACGATGCGGTCGATGTGGGTGTAGTTTTCTTCGAACACTTCCAGAGCGAGGTCGACCCGGTTCGGGAAGTGGCGGTACATGACTGCTTGGCTGACCCCAGCTGCCTTCGCTATCGCGGATCTGGGAACGTCGTAGCCGCGCTGGGCGTAAAGGCACCGTGCGGCCTCCACTAACGCACGATGGTTTTCCGCTGCAGCTGCAGGTCCCCTATTGACCCGGCCAGTTGTCCTTGCCATGCTTAGAGCATACAACCGGACACGCCTGTCCGGTTGGGTGTGGGTTGGGAGGGAGAATAATGGCTGGAGAGTTTGACGAGGTAGTAGACGTCCTTGTGGTTGGGTCCGGTTCTGCGGGTTTCGCAACGGCGCTGGGCGCAGCAGATGACGGTTTGTCCGTGTTGATGGTGGAGGGTTCAGACAAGTGGGGTGGCTCGACCTCTATGTCTGGTGGTGGCATGTGGCTTCCCAACAACCCGCTGATGCGTCGCGATGGCGTCGGCGATTCCAGGGAGGAAGCACTCGAATACTTAGAGGCCAGCATTGGCTTCCCGACCCGCTCCGCCTCGAAAGAGCGGCAAGAGGCCTTCGTGGATGGCATCGACGACTTTGTGGAGACGGCTGAGAAGCACGGGGTGAAGTTTGGTCGCGCACCCGACTACCCGGACTACTACCCGGAGTTGCCTGGCGGCAAGATCGGTCGGGGCATTGAGGTGGAACCGTTCGACTCGAAGAAGATCGGCGACTGGTGGGACTCGATGTTGGGCGCGGTTCCCATCCCGGCGAAAACGGATGACGTCTGGCTGCTGGGGCGCGCTTGGTCGACGCCCGCCGGGTTCGTTCGTGGGGCCCAGTTCGTGGGGCGCGCCCTCGGCGGGGTCGTCACCGGTAAACGGTTGGCGGGGATAGGTGCGGGTTGGGCGGCCTCGTTCCTAGAAGCAGTGGTTTTGAAGTTGGGTGTGCCCTTGTGGTTGAACTCGCCCATCAAGGAGCTAATCATTGAGGACGGCACGGTTGTCGGTGCCGTTGTGGAAAGGGATGGTAAACCGGTTCGGGTCCGGGCGCGCTTGGGCGTGATGCTCGCTGCTGGCGGTTTTGAGTCCAATAAGGAGTGGCGCGAAAAGTATCACCAGATTGAGGGGAGCCCATCTGGGAACCCCGCAAACGTGGGGGAAACGATAGCTCTCGCCCAAGAGGCTGGCGCTGCCCTAGAGCTCATGGATGACGCTTGGTGGGGTGGCTCCATCAAAGCCTCCAAGGACGGGCGTCCCTCCTTCATCGTGGGGGAACGTTCCATGCCGTTTTCCATCATGGTGGACTCGGAAGGCAAACGGTCCGCTAACGAGTCCGAGTCCTACGTTGACCTAGGCCACCACATGCAAGAGCTCGACGGAGGTGTGGGTCCCTACTGGCTGATCTTGGATCAAAGGTCCATTCGCCGCTACTTCCGTTCCTTCGCCATGGACCCGCGGGCCACGAAAGCGTGGCGCGAAGAAGGCATTTGGGTGAAGGCGAAGACGCTTGACGAGTTGGCCGAAAAGATCGACGTGAACCCTATGACTTTGCGCGAGACCGTTGACCGTTTCAACGGGTTCGCTCGCGCTGGCGTTGACGGTGACTTTGGGCGCGGCGACTCCGCTTACGACCGCTACTACGGGGACCCCACTATTCGCCCGAACCCGAACTTGGCACCCATCGAGAAGGGCCCCTTCTACGCTTACGAAGTGGTGCTCGGAGACTTGGGGACCAAGGGTGGGATTCTAACGGACGAGGACGGGAGGGCGCTGCGTGAGGACGGCACCGTGATTGAGGGCCTGTACTCCGCTGGCAACAACTCAGCGTCCGTCATGAGGAACACCTACCCGGGCCCGGGCTCCACCATTGGGCCAGCGGCCGTGTTCGGCATGCGGGCGGCCCGCAACATGGCAGCGAAGAAGAACAAGAAGTAAAGGCCGATCTCGGCAGCAGGGCCTGAGGGGTCCACAGACGCGCAGTGACCCACCGTTGTGAGCGGTGGACCGTGTCTGTGGGCCCCTCGAATCTTTTCTCTGAACGGAGAGTCTCATCCAAGGGGAAGGGAAGGCCGCCCAGGGAACGAGGGGGCCTCGGTCCGCGCTCGCCGGCCCTGTGCTCGGCGCCCGAAAGCGGGCCCGCCAACCGCCTCTAGGACCCCAGCAGTAGTGAAGTAGGCCATACCGGATGACACGTGGGACCAGTCCCACTAGTGTGGTCGTTGGTGGGACCGGTCCCACGACTTTTCCTAAACCTTACAACCAACTGAATGAACCGCTAGAGACACAACTATCCCAACTGTCGCTTGGCGATCGCCGACCGAGAATGAACGGTGCGCTTGCCAGACAGGAATGGGATGTTGGTGAGGAAGTCAATGATGAATCTTCGACGAATGCGAAGGCCTTTGCCGCTCGCTGCCGCAGCACTGGGGGTGGCACTGACCCTGAGCGCATGCGGAGGCGGCGATCCAGGCGGGCCCGACGCCGACGGCGTTACCACGCTTACACTGTCCACCTTCAACGACTGGGGCTACACGGATGAACTGCTCCAGGAGTACATGGATGAGAACCCGAACATCCGCATAATCCACAACCGTGCCTCCAGCTCGAACGATGCCCGCGCCAACTACTTCCAGAAGTTGGGGAAGGGTGGCTTGGCGGACCTAGAGGGCGTCGAGGTCGACTGGATGCCGGAGGTGCTCAAATACTCGGACCTGGTTGTGCCGGTCCCCGCGGACCTGACAGATCGTTGGCTCGACTGGAAAGTGGAGGCGGCCACCGACGACGAGGGCAACCTGGTTGCTTACGGGGTGGACATCGGTCCGGAAGGCGTCTGCTACCGTGCAGACCTGTTTGAGGACGCAGGTTTGCCGTCCGACAGGGACGAAGTCGCGGAACTGCTTGATGGTGGCTGGGACAAATACTTCGAGCTTGGCGAGGAGTACGTGGATGCGACGGGAGACGCGTTCTTTGACTCGGCGGGAGCCACCTTCCAGGGGATGATCAACCAGGTGCCGGCAGCGTTCGAGAACCCTGAGACCGGCGAAATAGTTGCAACCACCAACCCGGCGGTCCGTGAGGCTTTCGACGTGGTCACCGAATACAGCTCGTCTCAGTCCGCCCACCTTTCTCAATGGAGTGACGACTGGTATGCGGGCCTCGCGAACGGCGAGTTCGCCACCATGCTCTGCCCCGGCTGGATGTTGGGAATCATTGAGGGCAACGCACCCCAAGTGGACGGATGGGACATGGCGGACGCTTTCCCCGGCGGGGGAGGCAACTGGGGAGGCTCCTACATCACTATCCCGGCAAAGGGAAAGAACATTGAAGAGGCCCAGAAACTAGCTGCCTGGCTGACCTCGCCAGAAATCCAGATCAAGGCTTTCGAAAACGCGGGCCTGTTCCCCAGCCAGGTTGAGGCCCTCGAGTCTGAGACCCTGCTTTCCATGACGGACCCGTACTTCAACGACGCTCCGACTGGGCAGATCCTCACAGACAGGGCTGAGGCAGTGGCGGTCACCCCCCACAAGGGCCCCCAATACTTCAAGATCATGGACCTCATGCAAGAAGCGTTGAACCGTGTCGAGGACGGCCTCGAGTCCCCCGATGAGGCTTGGGACAAGTGGGTCAAAGAAGTGAAGAGCGTGAGAGTGCGATGAACAAACAACCAGTTCAGATCCCAAACGAGAGAAAGGACTTTGCCCGTGAGTGCAACCAGCGTTGACAGCTCCCCACGCACCTCTCCCGACCCCAGTGAGATAAAGCGGATCGGTTTCCAAGAAAAAATCGGGCGGTGGGACGTGAAATTCTCCCCGTACCTCTACATTTCCCCCTTCTTCATCGTCTTTGCGATCACAGGGCTGTTCCCCTTGGCCTACACGGCGGTCGTGTCCTTCATGGACTGGGACTTGGTGAGGGGAAGCGGAACCTTCATTGGTTTCGAGCAGTACGCCTACATTCTTAGCCAACCCAAGTTCTGGCTGGCACTGCGCAACACGTTCAGCATCTTCTTGCTGTCCACAGTCCCCCAAACCATCATGGCCGTGGTGCTGGCCGCGCTGCTCAACCAGAACATTAGGGCGAAGACGTTCTGGCGCATGGGCGTCCTCGTCCCCTACGTGATGGCTCCAGTTGCGGTGGCCCTGATCTTCTCCAACATGTTTGGGGACAAGTCTGGCCTCATCAACAACCTCTTAGCGAACGTTGGTATTGGGGCGATCCCGTGGCACACCAGCCCGTTCTGGTCTCACGTTGCCATCGCGACCATGGTGATGTTCAGGTGGACCGGGTACAACACGCTGATCCTGCTCGCAGCGATGCAAGCGATTCCCGGAGAGTTGTACGAGGCCGCCACCGTGGATGGGGCAGGCAAGGTGCGCCAGTTCTTCTCCATCACCATCCCGAACCTGAAGCCCACCCTGATCTTCGTCATCATCACATCAACCATCGGGGGACTACAGATCTTCGACGAGCCACGCATGTACGACCAGTGGGGCACGGGCGGCCCGGACTCCCAGTGGCTCACTATCTCCGTCTACCTGTACAACATTGGTTGGGGAGACTGGGACTTCGGTTTGGCTGCAGCGTTGGCCTGGATCCTGTTCATCATCATTCTGGTGATCGGTGTCATCAACCTTGTGGTGACCCAAAGCGTTGTTGCCGACACTGGACCGAAGGAAAGCCGTCGGCAAAAGAAGAAGAAGCAGAAGCAGTTGGAGGCGGCGCGCAAAGCTGCTGAAATGCGCGAACCACAGCCGGAAGGAGCCTCGCGATGAGTATGACAACAGGTCCGATCGTTGAAACTGACCCGATCGCGGAGGCGGACCGGGTAGCCAAGGAAACCCCTAAGCCGAGGAAGCGACGCTGGTTCCAAGCGTCCGTGAACAGACCGGGGTGGGTGACATATGGGCTGCTAGCGGCAGTTCTGATCGCCTTCATGTTCCCCTTCTACTGGTCCTTCCTGATCGGTTCGAAGGACGCCTACGCCATCCGCGACCCCCACATGTCGTGGCTGCCGGGAGGCAACTTCCTTCAAAATGCTGCGGCCGTCGTCAACGACCCAGCCGTGAACTTCTGGAAGGCCTTGTGGAACTCCACCTATTCCTCCGCGCTCATCGCCGCGTCCGTCGTGTTGTTCTCCACGCTCGCGGGCTGGGCTTTCGCGAAACTACGTTTTCCAGGGTCTAAGTGGCTACTTGTGTTCGTGATTGGCACGATGGCTGTCCCAACCCAACTGGGTGTTGTCCCCCTATACATCTTGTTCCAAGACTTGGGGTGGACCGGGCACATCGGCGCCATCATAGTTCCGGCGTTGACCACCGCGTTCGGCGTGTTTTGGATGACCCAATATATTCAACAGACCGTCCCGGACGAGTTGGTTGAGGCGGCCCGCATGGATGGTGCAAACTCTTTCCGCACCTTCCTGACCGTGGGCCTGCCAGCGGCGCGGCCGGCGGCATCCATGCTGGGCTTGTTCACGTTCGTCACCGCTTGGAACAACTTCTTCTGGCCATTCATCGTTTTGGACCGTCAAGATCCCACGTTGCCCGTCGCACTGTCGCTGTTGCAGTCCAACTACTTTGTTGACTACTCGATAGTTTTGGCAGGCGTTCTACTGGCAACGATTCCTCTACTCGCCCTGTTTGCTTTTGCTGGCAAGCAGCTGGTGACAGGCATCATGGCTGGTGCAGTGAAAGGCTGAGCGGACAGCCATTCAGAAGGGGGTGCACGGTGTGCGCCCCCTTTTCTGCACCTCCAAAGTCTCCCATCCCAAGACCGTGTCAACCGTCCCTGGGCCCCCGGTGTTGGCCCTTCGATGCCTAGATGGTTGAGGAGACGTATAGCCTTGGAGCGTGGTTGAAGCGGCCGGAGGGGGCAATGTGGGTAACGGAGTCAAACAGAAGAGGGCGACGATCAGGGCAGTCGCGAAACATGCCGGCGTCTCCCGCTCCACGGTTTCCCGAGTCCTTACCGGTTCCCCGTCGGTCAGCGATGCCGCGCGGAAGTCAGTGCAACAGGCGATAGATGACTTGGGCTACGTCCCAAGCCGAGCCGCCCAGTCCCTCGCTACGAAGCGTGCGGGTGTCGCTGTCCTTGTGATTCCGGAAGACATCGACCACTTCTTCGCAGAACCATTTTTCACTCCCGTCATCACGGGCATCGACGCTGAACTGTCCGAGGCCGGCTACATTCTCACCATGTTTATTGCGTCGGGTGAGGCGCGTGAAAAGGGCGAGCAATACTTACTTTCAGGGGCCGCCGACGGGGCGCTAGTCCTCTCTCATAGGCTGCCCGACGAATCGGTTAGGCAGCTAGTGGGCAGTATCCCCGTGGTGTTCGGTGGGCTCTCCCCGTGCCCCGACTCTCATCCTTACTACGTGGATGCGGACAACCGAGAGGGTGGCTACTTGGCTGCTCGACACCTCATCGACGCCGGGCACACGAAAATCGCCATGATCACCGGTGACCTCGAAATGCCCGCTTCCGAACACCGCCTTGAGGGCTTCAACAGGGCACTCAAAGAAGAGAACCTGGTGGCAGAAGGAATCGAGGCGGGCGAGTCAACGAGACGTGGCGGCTACCAAGCCATGGGAGAGCTGCTCGACACCGCGAGGCCAACAGCCGTTTTCGTGGGGGGAGACCTCATGGCGCGTGGGGCCATAAGTTGTGCGACCGACCGGGGGCTGCGCGTGCCTGAGGATGTGGCAGTCGTCGGGTTCGACGACGCTGCCGCTGCGACTTCGGAGTGGCCGCAGCTCACGACCATCCGCCAGCCTCTCAACGAGTACGGGAGGGAAATGGCGCGCATGCTTCTTAACCTTCTGAGCGGAGAAGAACCCGACGCACCAGTTGTCCTGCCTGTGGAGTTGGTTGTGCGCGAAACCGCGTGAGCCCCTCAGGGGCCCCTCAGGGGTGAGAGCTTTCCCCGCCGACGCCTTCGAAACTGAAACGGAAAGTTAGGGGCCCTGCGGGAAGCAAGTACTCAGGGTGGGCGCGCGCCCCCCAAGTGTCGTCCCCGCCGACCCCCCTGCGCATCAACGCTGGGCGGATGAACGTGTTGTGGATGGGGGGAAGCTTATGGTGGTGGGTGGCGTTCTCAATCTCGAAGGGACTCCAGTGGAGGGCAGAGAACTCCATTCCTTTCTCTCCCCTCGGATTACGGTCCCCACTCGCGACGAACCGCAGCCCAAAGCCGTCCTCGTCCACCACCTGCGCCCAACGAACGCCAGTGTGGTTCCCCGCTTCTTGGGGACGCAAGTACTTGGTTAACTGCTCTGCCACGGGCGCCTCGTAGATGCCGAGGTGGGCGCCGCCCCTCCGGTCCACTTGGGATTCCGCGGGTCCTTCCCCATACCAGGTGAGCCGGTCGAGGTCGGCGTCCGTAGTGAAAAGCATTGAAAGCTCCGGGACAGGGGGGAGTCCTTCCCCAGGTTCAAGTGCCAACTCAACGTCCACCCGACCCCACGGGTGCACCGTGTACGCCACGGTCGCAAACGTGGCTGGAATAGTTGGGAATTCGTAGGTGAAAGTTATGGTTGCTGAGTCCTCGTTTTGCTGGAGGCTCGGGTTTGAACGAGCCTCCGTGAAGGAAGGGTAGCGGGAGGCCAACAGCCACTGGCCGTCCTCCCTTGGGGCTCCCCAACCCTTTTCGTTTGAGGTGGGGGCGTGCCAGAAGTTCGGCATTGGCGGGGCCACCAAGAGCGGACGTAAGCCTCTGGGGGTCTTCTGTTCGTAGGAGACCAGCCCCCCAGCCACTTTGGAGAACATGGCTGAGAAGTGTTCACCATGAACGCCTATGTTGTGTTCGCCGTTCACGACACGCAGCGGAGAAACAGCCCGCCCGGGCAGGGACCCAGTGGGCTCTGCAACGTCGAACACAGTTTGCTCACGCGCGACCTCGTACCCCAACTTCGCCCAAGGGGTGTCCGCTTTCAAATGGAAGGAAACGTCCAGCGAATACTCTCCGCCCTTCTTTGGAGATCCCAGGGGGATTGAGTAGGAGGACGTTCCTCCCGGTTCAGTTGCGGTCGCAACGGACAGCTCCTCTACGACCTCCCCCTCTCTCGAGAGCGTCACCCTGCAGTCGAACTGGTCAGTGTTCGTGAAGTTCCAGCGGTTAGTGATGGTGAACGCCGCTTGGGCGTCCGCACTTGGGGGAGTGATGGTGATCTTGGGCGCCTGATACAGGTACTTGACCTCTTGGGCTGCGGGGGTGGGAGACCGGTCCAAGAAGAAGATCCCGTTCCCACAGAAATCCCCGTCGTGCGGCGACTCTCCACTGTCACCGCCGTAGCCGAAGAACTCTTCCCCATAGCGGTCCGTAGCCACCACAGCTTGGTCAGCGAAGTCCCAAATGAACCCGCCCTGGAACAGGGGCTCACGGTCCGCCAAGTCCATGTACCTGTCGACCGCGCCAAAAGAGTTCCCCATTGCGTGCGCGAACTCGCACAGGATGAACGGCTTATCTTGGTTCCGTTTCAGGAACTCTTCCACGTCTGCCGCCGACGTGTACATCTGGCTGTTGACGTCAGAGGTGTCCGGGTAGCGGTTATCCCAGAACAGGCCTTCATAGTGAACGGGGCGATCGTCTTTGGACCTGAGAAAGTTGGCGACATCCAACAGGTCCTTCCCCCCGTACGACTCGTTGCCAATCGACCACATGACGATAGATGGGTGGTTCTTGTTTCCCTGCAGCATGTTGTTGGCGCGGTCTTCCAGCATGGGCACCCATTTGGGGTCGTCACCGGGGAGGACTGTTTCGAGGTTGACGTCACCAAGACGCTCCTGGTCCCAAGAACCATGGGTTTCCAAGTTCATTTCGTCTAGGACGTAGAAACCAAGCTCGTCCGCCAACTCGTACAGGTCCCGACTGTTGGGGTAGTGGGCGGTGCGGATCGCGTTCACTCCCAACCGCTTGAGTAGGACGAGGTCGCGCCTCGTCTCTTCCCGTGTCACCACCCTCCCGTTGCGCCCGAACTCGTGCCGGTTGACTCCACGGAACATGAGACGTTCACCGTTGATCTTCAAGACGCCGTCTTCGATGCCGAAGCGGCGAATACCCACTTTCAAGGGGACCACTTCCGTCAGCGTCCCCTCCGCGTCGAACACCTCCAGCAGGGCTGAATAAAGGTAGGGGCGCTCCGATGACCAGAGGTGAGGGTGTGCGACCTCCAGCTCTAGCGTGCCTGCCTCTGGCTGCGCGAAGTCTCCAACCTTGGCTCCGGACTCGTCAAACAAGGCGCCTTGGACCTGTCCGGGCCGGCCGGCCATTTTCAGGTCCACGGTGACGCTGGCGCGTTCACGATCATGCGTTACGAGCGTGCGCACCCTCACGTCTTCAATGTGCGTCGAGGGGCGAGTCTTCAGCCAAACATCGCGAAACAGGCCGGAGAAGCGGAAGAAGTCTTGGTCTTCCAGCCAGGAAGCTGAGGTCCACTTGTAGACCTGAGCCGCGAGACGGTTCTCTCCCGACGTCACGTAGTCGGTGATGTCGAACGTTGAGGGCGTGAAACTGTCTTCCGCGTAGCCAACGTAGTGTCCGTTCACCCAGACGGCGACTGCCGCCTCCGCCCCGTCGAACTGAAGCGTCAACCTTTCGCCTTCAACCATCGGCGTGGCGACGCTGAAGTCCTTCACGTAGCAGCCGACAGGGTTTTCTGCCGTCGGGATGTTGGGTGGGGCAACCTGAACTCGACCGTCCCACGGGTACTGCTTGTTCACGTACTGGGGCCGATCGTAGCCCTGCAGTTGGATGTGACCGGGCACCGCTATCTCATCCCAGTCAGTCACGTCGAAGTCCGGCGCTTCGAACCCTCCGGGAACAGCGTCAGGGTTCTTCGCGCAGTGGAATCGCCATTCACCGCTTAAGAGCTGCTCGAAACTACTATCGCCCGCGGCCGCCTCTTCCTCGGTCGCGTACCACCTGTGATCAGAATGCGGTTCCAGCCTGTTTTCTGCAAAAAAATGCGGGTCCGCGAGCTGGCTTAGGGAGAGGGTCATTAGAGCTCCTGCGTCGTGCGCTTCACTGCCTTAGCGAGCCTAGCAGGAAAGAAGCACTTTTGGGACCGGTCCCTAATCCGGTGTTGCCCTCTAGGCTGAGGCTTTGTTCAGCGTTGCCAACTGCTCGGGCGTCAACTTCAGCGTCACTCCTTCGAGTAGTGCCGGAAGCTGTTGGACCGTCCGCGCCGAAGCTATCGGAGCCGTCACCGTGGGTTGGGCACGCAGCCAAGCGATCGCCACGGAAGCGGGCTGCGCATTTAGTTCTGCCGCAACCTTGCGGAGGGTGGCGAGCAGGTTCTTTGTCCCCTCATTCACGTAGGGTTCCACCATGGCGGCCCGATCCCCACTAAGAGGCTCACTGAGGTCGTACTTCCCGGTCAGTAGCCCGGACGCCAAAGAGAAGTATGGGAACACAGAGAGGCTGAAACGTTCAGCGATCTTGCGGAGGCCGTCCTCGTACTCTTTACGGAAGGCCAGGTTGTAGTGGGGCTGCAGTGCGACGGGGGTTGGCACACCCTGTTCAGCGGAGGCTTCAACCAACTTTTCAACCACGCTTGGGCGGTGGTTGGACAGGCCCCAGTAGCGGATCTTCCCCTCCTTAGCTAGCTGCGCGAACACTGCGGGGTCCGTTGGGTTCTTCGGGTCTTCCGCGTGAGCGTAGAGCAGGTCGATGTAGTCGGTGCGAAGGCGGCGCAACGAGTCCTCCACGGCCCTACGAACATTTGAGGGCGACTGACCGTCGTAGGGCTCGAGTTTCCCTATCTTCGTCGCGACGACGACTTTGTCCCGCCGGCCCTTCTGCTTTCCGAGCCACTCTCCGATTACCTTTTCGGATTCCCCACCTGCGTTTCCCTGCCCCCACGCCGAGTAGACGTCAGCGGTGTCGAGGAAGTTCCCGCCGCCACCCACGTAAGCATCTAGCACGGCGAATGACTGTTCGGGGCTCGACGTCCAACCGAACGTGTTGGTTCCTAAGCAGAGTTCGTAAACGGAAAGGTCGGAATGCTCAATGTTCTTCATGTCTCCGAGTTTATCCGGATTGCTACGCGGCTTCCGGCTCGCGGAGAGCATTTGGGTGCCGTCGGCTAGAGTTTGGTGTGTGCCGCCGCAGCGGCGCCGATAACGGAAAGGCCCCTCATGCCCACACCAGTCACCAAGGAACGTGTTGCCGAAGCTCTTGACGCTCTCGGAGTGAAAGTCCAGTTAGATGACGACGGCGATATGGTGGGGCGCTGGCAGCACGCGATCATCATGTTCGTGGTTCAGGACATGTTCTTCCAGCTTGTTGGTCAGCCGCCCGCCTTGGACGCGAATGTCACCCCAGGGTCCGCCGCAGAGTTCTGCGCTTCGGTGAATGAGGAGTTGCTGTGGCCGTGCATGTCCGCCACGGTTTTAGACATGGATGGGGCGCAGGCGACGCTGGTGCGCTCCAGCTACGCGATCCCCACTGAGGCTGGTCTGACTGACAGCCAGTTGGCGCAAATGTTGGCGACGGGGATAAAGGCGACTAACGCTGCCTTTGGTCGTTACGCCCAACTGTTGGTGGCGGGCGAGGACGCCTAGCTTCCTGAAGACCACGCAAGTCTGGTTGACGCGATAGGACGTGGGACCTTTTCCCATCGTGTTTTTCGCGTGGACCAATGTCGGTGGGTGCCAGTAAAGTTGGTGGCGGAACGAAAGGATCCAACAATGGCGGAAACACTTGCACCAGTTACTTTAGATCGAGTCAGCCAAGTGCTGGAGGCCTCAGGCCTGAAACCGACACCGGGGTCGGGCGGCGTGACAATTCCTTTGGAAGGCTCAACTGTTGTCTTCCGGGTGGTGGAGGAAGACCATAAGCTGCTCCAGATTCTCGGATTGACCAAGGAAGTCCAAGAGGGCAACCACTACGTCGACTCTTGGATCTGGTTCGCGAACTCTTGGAACGTGGACACGCTGTGGCCTAAGGCGATTGTTCTGTTCCAGGGTGAGGCCCCCACACGGACCATTCAGCTGCGTGGCGAGCACACGCTCGTGTACGCGGGCGGCGCTACGGACACTCAGTTGAGTGTTGATGTTGCTACGGCGGTCGATGCGATGAAGGAACTGTTCGTCCGCTACGCGCGCGAGTCTACGGATGGGTCGGGCATGTAGCCTCTTTCGTGCCTTTCTCAGGTTTCGCCCCTGCATCTTTGTTGGTGTGGGGGTGTTTTTTTGTTTGTTTTTGGTGGTGGCGCGCGCGGGTGGGGGGTGGTGGGTGTGGGTTTTGGGGTGCGTGTTTTTGTTGGTTTTGTGGGGTTTGTGGGGGTGTGGTGGG
>CAYFUO010000044.1:11626-13211 GCA_964346255.1 uncultured Actinomyces sp. | reverse complement strand
CGCGTGAAACACTTCGCTTCCGTGTGATCCATGAACACCCGGTTCTCAATGTGCTGGCCCTCATCCACGAAGTAGAGGCCGTCCAGGTAGAGGTGAGCGCCGGGGCCCGCAAAGTGGGATTCTATGTTCACCCGCACGAGGTCCCCACCGAGCGTCACAATGTAGTGGCGCAGCGTGGTGTCCCGCCCGGTTTGCACCCGGTGGGAGGCAGCGTGTAACGCGTCGGCGGCCCAGTCGTGAACGGCAACAACCTTCAGGTCCGCTCCGTCACCGGCGACAACTTCCACCGTCTCATTCAACTTCGCACTTCCAGAATGCTGGATGACAACCGTCGCCTTCGAAAGGGGTTCAGCGTTCACCACGATCCGCGAGGTGGACATTTCTTCCGGTGAGGTGACCGACACGAAAATCGGTTCCTCCGCCTCCATCTCTTTGGGGATGGTGACCGTAGTGGTTTCCTGGAACTTCTCCCAGGCGATAGCCGCCGGGTAGTCCCCCGGCACCCCAACCACGGGGGTTGCGTCCTCCTCGCGGGAGGCCCTACTGACCCGAACCCCCTCGGGTGCCTCCACTTCCACGGTTGCTGCGCCCTCGTACCCATCCACGTCGAACAGGGGGCGGATGCGGCGCATCGGGGTGAAACGCCACTCCTCCTCCCGGCCGTGCGGGACGCCGAAGTCGGCGGCGACAAGGGAGGTGGGCCGGCTAGCCCTCGTGTACCCCTTGTCCACTTCGATCTCTGCTTTAGGTTCTGCTGTCATCAGCCGACGGACCCTTCCATCTGCAACTCAATAAGTCGGTTAAGCTCCAACGCGTATTCCATGGGCAAGTGCTTCGCGATCGGTTCGATGAAGCCACGAACGATGGTTGCCATCGCCTCCGTCTCATCCAACCCGCGACTCATCAGGTAGAACAGTTGGTCAGCGTTCACCTTGGAGACAGTCGCCTCGTGCCCCATCACGACGTCTTCCGTGCGCACATCCACATACGGGTAGGTGTCGGTGCGAGAGATCTTGTCGATCAGTAGGGCATCACAGAGCACGTTGGACTTTGAGCGCGTCGCCCTCGGCTGGATTTGGACGAGGCCGCGGTAGGAAGTGCGGCCACCGTTCCTCGACACCGATTTCGCGATGATGGACGAGGACGTGTCGGGCGCTGCGTGCACCATCTTCGCCCCAGTGTCCTGCTGCTGGCCTGCGCCAGCGAACCCGATTGACAGGGTTTCGCCGCGGGCGTGGGGGCCCATCAGGTAGCAGGCAGGGTACTTCATGGTGATGGCGCTACCAATGTTGCCGTCCACCCACTCCATGGTTCCGCCCTCGTCAACAATCGCCCTCTGAGTAACCAGGTTGAGCACGTTGTTCGACCAGTTCTGGACGGTCGTGTAGCGGACGCGGGCATCCTTGTGAACGAAGATCTCCACGACCGCTGCGTGCAGTGAGTTCGTGTCATAAATGGGGGCAGTGCAGCCCTCAACGTAGTGGACGTAGGAGCCTTCCTCCGCGATGATCAGCGTCCGCTCGAACTGGCCCATCGACTCAGTGTTGATCCGGAAATACGCTTGGAGGGGGATCTCCACGTGAAC
>CAYFUO010000044.1:0-11526 GCA_964346255.1 uncultured Actinomyces sp. | reverse complement strand
TCGAAAATGTCGAACGCTTTGAGCCTGCGCTCCCTCATCCACTCGTCTTCACCCTTGACGTCCGAAATGTATCGGACAATGTCAGCGTCGATCCCCTTCGGGACGCCCTTGGAGTACTCGTCGCTGTCGTGCCAGCCGTACTCGTAGGCGCCAATGGAGTCGATGATCTGCTCATCCGACATCTTCTTCGGGTCAAGGTCTGGCACCTGGACCTCGGTTGGCTGCGTCATACGCTTCTTTCTGCTCGTCATTACGTGTCACTTACAAAAGTTTCTACTGCTTGCGCATCTTCCTATGCAAAACAGGGTTCACTGCGGTGCCCCCCAAAGGGATGTGGGTGGTACAAACGTGCTCACCTTGGGCGAGGGTGGCGAGCCTTTGCACGTGCACCCCCAGAACCTTAGAGAACGCTTCCAACTCCGCTTCACAGAGCATCGGGTAGTCCGCTGCAACCCTCTCAATCGGGCAGTGCCCTTGGCACAGCTGGATAGCGAAGTCGCCACGCCCCACAGGCCGAACGCTAGCCGCATAGCCGTCCTCGGTGAGCACCGCAGCAAGAGCCTGAGCCCTCAACCTGGGGTCACGGCCCGCCTTACGCACGATCCGCGAATACTTCCGTTCTATCTCACGACTGCGGGCAGCAGCAAACCCGGCAAGCGCCTCATCACCGGACACCCTCAACATGTAGCCCAACGCTTTTGACGCTAAGTCCGAATAGTCGTCCGCGAGCCGTTCCCGACCCCAGTCGGTCGCCACATAGTGGCGGGCGGGTCGCCCCCGCCCGCGGGGCTCCAAGTCGACGACCTCATACTCTTCGATCTCCCCAGAGTTTTCGAGGGAGGTGATGTGACGCCGGATGGCAGCCGTCGTGAGACTGAGCATCTTCGCTAGCGTCCCAGCCGTCACCGGCCCATTTTCAACTATCAAGTTCCGCACGACTTGGCGGGTGCTATCACCCTTTGTCCTAGTCATGCCTCACCCGCTCTTCAACGCGTCCAGATCAACCACCGATCATTGTAGCGGATTTTCGAAACGGGTTCGTTTGCGAAACACTCGTTTTTCGCCACGACCGTGTTGCAGAAGACGAATCGGGTAGCGCGCCTTTCAGGTGAGGCGGGTGACCGTCACCTGAACCAGGGGGCGTCGGCAGGTCGGGTCACGGCGCCATCCTCTAAAGCGCCCCACGCCGCCAGCGTCCCGACGACCGCCGAAGGGTTGTGCAAGGAGCCGTCGAAGACCTTCTGGACTGCCTCCCGAATCGGGACCCAGGAGGTGCGCATCAATGCTTCCTCTTCTGTCCGTTCGAACGGGACGGGGCAGGGGGCAACATCGGTCGCCATGAACACGCGTAGCGCCTCGTCGGAAGCCCCGGGGGACGTGAAAATGTCTACCAGCACCACCCACTTCGCGGCCATGAGGTCCGTTTCCTCCCGCAGTTCCCGCTTAGCTGCCTCCAGGGGGGTTTCCCCCTCTTTGTCGAGGAGGCCAGCGGGAATCTCCCACAGGGTCGCCCGCACGGGGTGCCTGTATTGGCTCACCAAAAGTATGTGAGGAGTGAGGTTCCCAGCCGCGTCTTGCTGGTCGCGAATACAGGCGATTGCCACCGCCCCCGTGTGGTCTAAGTAGTCGCGCACGACGGGCTTTGTGCCCGGGGCGAGTTCGACCACGTCGGTCCTCATCCCAAACACTTTCCCCTGCCACACGCTTTCAGAGGACAAAACCTTGGGCGTGAGGTCCTTCACGTCCTCGACCTGGCCGGGCGAAACCTCAGGCGTCACTTGGCGCCTTCGTTCCGGTCAGAGATCTCCACGCGCCGACTCTGCTTGTAGTTGATCGCCGCTTCAATGAAGGAGGCGAACAGTGGGTGGGGGTTCGTGGGGCGGGACTGGAACTCCGGGTGAGCGAGCGTCCCAATGTAATAGGGGTGCGCATCTGCTGGCAGCTCCACCATTTCCACTAAAACCCCATCCGGCGACCAAGCGGAAAACGCTAGGCCCGCTTCCGCCAACTCGGCCTCGTACGCCGGGTTGATCTCATACTGGTGGCGGTGACGCTCACTAATGTCGTCTTTCCCGTAGATTTCGCGGGCGCGCGTGCCCTCCACGAGTCGGGCCGGGTACGCTCCGAGACGCATCTCTTTTTCACCGTTCCCCGCGTTCTTATCCGTCTGCTCTAAGCACTCGGGACCACAGATGACGATCGGGTGCTGAGGGTCGTCTACAAACTCGCGTGACGTGGCTCCCTCAAGGCCCGCCAGATTCTGTGCGGCCTCGATCGCCATGCACTGGGCTCCTAAACCGATGCCCAACGTGGGGACTCCCCTTTCGCGGGCCCAGGTGAGGACCGTCAAGATCCCATCCACACCCTTCTCACCGAAACCACCGGGGACGAGCACGCCGTCGACGTGGGCGAGTTCCTCTGCCGCATCCTGGGTTGACTCAATGTCTTCAGCGTCAACCCAACGCAGCTTCACTTGGCAGTCGTTGGCGAACCCGCCGGCGCGTAACGCTTCGGATGCTGACAGGTAAGCGTCTGGGAGGCTCACGTATTTGCCAACAACCCCAATCTCAACCTCGCGGAGGGGTGAGGCTGCCCGACGCAAAACCTCGTCCCACTCCGTCCAGTCCACGTCGTGGAACGACAGGTTGAGGCTGCGGACAGCGAAAGCGTCGAGCCCTTCCCGGTGGAGGATCTTCGGGACCGCATACAGGGACTTCGCGTCTGGGAGGACGATTACGCCCGACAGGTCAACGTCACACATGAGCGCCACCTTCCGCTTCACGGATTCTGGCACTTCCACTTCGGTGCGGAGGACGAGGACGTCCGGTTGGATACCCATGGAACGGAGGGTCGCCACCGAATGCTGGGTGGGTTTCGTCTTCAACTCTTTCGCTGACGCCAAGTAGGGCAGTAGGGAGGCGTGAACGAACAGGGAGTTGTCGCGTCCCAGTTCTCGGCGCACTTGCCTCGCCGCCTCCAAGTAGGGGGTGATCTCAATGTCACCGACCGTGCCACCGATCTCAGTGATGATCACGTCCGGGGGTGCGGAGCCGTCTGTTGGGTTCACCTGCATCCGCATCCGCCGCATGATCTCGTTGGTGATATGCGGGATCACCTGCACGGTTTCCCCGTGATAGTCGCCGCGCCGCTCGTTGGCCATCACCGTGGAGTAGACCTTGCCAGTCGTCGCGTTCGCGGCCCCGGACAGTGGGATGTCCAAGAACCGTTCGTAGTGGCCGATGTCCAGGTCAGCTTCGGAACCGTCATCCGTGACGAAAACTTCCCCGTGTTGCAGCGGGTCCATGAGCCCCGGGTCGACGTTGATGTAGGGGTCCAGCTTTTGGATGGCGACGCGCAGTCCGCGGGACCGTAAAAGCATGCCGAGAGATGAGGCTGTAAGACCTTTACCGAGGGATGAAACCACCCCGCCGGTCACAAAAATCTGTTTGGTTACGGGCCTGTTGTTCGCAAGTGGGGAGTCATTGACCATGGAACCTAATCGTATTCCACGCTGGTGGGTCGCCGCGCCCACGTTCACCCCAGACATGCGTCACACCCAAAGCCACACCCAAGGCTAAGGGCGCAACAAAACTAGTAAGTCGGCCCGGCTAAGGCAGTGGCGCCACAGGAGAAGTGGCTCCCTCCCCCTGGCCGAAAGCCCCATCACTGCCACTGGCGAGAACTGCCGCAGCGTTGAGCGCCGCCATGGGGGTGCCCACTTGATCCACCGTGCCTAGGCGGACGCCGCCGGTGCGGAGCACCGCAATGAACTGGTCGGATTTGGCTGCCTCCCCGACCGCCGCGTTCGCGCCCTCCCCTTGGGCTAGAGCGTTCCCTAGGGCAAGCCAAGCCCGGTCGCGGGCAGGATCCGTGGTCTCACCACTTTGCGCCGCTTCCTCACCATCCGCTTGGAAGGTAGAAGACGGCCCGACCAAGACTAGGTCAGTCACTTGCTCACTTGGCATGGAACTTTTGGTTACGAGGGGGGTCTCGTCGTCGGTGAGCATCTCACGCAACAAGTCCGCCTCAGAGCCCTCAACCGTCAGGGACTCCACCAGCGCAAACGCCAACACGCCAACCGCTGAAGTGTCTTTGGGTTCCCCCGCCAAGTGCGAACCCACTGGGCCAGCTAGAGTCTCCCGGTAACTGTTGGCATCCGTTGTCTCCCACTCTTCCGTGAGTAGGACTCGACCCGAGATCTTCGCGCCGGCCCCCTCCAGCCCATCGGCAAGCAAGTCCACGTCCTCAGTCGACGCGCCCGGCAGCAAAACGAAAGCTACCGTGTGCCCTTCGAGGGCGCCTTCCAACACTTCGTCCCCAATGGCTTTAGTGAACGTGGCGTACTGGGAAGTCACTCCCTTCGCGTCGGCGAGTTCGGCCTCCGTTTTCTGGAGCACTTCAGCCTCATTTTGGGCTCCCGGACCCTTCTCAATAGCGTTCTGTAGTGGGCCCGCGCCCAGCACGACACCCACGGCCAACGCTAAGAAGACCGCTATCAAAGACACGAGATGGTAGCGAAAGTTAACCATGTGAACCTCCGAAGGTCATGAGCTCAAGAAGGGAGGAGCCGAAAGGGGTGAATAGGACGGCGGACCCGGCAGCAATTAGCGCCACCACGAACAGTGCGATCAGCAGCCAGGTTGGGACCGGCGGCCTGTACATTGTCACCAGCGCATCTAGGGTCACAACGCGGTCCTCAACCTGGATTCGAGTCAGCATAGCCCCCACCATTTGGGAGGCGTCACGGTCGAAGTACTGTTCGATCGTCTCAGGCGCGGCAGCGTCAACGATTAGGGTGGCGCCCCCGAAATAAGCGGCCAAAAACGCCACGTCAGTTGCCGACAGCGCGGTGTCCACTGGAGTGTGAGCGATGGAATGCTGTTTGAGAAGCTTCTTCGTTTCAGGGCTGGGAAGACCTGGGACCAGCACGGCACGCGCCTTAGCCATCACTTCGGGCGGCACTTCCCGCGGGTCAGCGACCACCACGTCCACTTTCGCACCCAGGTCGGCTGCTTGGGCCGCGCCGGCCCCAACACCGATGACCACCGGGTGGTAGGAGGCGAGAACCCTCAAACCCTTCTTCAGTGCCTTCGGGTCCGTGGTTGGGGGAATGACCACGACGACGCGTTCGTCCAAGATCGCTTTCAGCCTCGGTAGGCCCACCCCATCCATGATGAGGGACGCCTCGTTCTCGAAACTGTTCCAAGAGGAAAGCGCGTAGCTTTCAATGCGGGCCGCGAGCCTCGCACGGTCACCACTGGCGGTCAAGTCCGCTGCGGTGACGAGTCGCCCCCCAGACAGGCGGGTGTCACCGAACTGCACTGAAGAACCAGTGACGTTCACCTGCTGGCCGTCCTCGACCAACAAAACCTCGGGTCCCAGGTTGTCAATCACTTTGATGCCCGCGGCGAGCAGCACCTCGGTTCCAGTGGCTGGGTTGCGCCCCGTTCGCGACGGCGACGCGTTCAGCACGACGGTGGGTGCGGCGGAAGCGAGGCTCTGAGCCAAGTCGAATTGCAGGTCCGGAAGGTCGATCACTAGCACCGACCCCGGTTTCGCTGTTTCCCTGAAATGCCCGTCCCTGTCCGCGACTAGCGCCGTCCCGGAAATGACTGAAGCATCTTGGGTCTGCGCTGACGCGGTTTCCCGACTCTTACCCATTCGCGTTAGCCTCCCGAGGACGGATCATTTTAACAAGTGTGCCACGGGAGGAACCTCCTCCATGGCCTTTGCTACTTGGCGAGTCGCCTCATCGTGTGGATCTCCCCCCAGCATGCGCACCAATTCACTCGTCTTGTCCTCACCGCTCACCGAACGCACCCTGGCCACGCCATCCACTTTTTCGATTGCGAAGTTCGCGTCCGCGAGAGCAGCGACTTGCGGAAGGTGAGTGACGACCACCACTTGCGCTGTGGTGGAGAGCCTCTTCAGCCTGCGGGCCAACTGGTTCGCCACTTCCCCACCGATCCCAGCGTCGATCTCATCGAACACCATCGTCTGGGGGCCCTCATCTTCACCCGTCACCACTTCTAGGGCGAGCATGATTCGGGACAACTCACCGCCTGAAACGCCGGCGCCTAGAGGGGCGGGGACAGCATTCGGGTGAGAGCGGAGCTGCATCACAACCGTTTCGAAACCGTCCCTAGTGGGTGCGGACTCCTCTAGGTCAACGATGAAGTTCGCGTCCCGTAAGGCGAGGTGGGAGAGCTCTGAGTCCACCGCTTCCCCCAGCCGTTTCGCGGCGCTGCCCCTCGATTTTGAGAGCCGCGACCCCAACTTCTCTAGACGGTCAGTCGCTTTCTCCACTGCTTGGCGTAAGGCCTTGGGGCTTTGGGACTCTTCCAAAAGGGCTGCCACCCTCGCCTTGGAGTCTCCCAGCCAATCTAGGAGCTCCGCGACTGTCACTGCTCTTCCCCGCATCAGGTCGGTTAGGGCTGCGCGGCGCTCGTGGAGACGCGACAGTTCCTCCGGGTCATCGAGGAGGGCTTCAGCGTATTCGCGCAGGTCACTGCTCAAGGTTTGGGCCTCCGCTTCGAGGGCCGCAGTTCGGTCCGCGAGCTCCCGCAGCTGCGGGTCCAAGCCCGAGCTTCTCATCAGAGCCTCAGCGGCCATCCCCACCCGGTCCGCGCCTCCCCCTTCGCCACCTAGGTGCTCGGCAGCGAGCAAAGTGGATTCCCTGAATGCCTGCACGTTGGTGAGGCGGTCAATGGAGGTCTCGAGGACTTCCTCTTCATCCTCAGCTAACTCGAGTGCCTCAATGTTCGCGATCGCTTCCTGCAGGTACCGCAGTTCCACTTCCCGCTGGTCCCGCCCAGCTTCCGCCGCCTCAGCAAGCGCTTTCGCTTGCCTCAACTCCTCCCAAGCCTCCCTGTACTGGCCCAACAGCTCTTGGTGATTTCCGCCAGCAAACCGGTCGAGGAGCAGTCGCTGTTCTCTAGGTGTCCTGAGGCGCCACTGGTCGGCCTGCCCATGGATCGTCACCTGGGAACCCAACGTTTGGGTGAGGGCCTTAGCGGGGACGGGCCTGCCGGATATGGCGGCGCGGCTCCCGCCCTCGGACAAAACTGTTCGGGAAAACGTGGCTTCCCCATCCTCAATGGCGAAGCCGCCCTCTTCCAGTTCGAGGGCGATTTCAGGATCCAGTCTTGCGCTCGCGTCAACCTCAGTGCGGTTCTTCCCGGCCGCAACGATCTTCGCGTCCGCCCTACCACCAGTGAGGAGACGCAGCGCGGTGAGAACCATTGTCTTACCAGCGCCCGTCTCACCCGTGATCGCTGTGAGACCGGGACCCAAATCCAAGGTGGTGTCGCCAAGTTGAGCTAGGTTCGCGATGCGCAGTTGAGTGAGCATGGGCCGCTACAGCTGCTCTTCCCTTGACACCTTCCAACCTTTCGTTGGAAGCGAGAACTTGCTGACCAGACGCTCAGCGAAAGGAGTGTCAGCGAGGCGCACCATCCGCACGGGCCGCTCCCCCTTCGTCGCCTCAATCCGGGAACCCGGGGGCGCGGTCACCTTCCGGCGTCCGTCAAACCAGACGGACGGCCCACTACGGTTCTCCGGCAGCACCCCAATCTCTAAGTGCGAGGTCGGTGCGACCACCAAGGGCCTCGTGAAGAGGCCGTGAGCGGCGAGAGGCGCCATGACGATCGCTTCCGTTTCCGGCCACACCACCGGCCCCCCAGCAGAGAAAGCGTAGGCGGTGGAACCCGTGGGGGTCGCCAAAATGATGCCGTCAGCAGCGTAAGTGGAAACGACTTGACCGTCGACCGCGAACGCGAAGTCGTCCGGGTGAGCCTCATCGGAATGCAAGACGACTGCGTCGTTGAGCGCCCAGTCCTCGTGAACACTGCCGTCCGGGCGCACCACGTTCACCTGCAACGTCATTCTTTGGTCCAACGTGTAGTCACCGGCAGCGACTTGGCGCAGCATGTCGGTGAGGGAATCCCCCGACGTTTCGGCGAGGAACCCCATTTGGCCGAAGTTCACCCCAAGTAGGGGGACGTCGAGCTCGTGGGCGATCTCAGCGGCGCTGAGCATCGTCCCATCTCCCCCCAAAGAAACAATCAAGTCCGGCTGAGTCGCCTCCGACGAGTCAAGGATCTCCACCCCAAACTTTGGCGCCTCACTCCTCAAGTGGCGCGCAGCCTGCTGCACGTCAGCCCGGTGCAAGTGTGCGACAAGTAAGATTCTCATAGCAGCGCGCTACCCACCTCAACGGCCCGCTCGACAGCGTCAACCAATGCGTCCCCTTCCACTGGGTTCTCTGAGAACGAGGGCGGGGCGAGCAACAGGAAATACTCCACGTTCCCCGCTGGCCCCGGCAGAGGCGAAGGGGCGACACCCCACACCTTCAAACCGAGACTTTCCGCGTAGCGAGCGACCGCCAGCACAGCCCCACGAATGTCTTCCTGGTTTCTCACAACCCCACCCGACGGGACCTTCCCCTTCCCGACCTCGAACTGGGGTTTCACCATCAGCATCATGGTCGCATTGGGAGCGACGTCCACCAAGTTGTCCAGAACTTTAGTGAGGGAAATGAAAGACATGTCCCCGACCACTATCGCCGGTTCCTCACCCACCTGGTCACGCGTCAAGTGACGAATGTTGGTGCGCTCGAGGACCTCGACGCGGGGGTCTTCCCGCAACTGCCACGCCAACTGCCCGTAGCCAACATCGACCGCCAGCACTGAGGCGGCCCCATTTTCTAACAGCACTTGGGTGAAGCCGCCCGTGGACGCCCCGGCGTCCAGGCAGCGCGCCCCCTCAATCGCTTGCGGACCCAGGAGGTCTTCGAAGGCGTCCAACGCGCCGAGCAGCTTGTGTGCCCCGCGGGAAACGTATTCGACTCCCTCTTTTGGGGGCAGCACAACTATTGAGTCGCCAGCGTCAACTTGGCTGGCGGGCTTTTGGGCGGGGATCCCCTTCACGAGGACCCGCCCGTCCTCCACAAGATGTTTTGCTGCCGTGCGGGACTCAGCCAAGTCCCGCCGCACCAGTTCTGAGTCGAGCCTGCGTCTTGCCATGTCAGTTCGTTTCACGCAGCGAAGCGCGCAGGTCCTCCTCATCTTCTTCCAGTCGGACGCGGAGCTGCTTCAAACGGTCCAACTCCCCTATTTGGCGCCGCACCTCATCGTCAACCTCTGGTCCGCTTCCAGCCTCTTCTTCAGGCGTCTTGTTCAACCTCTGAGCCCTCGGGGTTTTCGCCGTCCGTTTCGACTGCCTGTTCGGCCAGCACGAGTTCGCCGGGTTCCTCTTCGACGACCTCGATCACGTCAGTCCCCTTCGGATCGGTTCCGAACGGGTTTTCCCGCGGGTCCTCAATAACCTCAGCGTCGATCACGCGGGGGCGAGGCTCCTCCTCACCCTCGCCGACCACTACACTTTCCACAACCTCTTCGGCGCCCTCTTCAGATTCACCTTCAGCCACTGCCGGTTCATCTGGAGTTTCGGGTTCTTCGACTTCCTCAACGAAGTTCGCTTCTTGCACGTAGCCGGAGTCATCATCGTTTTCAACGACGGTTATCTTCGGCAGCCGCAGGTTCCTACCCTCGTCGATCGCTTCCCAACCGGCCGCAGCCAGCGCCCTATAGGTGTCAAGGTTGACGGTGATCGGGTCCCCGTCCCCCCGCATTTCGTAGCCGCCGATGACCGCGTTGCCCCACCGGGTGAACCGAACAGGCTGAGAAACACCCGCCGTCCAAGTCCCATCCTTGTGGTGCTGCGGTTGAGGGTGCTCCTCACTTAGGCCACGCAAGTCGAGGGCAAGGTAAGAGGGCCGCATCCCCCGGTCAGCTTTCACCACGTCGGCCGCGGAGGAAATGCCGGTGAGCACGTGAAGGCTGGGCATGTGAGCGCCAACAGCTGCCGCCGTGTCCGTTTCTAGTCGGTCGCCAACCGCCAGTGGCTTCTCCGAGCCCACGAACTGCGCCGTGCGCTCCATGATTTCCGGTTTCGGTTTGCCGGTGGCGGCGGGGCGAGCCCCCGTGGCCCGAGTGATCGCGCTGACCAACGCCCCGTTGCCCAAAGCCCGACCCCTTTCCAGCGGCAGGGTGGCGTCCAGGTTGGTCGCATAGAAGCGGGCGCCATCATTGATCGCGTAAGCAGCCTCCGAAAGCTGCGCCCAGTCAATGTCAGGGCTGAACCCTTGTACGACGGCCGCAACCGGCTCCGTGGCATCTTCAACCACTTCGAACCCAGTGTCGCGAACCTGGTCTTTCAGGGCGTCCGAGCCGACGACGAGGACCTTATCCCCCAACTCAAGCTCTTCTTCCAACAGGTACATGAGGTTCATCGCTGAAGTCATGACCGCATGCGGTTCCGCGGGAATGTCGAAGCCGCGCAGTTTCTCAACGACCTCCTCAGCGCTGCGGGACGCGTTATTGGTCGCGTACGCCAGCTTCAGCCCTTCCTTCTTAGCGTTGTTGATCGCTTCAGAAGCGTAAGGGACGGGGTTGGTGCCCTCGTAGCAGACCCCATCCAGGTCCAAGACGAGGCCGTCGTAGATGGACTGTAGTGGCTTGTTGGTTCCGCGCAGCGGGGTGTTCGTGTGGTCGACGTCAGCGTCGAGCAGCTCATCAATGTCGAGGATCTCCATCTCTTCATCCTCGAAAGGCATGAGAGCCTCAACTTCCGCGGCTTCCTCTTCGCGACCCAAGTCGCGAAGCAAGTCGGCCTGCATGCTCATCAGGCGGGTCCGCACGTCCTCGTCAACATCCTCAGGTAGGGCCGCTTGTGCGTCCTCAACTAGGACGAGAGCCGCGTCCTGCTGCTCCAAGTCTTGCCGCGCCCCAGCCGCAACCAGCACCACCTCAGCCTGCTCAGCTAAGGGTAAAGAGGAAATGTCTACGTCTTCGAGGACCTCGAGGGCCTTCTCCGGGCGACCCAGTCCCCGCTCACTATCGGCCTCGATGGCGCGCAGAGAGTCGTCCCCACGCATGCGGCGCACCGCCCGCACCTCACGTAGCGCCTCCTCAAACCTGCCGGTTGCGTACGCGGTGAGCGCCGCAGCTTCGCGCACCACGTCAACCCGTCCCGCCCGCTTAACGGCGGCTTGGGCGTGGGAGTAGGCTTTCTCGGCGTCAAAATCGATTAGTTGGCCCGCTGCGACGAGGTGACGCGCAACGATCTCCTGGTTCGCCCCACCAAGGGTGGAGAGAGCGTGGAAGGCCTGCCGGTCTAGGTCTTCCGCAGAAACTCCCGCTGGGATTACCGGCTCGTCAGGGTCCGCGCTGCGATACTCCTTCGTGTGAGGTTTCGAATCCCGCCTTTGCCTAGAGAAAGAGTCCCGATCCGAGCGCCCACTGGACCTCTGACCCGGGAAACGGGGTTCTTGGGCTTGCTCGCGCCTGTCGCCGCGGCGGTCATCCCGACGGTCACGCTGGCCATCCCGCCGGTCCCGGCGGTCCCCTTTATTGTCCCAACGATCACGTCGGTCACGCTGGCCATCGCGCCGGTCGCGACGGTCCCCCTTGTTGTCCCACCTGTCGCGCCGGTCCTGTGAGCGGCCCTTCTGACCACCCGAGCGAC
>CAYFUO010000043.1:6263-13369 GCA_964346255.1 uncultured Actinomyces sp. | reverse complement strand
GAGCGTACGACTCATAATCGTAAGGTCGGGGGTTCGAGTCCCCCCCTCGCTACAGTAGGAGCCGCGAGATCGCGAAGGTCTCGCGGTTTTTCTTCACCCGAAAAAGGGTGGCGGGCGACTGGGCTTCCCCTTACCTGACGACAATTCTTCGGAAACATTTGGGGGGTTGTCCCTAGAAAGTGAACACAGCTCCGGAACATCATTAGAATAACGAGGGTAGAACTAGCTCGCCCCGCTCAGCAATGACGCAGGCACTCCAATCGAGGGAGTCTAAGCAAGTGGATCCCGCATCACTCCCGCCGCCTCCCCCCGCCCCACCTAGCCCCACGCCGCCGTATTCTCCTCCCGTGGGGGTGGTGCAGACGAAACGCGTCGGCACGCCAATGCTGGTGCTCCTCTCAACGATTTCAGCGATTCTCTTGGGCGCCAGCGTCTACGGGATTGCCCTGCTGATTCCGCTTGGGAAGGAAGGGACGAATGGCGCGTCCTCGACCTCAACAGCAACCCAGGGGACACCGGGTGGTGGCGCTGAGGAGGAGGCGCTATTCGGTCCCTACAGGCGCCCGTGTGGGATGCCGGCCTGCCCAGACCCGACCGTGTTGTTGGCGTGGGCTGAGCTGGACAACGGCTGGGTGTTGGTTTGCGGGCACTCGGAGGAACAGCCGACGCTAATGGTGGCTGCAGTCCCAGAGATCCCGCAGGGGGACGAAGGGGCGGCAACCCCAGCGGCAGGCTTGGGAACCTATGAGATCTCAACGGAGACTGTCCGCTTCGATGAGAGCACAGGAGGATACGTTGGCGACCTCGCTTCGGGATCGACCATGTGGGTCAGTTCCGCGCCGGGCACGCTTGGCCTCCAAGACGCGACTGGGATGACGGTGGGGCAGTACCAGCTAGTGGTCTACCTGTTCGTTGGCATGCCCGCGCCGGTGGCGCTTGGGGAAGACAACGCTGCTGGGAGTGGCTCCACTGGCGCGTACGGAGTGGAAGTCCCCGATGCGACGGCTGACGACCAGGTGCGCTACCTCGCGGAGATCATTGCAAGGTCTGAGGAAGCACGCGCTTCCCTCGCCCCCTCCGTCGAGGCCATCCGAGGCTGCTCAACCACCTCAGGCTTGGGGTCACACATCGACGTGATCGCCTCCACCCGCGACAACCGTGCGGAGCTAATGGCGGCTCTCTCTACGGCGCCCGTGGACAGGATTGAGGGCGGCACGGTCCTAGTTGACCAGTTGACTGCCGCTCTACAGGCCTCATACGACGCTGACGTCGCGTACTTGGAGTGGGCGGAAGGCATACAGGCTAGGGGCTGCGGGTCGGCTCCCAGCACCCGCGGGGACGAGTTCTCTGGTGAGGCGCAAAGGCTCAAGGAAATCTTTTCAGGAAACTGGAACGCCAACATTTCGCCGCGGTTCGGCGTCGCACGGGTTTCAAGTGCGACGCTATGAGTTGGGGCAGTCCACGCAAACCTTTTGTGAATAGTTGAGGAACGCTGATGGCAGAGCCACATTGGAACTCGGGCCCCCAGGGCCCACCGCCACCACCACCCGCGGCAGGACCGACACCGGGCCGAACCCCGCCGACAGTGGCACCGCCGCCAACGCTGACGCCCTCTGCGCCGCCGCCAGCGATGCAACAGGCGGTTTCCTCAACCACCTCTTGGGTTGCCGTTTCTTTGGGCGCGATTGGGGCCGGACTGGTTGGGGCTCTCTTAGCGCTTGGGATTTCTTGGTGGCTGCCGGTGGGAGGCAACCTTGGTGAGCAGGAGACGGCTGAGGCCGCACCTACTTCGACGCAACCTGTAGAGGAACCGGAAGGGGCTGAGGGCGGGGGAGAGGCTGAGGAGCCAACGAACGTTCCTGAAGCGGAACCTGAGGTCCCCTTGAGCTACGCGGACTTGGCTGACGCGACGCTGGAGCTCCCCACACAATGTGTGGACTGGCTTTTCGGAGACGGCGCTTCCACTACCCACACTCTTGTTGGCGGCGAAGTGACAGGCTTACCGAGCGAAAGCTTCCTGTTCGAGCTGAGGGAAACCCAGCCGATGGACGTTGGTGGGAAGGCTTTCACGGTCGCAACCTTCGGCTGTCACATCGGGTCCTCACCGTCCATGGCTCCCTGGGCGATCTACGACGCTGACGGGAACCTCGTCGACGAATATGACCCCGAATCCTCCGAGGGCGTGCAGGGCCTGACGCCCGCGAAGTACATCGAGAATCTTCGTGTACAAGGCCAGTCGTTCTCCTACGACTACCCGGGCATCATGTTGGCGGACGACGTTTGGTGTGGGACCTGCCAAGGCAGCGGGTCCGCGACCGTGACCTGGGACTTTGACGGTGGTGAAGCGAGTCTCGTCGAGATCTTGTACCACCTGCCAACCGGTGACACTACGACCCCGGACCCCTCGGATTTTGGCGGCATGTCGTAAGGAGACGCCGCGGCCTGGCGTCACCGCCTGTGGCTACCGGAGCCCGTTTCGCCCTCAGTTAGCCCCCCGCATCTGCTCCAGCAATGACCTTACATCTTGCAGGGAACATGGTTGCGGGTCCGGATACTGATCCCACGGGGTCGCCTCAGTGACGTCTTTACCATCCATGCACATCAGGGTCCCATCTGAGGAGTAGGTCCCGTATCCCATCCAGTGCCCTGCCACCGGTTTGGGCCAAAACGTTATGTCCTCGGCTAGAACCACAGTGTCTTCAGGGGCGCCGGCAGCATCTGCGAGGAAACGACCATAGTACTGCTTGCTGGCGTCGACCGAGGGCGCGCGGGTCAGCATGAGCTCACCGCTTTCCCCCGCCGCCATGTCGAAAGTCAGAGGCGTCCCCTCAGGGAGGGGTTCAGTGAAGTCGCCTGGTGGAACGAACACGAGGTCATCGGGCCCCGCCACTGCGGGGTTCCCGGCCGCGTCAACGTAGATGAGTTCCCCAAAGGACTCCCCCACGCCGCCCTGTGGGCACTCGAACTGGATCCAAGGGACACTTGGGACTTCTTCGCCCTCAAAGTGGATGTTCGAGAGGGTCATGGTGTCCGACGAGACGTCGTTGGTGAGGGACAGGAGGAATGTCCTCCCGGCGTCGCCCCACGCGAAAAGCGGCTGAAGCAGTGCGTACTCCTCTAACCACGCCAGTTGTTCGTCTGTGCAGCCAGACTGGTCCCTCGTGAGCAGAGGCGCAGGGTCTATTGGGAACGTTTCGATTGGTGCGTCGACCGGGATCTGCCAGAAATAGGTGTCATCGAAAGCCGGTTCCCGATCCAAGTAGCCAATGACGGGATGGGACGGCTCCGGCGCCGCCTCTGACGGTGAGGAAGAACCGTCTCGCGACTGCGCCTCTAGGTCTTCGCCATTGGCCGCAGCGGCCTCGCCCTTGAACGGGTGTCCGAACACTAGAACCAGTGTCAGGACAGTGGCGAAAGAGACGGCTGCGAGCAGCACGAGGACGAGGATCAACTGGTTTCTTGTGAGTGGGGAGATCGGTGCTGGAGCGCTCATGCTTCCTCATCTCTGCCGGTCTGCGCGACCCAAGCGGCCACAATCCCAAGAATAGGTTGACCGTCGCACGCTTGACGTCGGATTAGCGGTCGTCTTCTTTGCGATCCGAAGCGAAACACGCGGTGTTGGAACCTGCTGGGGCGCAACAGCACCGCTCCCTCCAAAGCGCGGCTATAAGTGGCGAACGCCACTACCATTAACCCGTAGGCATGGTAGGGGTGCGAGGTGGCACCTGAGTGAGTGAAAGTGGGCGGCAGTGGCAGATTCTTCAGCACAAGCAATAGTCTCCGCAGTGGGGGGACCTGAGAACATAGAGAGTCTCACGCACTGCGCAACTAGGCTCCGCTTCCAACTGAGAGATGACGAGCTGGTTGATGCAGCTGCCCTAGACAAGATACCGGCGGTGATGGGTTCAGTCCCCCAAGCGGGCAACAGGTACCAGGTCATCATCGGGGGTGGGGTAGCCACCGTTTTCAACGAAATAAACAACCTGCCATCCATGAAAGCTGGGGCCGCCGCCCCCAAGTCCGACGCGGACGTGAAGGCCGAGGCTCGCGCGAAGACTAAGGGCAAGAACGTGTGGATGGACTCTTTCTTCGAGTATTTGGCGGACAGCTTCCGCCCCATCCTTGGTGTTCTACTCGGCGCTTCACTGATCATCGCCTTCGCGGCGGTGATGGACGCCTTCGGTGTTCAAGACTTCCGCGCGGAAGTTAAGCCGGCGGGCTGGGCTTTCCTTGACACCCTGTGGCGGTCAGTCTTCTACTTCTTGCCGATCATGGTGGCGTACAACGCGTCGAAGAAACTCAACGTGGACCCGTGGCTCGGCGCTGCAATCATGGGCGCTTTGATGACGCCCGAGTTCATCGCACTCTCAAGCCGCGATGACCTTGCGTGCGTGGAAGACCTGACGCTAGGCACTCAGCAGTGCACGGCCGACGTTTTCGGGCTGCCAATGGTCTTATCCGACTATGGCGGCAACGTGTTCGTGCCACTGATGATGGCTGCGGTTCTCGGCTTGGTTTATCACGGGATAAAGAAGATCATCCCGGAGAGCCTCCAACTGGTCTTCGTCCCCTTCCTCTCTATGGTCATCATGATCCCTGTGACAGCGTTCATTTTGGGTCCGATCGGGGTTTGGGCGGGCTCGTCCCTAGGCGCGGGACTGGCGTGGCTAAACAACACGGTTCCCCTGCTCTTCGCGATCCTGATCCCCATGTTGTACCCGTTCCTAGTGCCGCTGGGTCTGCACTGGCCCCTCAACGCTCTAATGTTGATGAACATCGACACGCTCGGCTACGACTTCATTCAAGGCCCAATGGGTGCGTGGAACTTCGCTTGCTTCGGCGCCACGGCCGGCGTCTTGGTCCTAGCGTTGAGGGAGAAGGACGCACAAATGCGCCAGACCTCAACGGGCGCGTTGATCGCGGGCCTCTTCGGCGGCATTTCAGAGCCGTCCCTATACGGCATCCACTTGCGGTTCGCACGCATCTACCCCCGCATGCTGGTCGGCTGCTTCGTTGGTGGCCTCACCATTGGTGTCGGGTCCATGCTCATGGGCACGAACGGTGTCATCGCTAGTGCTTTCGCGTTCACGTCCTTGCTGACGATCCCGCTGTTCTCCCCGATGGGCCTGTACGTCATCGCGATCGCGCTCGCGTTCTTCACGGCAATGGCCCTGGTCGTTATCACTGACTACCGCACGCCGGAGCAGAAGGCGGAAGCACTTGCTCGCATCGCGGAGCAGGACGCGCAGGGTGGCCCCCACGTTGACATCCTCGCCGAGGAAGAAGCCGAGTCCGGTTTCGAAACTCCAGCTGAAATGGCCGGCATAACCGAAGCGGACGCTGCCCCCTACATGCCCGAGGTCGAGTTGGGTTCGGAAAGTGCAGCCGTCAGCACTGCCACCCGCGTGAAGGCGAAGGCTCCCGCTATGGAGCCGGGTGCCGTCACTGTTCTTGACAGTCCGATGGAAGGCGCGATCGTGCCGCTCGACCAGGTCCCCGATGCTGGGTTCGCTTCGGGCGCTGTTGGGAAGGGCGTCGCAGTCAACCCGAGTGTTGGAAAGCTGGTGTCACCGGGAGACGCCAAGGTACTCATGACGTTCCCCACCGGGCACGCCATCGGCCTGAAGATGGACAGTGGAATCGAGGTGCTGATCCACATTGGCCTCGACACTGTGAACATGAACGGTGAAGGTTTCGAGGTTTTGGTGAAGAAGGGAGACCTGGTGAAGAAGGGAGACCCACTGGTCGACTTTGACATCGGGGCGATCAACGCAGCGGGATACTCCCCGATCACGCCGGTCTTGGTAACGAACCACAAGAGGTTTGGAGGCGTCGAGGACCTGGCGAAAGGCCAAGTTGCTTCCGGGCAGGCGCTCCTAGAGGTGTCCGCGAAGGAATAGACGAACCCACCCGCTCCGTTGAGCCGCCCTCATCTGAGACGGCCCAACGGGGCGGGTGAGGCACGTGAGCCGAAGGAGTTCAGTCTGGGTCGATTTCGCCTCTCTAGGCCACGTGTAGTTCGCTGAAGGGGTGGCTAGGAAGCGTTTGAGAACGGTCCGGTAGCCGTTTTCTTGGCCTCTTTCCGAGCCTTCTTCTCCTCTTTCTTACGCTTCTTACGGGTCTTCTTGGGGACTTCGCCGAGGGAGCGCACCATGACCGCTTTGATTGTGTGCATCCGGTTTTCGGCTTGGTCGAAGACGACGGAGCGTGGCCCCTCAAAGACTTCGTTGGTCACCTCGATTCCATCGAGGCCAAAGGTTTCAAAGATTTCGCGTCCGATCACGGTGTCAAGATCGTGAAATGAGGGAAGACAATGCATGAACTTCGCCTGCGGTCCAGCGAGTTCCATTAGCTCTTCAGTGACTCTGTAAGGGCGCAACAACTCAATCCGCTGGGCCCAGGCTTCTTTCGGTTCACCCATCGAAACCCAGATGTCAGTGTGGACGAAGTCGACGCCCTCGACCGCATTCACGTCGTCCGTCACCGTGATCTTCGCGCCGGTGGCTTGGGCGCGCTCTCGCGCTTCGTCGATCACCGACTGTTCCGGCCACAGTTCCCTCGGTGCCACCAGCCGCACGTCGCACCCCAGCATCGCACCGTTGATGAGCAGTGATCGTCCCATGTTGAAGCGTGCGTCGCCCACAAAAGCGTAAGAGATGTCTTTGAAATCCTTGCCTGGTGAATGCTCCAGCATGGTCAGGGAATCGGCGAGCATTTGGGTCGGATGCCAATCGTCCGTCAGCCCGTTCCACACTGGCACCCCCGAGTGTTCGGCTAGGGACTGGACGGCCTCTTGGCTGTCCCCGCGGTATTCGATGGCGTCGTAGAGGCGGCCCAAGACCAGTCCGGTGTCTTTGACTGATTCTTTGTGGCCAAGTTGGGATCCGGTGGGGTCGAGGTAGGTGGTGGATGCGCCTTGGTCGGCTGCGGCTACCTCGAAGGAGCACCTCGTCCTCGTCGACGTTTTAGCGAAGATCAAAGCAATGTTGCGGTCGCGGAGGTACTTGACTTCACGGCCTTCCGCTTTCGCTTCTTTGAGAAGCGCAGCCAGTGTGATGAGGTCTCGCCACTGCTGGTCCGTTTCGTCGAGCTCACGTAGCAGGTTG
>CAYFUO010000043.1:3704-6163 GCA_964346255.1 uncultured Actinomyces sp. | reverse complement strand
TAGACGACGTCCGGTTTGAGGGCGCCCCCGCAAGCCGGGCAGGCTGGAACCCTGAAGTCCGTCACCTCGTCCAGCTCGACGTCACCGTCGGGGTTGGTCTCCGTGTCTATGGGGTCGAGCATTGTGGTTTCGATGAACCCAGGGTTCAATGTCGCTAGGCGCCGTTGCATCCACGTGCGGTGAAAACCCAGCCCGCACGACAGGCATACGACCTTGTGTAGGGAGCCGTGCAGTTCCAAAACCCGCTTTGAACCGGCCGCCTCATGCAGTCCGTCCACGTTTTGGGTCACTATCGCTCTGGGCTGCAGTCGTGCGAGGTCGTGGTGCACGGAGTTCGGCTCAAACTGTTCATACCGAATCCACCCAACATATCCGCGCGCCCAATAGAGGCGGCGGTTCTCAGGAGAAGCCCTGAACGCTTGCCCCGTCATGGGGGATCGCTGGGGGGATCCGGGGCTCCGGTAGTCGGGAATGCCGGAATCGGTGCTGACCCCCGCCCCCGTAATCACTGTCGTCTTGGTGGGATCCAGAAGGGCGTAGGCATCCTCGAACGTCCCCGTTGAGTGGGGAGAGTCGAGTCCCGCGAGAGGGTCAAGGATTCGGCGAGCTTGAACAGGTCCCATGGTCACACCCTATCGAGGAGCAGCACCACGGTCGCGGAAGGTGCGCTCGCCAACCCGACCCATGGAGCTGGTCCCTGTCAAGGGTGGGTGGCGCGCTGGGCAGAGCGGCTCCTGTGGTTCACCCGCCACTTCGTGAAGGCGTCCGTGTACTCGGTCACCGACACGGACGTGAGCACCAGCAGCATCACGGTTGCCACGAGCACTTGGAAGACTGCGGTTGGCGTTTGCATGATTTCATCGTGCTTCAGCCATTCGGTGAACAGGTGGACCAGTAAGGTTGCGTACACTCCCATGAGCAGGAACCTCCCTGAGGAACGGCCGTCAAGGGTTGCGATGAGCGTGATCAGGAACCCGATGAAGAACCCCCAAGTGGCCACAGGGTAGGGTGTGCTGCCGTCCGCAATAACGAACGCTTCCCGCAAGGCGAGTAAGGCCGTGACTAGCGCGGCCAGCGCTAAACCTAGGGGGAAGGGAGTCTGCTTCCTTAACTCTCTAATGGTTGTCGCAGGTAGGGGGTCAGTCACGGAGATCTTCTTCAACTGCGCTGGAGAAAGTTCCGGGATGGACTCTGGCAGCGTCTTCAAGTCGACAATCGGCAGGTTGCCGTCAGTGTGGACCATGTCGCCGCCACCGTTGCGTGCGTGAAAAGCCGTGGAGAATTTCTTTATCCAAGACACTTTTACGTCGGGATCGACCTTCTCGATCGACTCCAAGGTGAAGTCACGTTCCTTGTCGACGTCACCCGAGATCGCGTGGGTCACCTGCAGGGTGAACCCAGACAGCCGCACACCCTTGTCGAACGCTGCGGCGGCCAGCCAATCGACGACGACGCCGCCTGGTAGGGGCCATTGTGGTGGGCAGCGCCAAAAGCGGATGTGGTGTCTGCGGTTCGCGCTGCCCCCAACGTCCATCTCGTACGCGAAATCCTGTTTTCGCCGAAACAAGAACAGAGGTGAAACAGGCGCATCAGGGTCTTTCTTCCTGAACAAGACGGAACCTATTATCCCTAGGGAGGAGCGGAACGTAATCGGGGCAGCCAGTGTCCATCCAGCGGCTTGCATGACACGGTGGATATTTTCATCAGGGCCATCCCACGCCATGTTCACGACGTCCCCGAGTAGGCCAGAGCTGGTACGGGCCCTCCCAATGAAGTAGTCGGGAACCAGAGCGGCAGTGATCAGCCTGTAAACGCGGGGCAAGAAAATGTAGGCAAGGGTCGCCCACAGAAGCACAACGAAAAAGATGAGGGTCCAGCGTCCGGCTCGATCATCGACCGCTGCGAGCAGCAATAGCCAGATGGCGGCGAACGCGGCGAACAGAAAGAAAAGCCCGTTGACTAGGGCGACGAAGTGGCGCCAACGAGCCGCGCGTTTCACGCTCGCGGCGCTGGGGACGCGTCGGGTATCCCTAGTCGGGGGTGTTGGGGAGAGACCTTTTCGGGTGCTCACAAATGTCCTCTCAAGCGGGCAGCGGGGCCACGAGTACGGGCGCACGGGGGCCTCTCAACAGGGCGCTTCGGACAACGTCCTCTCGGGGCCCTAGCGGATCGCGCCGAACGCCTGTGCGATAGCTTACCCGACTGTGCCGGCGCTGATCCGCCGCGGTATGATCTCCACGGTTCCCGTCTTAGCGGCGGGTGTTTAATCGGTAAGGAGACCCCGTGGCTAGCAAGTCCTCAGACGTGCGTCCTAAGATCACGCTCGCGTGCTCTGAATGCAAAGAACGCAACTACATCACTAAGAAAAACCGCCGGAACACTCCGGACCGTCTCGAGTTGAAGAAGTACTGCCCGCGCTGCAGGAAATCTACAGTCCACAGGGAGACTCGTTAGACACG
>CAYFUO010000043.1:0-3604 GCA_964346255.1 uncultured Actinomyces sp. | reverse complement strand
ACGGGGATCCCTCCGCCCCCCGCGCCGATCACAAGGAACCCAGAGTCGACCAGAGCCTTGATCGCCTCGTCTTCGACGATGCGCACGGGCTTGGGAGAAGCGACCACCCGACGCCAACCGCGACCAGAGTCTTCGACGATCGTCCAGTCGTTTTCTTGGGCGAGCTTGTGTGCCTCTTCCTCTTCGTAGAAGGAACCTATCGGTTTTGTCGGCGTCGCGAATGCGGGGTCGCCCTCGTCCACCACGGTGTGACTGACAACGGCAACAACATCCTGATCCACGCCCGCGGCACTCAGTGCGCGTTGGAAAGCGCTGCTGAGGATGAACCCGAGGCCGCCTTGGGACTGAGCGCCGGCAACGTCGAGAGTCAATACTGGCAGGCTTGAGTCAATCTCGGAAGCAATATCGCTTCGACGCATGATGAAACCGACCTGAGGGCCGTTGCCGTGAGTGAGTATGACCTTCCACCCCTGCTTGGCCATTGCAACGATCTGTTTAGCCAGTTCGTTCGCGGCCTCCACTTGCACTTCGATTGTTGCTGGGGCCTCACCCGCGTAAATCGCGTTGCCGCCAATGGCAACTACAGCTGTACCTTTGTTTTCCTGCATGAGACCACGTTATCTCATAAGAGGCGGCAATCCTCTTCCCGTCAAGCGTCTTGCAGTGGATGGGTGCATTGCGGCCGTTCCACGACCTTGGGAAGCCAACGAAACTCCCTGAGCGGAACCCTTGGAGCACAGCCTGTTCCGAGGGGCCAGTTCAGACCATCATGACTATCGCGACTACTCCGATCACTACGATTATCCCGCGCAGGACCACTGGGGGGAGCTTGCGGCCGTAGTGAGCGCCCAGCTGACCTCCGACGACCGCGCCAACAGCTAGGATTCCAGCGGCTAGCCACGCCACGTCAGCGACTATTGCGAACACGACGGCGGCAACCAAGTTCACCAACGTCTGTAACACGTTCTTGAGGGCGTTTACCCTCTGCAGGGTCTCGCTGAGTCCGAGGCCTAGAACGGCTAGCAGCAAGATCCCCTGCGCGGCGCTGAAATAGCCCCCGTAAACGCCTGTGAGAAAAACGAGGAAGGTCAAGAACCAGCCTCCGTCCCCACCTTCATCCCTGCGACGCGCAACCAGGCGGTCCAAGCGAGACTGAAAAATCACCAGCAGAACCGCAATCGCGATGATCACAGGGACCACAGCATCGAAGAGGGAGGCGGGCAACATCAGGAGGAGCATCGCCCCGACGATTGCTCCCAGAAGAGAGGCGACCCCCAGTCGCGTGATCCGGCTTTTTTGGCCAGCGAGCTCTCTGCGGTGTCCGTAGGTGCCCGCCACAGAGCCAGGCACCAAACCCACCGTGTTTGTCACATTCGCTACGACCGGAGGATACCCGAGCGCCACCAAGACGGGGAACGTCACCAGCGATCCACTGCCGACTATTGTGTTGATCGCGCCAGCTGCGGCACCTGCGACAGCGACGGCGATAATCTCTAGCATGCCCATCCGCGGACCTCTCGCGGTTGCGACTGCACTTGGCAATCGTGCCAGACACGCCGAGCGTAACCCATCTAGGTGGGGCGATGGGCAGCGTTGCCACGGGCGTGTGGGACCAAAGGCTTTCCCCTACATTATTGCGCTTTGGTCTCGGCCACGCTTGTGAGCTACGAGTTTTGCCAACTCAACGCTGGTATCACGACGTTCGCCCGCGGTCCGGGAACAGGCCTCCACCCCATTCGAGCCCAATGTAGCGTCCGCCAAACAGCCCGATCGATCATGTTCGGTCGTGGGGCGTCAGAGCCGGAGCGGCTCAAGCTCTTCACGCTGGATAACGTTTCCGTAACGACCGTGCGTCAGAGCAAGACTCGCCGCGGCTCCGACGGTGTCAAGAGGCTAGTCTTGTGCGTAAATGAGCCCATGTCGGGGTTCGACAGACGAAAGGAACCTTCAAAGGTGAAGAAACTTCTTGCTCTTGGCGGAGTGGCATTGGCAGCCTCGCTCGCGCTGACCGGCTGTGGTGGCGGCGATAAAGCCAGCGACAAAGCCAGTGATGACGCAGGTGCCCCCGTAGAGGCGGACAGCTCGCTATCGACAACAATCTCCATTCTTGCCCCCTCATACTCTGAGTCTTCGAAGAGCGACTGGGAGAACGTGATTGCAAAGTTCAACGAAGAATATCCCGACGTCAAGGTAGAACTGCAGATTGAGGGTTGGGACGACTTCCAGAACAAGGTCCAAGCCCGCATTCAGGCCAAAGACTACCCAGACATTCTGAACGACAACGCATTCGCTGCTCCGGCGGAAGGTGGCTTGCTGTACCCGATTGATGAGGTGCTCAGCCCTGAGATCATGGAGACCATCGAGCCCGCCCTCTTGAAAAACGGTGAGGGCGTCGACGGAACCCAGTGGGCGGTGCCAGACGTAGCTTCTTCACGTCTCTTGGCTTACAACACAGACCTGTTTGAAGAAGCAGGCGTAGAAGTCCCGACCGACTGGGCAGATCTCATGGACGCTTCCCAGAAGATCGCGGACCTAGGGGATGACATTTACGGCTACGGCATGCCGTTAGGCCAGGAGGAAGCGCAAGTTGAGGCTTCCCTGTGGCTGTGGGGTGGCGGTGGCAACTGGCAGGAAGGTGAAGAACTTGTTGCCGACCAGCCAGATGTGATCAAGGCTTTCGAACAGATGAAAGACATGATCGAAGCCGGCGCTGTTCAGCCGAACCCGGGCGCAACCTCACGTCAGGACGTCGCTGACCTGTTCAGCAACGGAAAACTGGGCATGTACGTTAGCCACTCCGGTCTTCTTGGCATCACCCGCGCTGACTTCCCGGATGTGAACTTCGCTTTGGCTCCCGTTCCCTCCGAATCTGGCGAACCGGTAGCTATTGGTGTCACCGACTTCCTCGTCGCTTTCGACAATGGTGACGCGGACCGCAAGGCCGCGACTGGTGCGCTCCTCGACTTGCTCCTTTCCGAATCGATATACCCCGACTGGCAAGGACCCACGGGTCTCATGCCTGTGACGACGGCCGTCATCGAGAAGGGCAAAGCGGAAGACACTGACAACGCAGAGTTCTACGACGCTCTCGAGTACGTCCGCTTCTTGCCCGTTGGCAACCCAGACTGGGACAACCTGATGGTGGCCCTGCAGAGCACCGCAGGCAGCATCGAAAACGAGCCCGCAACTGAGGTTGTTGAAGCTATCCAAGCTCAGCTGGAGGCTAGTAGGTAAAACCTGGAGTGTAGTGGTGGTGCCGACAAGTCGACGCCACCACTACATTTCTGCTTAACCCTCGCTACAAAGAAAACACAGAATGGCGATTGCAACGAAACACAAAGACGTTGACGTTGAAGACTCACGCGACACCAAAGTGTCGATCAATGAGAAGAGCCCATGGAAAGAGACGCTCGTAGCGCTTCCTTGGCTGGCACCAACTTTGCTTCTGATTGCGGGCGTGGTGCTGGTGCCCGTGGCGCTGCTGGTCTACTTCTCCTTTATCAAGTTCAACCGTTACGGAATCGAACAAGGTTTCGCCGGTTTTGACAACTATGTCGGAAAGTCAGGGGCCCTGACCTTCCCAACTGTCCCCGTCGGCCGGATC
>CAYFUO010000042.1:0-13425 GCA_964346255.1 uncultured Actinomyces sp. | reverse complement strand
CAGGCGGAGCAACGTTTGCTGCGTTCCCACTCTGGTACGCGACCTGGTTCTCCGGCATGTACCTCGCCCTGTTCCTACTCTTGGTTCTCCTGATCGTCCGCATCACCGCGCTCGAATGGCGGTCCAAGATCAAGTCTCAAAAGTGGGTTGACGTTTGGGACTGGGCGCAGGCGATCACCTCTTACCTTGTGCCGCTAGTTCTTGGTGTGGCCTTCTCCAACTTCGTTGAAGGCATGAAGATCGAAGCGCAGCAAACGGTGGTTGAGAACGGAAGAATCGTTGTCACCACGATCGAGCCCAGTGCTGTTCCCGCTGCAATGGATTCTGGCACGCTGGTGTTCAACATGACCGGTGGTTTCTGGTCCCTGTTCACCCCGTACACGCTGCTGGGCGGCGTGATGCTGATGGCGGTCTTCTTCGCTCATGGCACGCAGTACCTGTCCATGCGCACTGAAGGCGACCTACAGAAGCGAGCCACCGCGCTTTCAGCTAAGGCCTCAATCGTCGCCCTAGTGTTGGCTGCAGTCTGGGTCCTGTGGGGACAGTTCGCCTACGTTGAAAACGCGCTCGCGTGGATCCCACTGGTGATCGCCGCTCTCGCCCTCGTTGGAGCTGCCGCCTTCTCACAGCCCGCGATGCGCAACGAGGTGTACGCCTTCTGGTTCTCAGCAGTTGGCATCGCTGGCGCAGTCGCGTGGGTGTTCACGGGGATGTTCCCGAACGTCCTCAAGTCGAAGATCGATTCCGCTTACTCCCTCAGCATCGAGTGGGCTTCTTCAACGCAGCCGACTCTCACCGTGATGCTCGTAGTGTCGCTGGTCTTCGTACCGATCGTGTTGGCTTACACGATTTGGTCCTACTGGGTGTTCCGAGGCCGGATCAACCCAGCCGACCAACCCGCAACCTCCGGGCTACTTCCCGACAAGATTCGTCCGAAAGCGAACTTCTTGACCGGTAAGAAAGGGTAGTCACTGACACCCTGAGATGCAACTGAAAAGGCTGGTGAACGGCGAGAAATCGCCTGTCACCAGCCTTTTCTACGTCCCAAGTTGATGCGGGAGACCGTGGGGCGGGTGGTGTGGAAGTCCTCTATCCTCATCTGGGACAATGGTCACGTGAAGCCCTTTGACCCGCGACTGCTGCGCTACGCGAAACCTGCGCGCCCCTTCATCATTGAAATCGCTGCGCTCGGCGTCGTCACCGCAGCCCTCGTCATCGTGCAAGCATTCCTGATCTCCGGGTCGGTCTCCCCCGTCGTGTCCCGCGCCGATACCCTGCAGGAAGTGCTGCCAACCATTGGCCTACTCGTGTTGGTGGTAGCCGTCCGGGCGGGAGTGACGTACGTGAGGCAGGCACGCGCCCACCGCGCCGCCGACGCCGCCGTCACAACACTGCGCAGTGAGGTGACAAGAAAGTCTGTGCAACTGGGGCCCCGCTGGCGGTCGCGCCACGGGACAGAAACAGCGACCCTGCTGACGCGTGGCCTCGACGACTTAGATCCCTACTTCATCGATTTCCTCCCCCAACTGCTCCTAGTCGTCACTGTCACGCCCATAACCCTCATCGCGATCCTCACCTTGGACTTCTGGTCGGCGCTAATAGCGTTGTTAGCGCTGCCGATGATCCCCATCTTCATGGTCCTCATCGGCAAAATGACGTCAGGGTTTTCCTCAAAGAAACTGGTGGCCATGGAACGTCTTGGAGCCCAACTCCTAGACGTCCTCACCGGGATCCCCACACTGAAAGCTTTGGGTCGCGAACAGGCTCCCCGCGAACACTTGGTGCGCCTATCCAACCAAAACACCCGAACCACCCTGCAGACTCTCAGAGTCGCGTTCCTTTCCGGCGGGGTGCTCGAGTTCCTCTCCACCCTGTCTGTCGCGCTCGTCGCGGTGCAAGTGGGCATGAGGATGGTCCACGGGGACCTCGACCTGTTCAAGGGCCTAGTGATCATCATGCTGGCCCCGGAAGTGTTCGAACCTGTCCGCCAAGTGGGAACAATGTTCCACGCCTCCAACAACGGGATCGCGGCCGCCAAGCAGTGCTTCGAAATCCTAGAAGAACCTTCACCCAAAGAGGGGACCGTGGTGCCGGCCCCCGCAGGGAGCGCCCCCATCCACATCAAGAACCTGTCCGTCGCGGCGAGGGGCGCGTGGGCTCCCCACGATCTGAACGCAACCATCAGCCCGGGGAAACTCACGGTGCTGGTGGGCGCGTCAGGGGCGGGGAAATCCACGACAGTCCAGGTCCTCCAAGGGTTCATCCCCGCCACGCGCGGTGAAATCACCACGCTTTCAGTGGAGGGCAACGAGGTCCCGATCTCTGACCTCAACAAGAGTATTTGGTGGGAGCGAATGTCTTGGATTCCCCAGCACCCCACTCTCGTTTCAGGGACTGTCCTCTCCAACGCCCTTCCGCAAGCCGAGGACCCCTCCCTTGAGGCCTTAGCGCCCCAAGAGCGGGCCCGACTGGTGGAGGCCGCTCAAGCCACCGGGTTTGACTCCATCGTGGCGACACTACCGGAGGGTTGGGAGACTCCCATTGGATTCGGTGGGCTCGGGTTATCCGTCGGGCAAAGACAGCGGTTAGCGCTCACCCGGACACTAATGCAGCCCCCAGGCCTCCTCATTTTGGATGAGCCCACCGCACACTTGGATGCGCTCAGTGAAGACCAAGTGGTGAGGGTCCTACAGAAACTGAAGGGTAGCGGCTCAACAATATTGGTGATCGCACACAGGCAAACCCTTGTGAGGATCGCGGACGAAGTCGTTGACGTCACCGCTGAAAAAGCCACCGAGGACGACTTGGAATCCCACCCTGAACTGTTGGATGACTACGAACTTGCCGACCTATCTGGCGTCCTACCAGGGTTGCTCTCCACTGAAGCGCTGGTTCAGGCGGGCGTCCTCGAACAGGCCACCAAACTGAAGGAGGAAAACTGATGAGCGTTTTCCTCACCAAGAGTGAAGCGAAAGCTCTTCGCCGCGTCGTGAAAATGTTGAACATGCGTCCCGGCGGGTTTCTCCTCTCCCTACTTTATGGGGTGGCGGGATTGGGGTCAGCGATCGGGCTTGCAGCCGTGTCCGCTTGGCTCATCGCCCGAGCCTCCCAGATGCCGCCCGTCCTCTACCTGTCTGTGGCGGCAACGGGCGTGCGACTGTTCGGGGTCATGCGCGCGCTGCTCCGCTATCTACAGCGGCTCGCCAGCCACAAGGTCGCCCTTGAAGGCATGGACTCACTCCGCCTAGAAGTGTATGACGGCCTCGTCAACGGCCCCATAGAGAAGGTGGCCCGGCTGCAACGCGGTGAGGTCCTCTCCCGGACGGGCGAAGACATTGATGCGGTGGGTGACTTCGTGGTGAAGGCACTCCTCCCCTTCTTGGTCACCTTGATCGTCGGGGCGCTGACCGTCATTGGTTTCGCTTTCCTCTCCGTCCCAGCAGCGATCGTCATGGCGGTTGGACTGTTCGTGTCCGCTTACATTGCCCCGGCGTTGAGCGCACGCTCAGCGCGGATCTTCGAAAAGGAAGAGCGAGACGCGAAACGTTCCCTCGCCACCACGACCATGACGCTGCTCGACTCCGCCGACGAACTTGCAGTGGAAGGCAGCTTGGGTGCCACCTACGAACGGTTGGACCAAATCCAGGCGACCCTCAACCGAGCGAAAGGTAGGGCGTCCAGGCCTGCCGCCTTCGCAGCTGGACTTGACCAGTTCGCCATGGGGGCGACCGTCGTGGGAGTCCTACTGGTGGCAGTCCCCCAAACCAACATGGGTGTCGTCTCCGCAGTCGCGTTAGCCGTTTTGGCGTTGACCCCATTGGCTGCGTTCGAGGGCGCCGCCGACTTGGGGCCCGCCGCAACCCAACTCATCAAGTCGGCTAGGGCCGCCCAGCGGATCACGGAGCTTTTGGGGCCCGAGGACGAAAACCTAGAGCCCTCACACGTGGTCCCAACGGAAGCCACGCCGCGCCTCGTTGCTGAAGACCTTGCGGTTGGCTGGCCGGGCCGCCCCACAGCGTTGGCCGGCGTGAACCTGACCTTGGAGCCGGGTGACGTAGTTGCCGTGGTGGGCCCCTCAGGGGTGGGTAAGTCGACGTTGCTGTACACGCTGGCGGGAATGGTTGAACCTAAAGGCGGCTCAGCCACCCTCAATGGGGCGCCCGTGTGGGACGGGGACCGAGCGGAGGTGACAAGACAAGTGTCACTGACCACTGAGGACGCTCACATCTTCGCCACCTCCGTATTTGAGAACCTTCGCGTCGCCCGAGCTTCCCTAACGGAAGAAGAAGCACAAACGTTCTTGGAAGTGGTGGGCCTCGGCCAGTGGGTTCACTCCCTGCCGAACGGGATCAACACTCTCCTCGGGTCGCAAGCTACCTCCATTTCAGGTGGGGAACGGAGGCGCCTGCTGCTCGCCAGAGCCCTCGCCTCCCCCGCCCCCCTCCTACTTCTGGATGAGCCCGCCGAACACTTGGATGCGAAAACAGCGCGGGACGTCGCGGAGCGTCTCTACTCAGGCGCGGACACGAACCGTGGTGTGCTGCTCGTCAGCCACCACCTGTCCACGCTCACCAACGCCCGAAATATTCTTCAGCTCAAAGCGCCCTCAACCCCGGGGGAGGCCGCCCGCGTGGCTGCGGAGGGCACCCACGAACAGTTGATCGCGACGGTTGAGGAATACCGGTGGGCAGCCAACCAAGAAATGGTTGAGGCCGAGGCCGAATGACAAACACGAGTGGAGCGGGCAAGGCAGAGAAAACCCCTGAACCGGAGGTCCAGGTTGGCGACTGGTCGGCTGCACTCGCAGATTTCACGGGGGGTTTGGCGTGCGCGAACGTCGAGTGGGATGCGGATGAGGTCTTAGAAACCTTCGTTTCTCTCGCCCACCAAGCGTCCGGGGCTGCCAGCACCTGCTTCTATTCCCCCTCCCTGGATGGGACGTGGGTTTGCGAAGCGGAACGCGCCGTGGAAGACAGCGGACGAGACCCCATGTTGGGCCGTCCACTCTCCCTCCCCGAAAGCGCACTCCAAAACTTGGGGGAGGGCAGCAGCATTGAAGTGGGGGACCTCCTATGCTTCCCCATCTTCTCCGACGGGGCCCTCGATGGCTGCGTGGCCTTCTTGAAGCAACCCGGATTTTCACCGCGCACACCCAAACAGTTGCGGGACGCCCAAACGTTCGTGAACGCCGGTTCGCTCGCCTTAGAAATGGTTGGGGCCCAACAATCCCGCGACCTAGCGACCCTTTTGGAGGAAAGAGAGAGGATCGGCCGGGACCTGCACGACTTAGGCATCCAAGAGCTGTTCGCTGTTGGAATGGGGTTACGAGCCCTGAAAGCGGAAGTGGAACGGGGAGATTTCCCCCGAGACGTGGCAGAAAGGCTCGAAAGCGCCCTCGAAGGGCTTGAAAGTGCGATCACCCAGATCAGGGCAATCGTGGGTGGCCTACAAACGTCGGCGCGACCCACCTCGTTCGCTGAAGCCCTCCACCTGGAAGCGTCGAAAGCCCGCAGCCACCTAGGGTTCGCCCCAACAGTGACGTTAGAGGTCGACGAGCAGTCAATCACTGACACAGGCGAGTTCGACACGCACATGGCTGAAGAAGTGGAGTGCCGCCTACATGAGGAGCTCCAAACCGACGTGATCGCCGTACTCAGGGAGGCCCTGACGAACGTGGCGAAACACGCTGGGGCCCGCTCAGTTCAAGTGGGGGTTTGCGTGCATGGGACGGGGCCCAGCGGGGAAATAGAGGTCGTCATTTTGGATGATGGGGCGGGCGTGGACCCGTCTGTGTCGCGGTCGTCCGGTTTAGCGAACATGCAGGCGAGGGCGACAGCACATGGGGGGTCTTTCGCGGTCAGCCCCGGCCCGAGGGGACGCGGAACATCCATCGTGTGGCGCTCCCCCCTTCAGTGACAAACCCTGAGTGGGGGCGGCGGTGAAGAAGGGTGACCCCTGCGGGGACACTCCCTTAGCTGGGGGTCCTCCACGGCGCGGCTCTTTGAGAAGCGACCCACGCGGCCACTTGAGTGCGGCGCTGGAAACCCATCTTCGCGAGCAAAGAAGTGATGTGGTTCTTCACGGTCTTCTCCGCGATCCCCAACGACTCCCCGATCTGCCTGTTAGACATTCCCTCACCAATCAGGGTCAGCACCCGCACTTCTGACGGTGTCAAAGACGACAGTGGGTCAGCCTCATCCGTTTACCGCCTACGCAGTGTCTTCTTGTCCAGTAAGACCCGGCCGGACGCGACAGCGCTGATCACCTCATTGATCTCCACGCCACGAATCGTTTTCAAAACGTATGCGAGGGCTCCCGCACCGAGCGCCTCAGACACTCCAACGTCGTCGTCGAAAGTGGTGAGCACGACCGGTTTCGTGGCTGGAGTCCGCTCCCCTAACCCCTTCAACACGTCGATTCCCGTGCCATCGGGCAGCTGCAGGTCAACGAGGATCACGTCCGGTTGGACGAGGGCGGCCCTCCGCAACGCTTCTTCCACCGTGCCCGCCTCGGCGACAACCGTGAGGCGTGGATCCCGGTCGATCACGTCGACAATGCCTCGCCTAACGATCTCGTGGTCATCCACAATCATGACGCGGATGGGGACAACATCCTCTTCCACGCCTTTTTCCTCAATGTTCACAAGTCAATGATACGGGAACAAAGTCCTATTGGTCAGGAACGCGGATAGGTGCAAGGGTCCTCAGGGGCGTGGCGTGGGGGCTCCGGCGGCGCTTGGCATGTTGGACAGTAGTAGTGGGACCTACCCTGGACCACCTGTTTGAGTAAAGAAGCGCCACAATTGCTGCAAGGCTGCCCGCCGCGACCGTAGACCGCTAGGGAACGTTCGAAGTAGCCGGGGTTTCCCTCCACGTCAACGTAGTACTCGTCAAAGGACGTTCCCCCAACCTCGATCGCCCGTCTCATCACACTGCGAGCCTCCTCCAGGACACTCAGCACCTGTTGAGTGGAAAGGGACGCCGCGGGCACCGCCCCATGGATGCGGGCGGCGTGGAGAGCCTCATCCGCGTAAATGTTCCCCACGCCTGACACAATCGCTTGGTCCATGAGCACTGTCTTCACGGGTCTCATTGTCTTTTTGAATCGCTGAACAAAGTAGTTCAGGTCTGCAACTTCAAGTGGGTCTTTAGCCACGCGAAAAAGACGCTCCGGAACCGCTTCCCCCTCGGCATCCACCACGCGCCTCGACACCGTGAGCTCACCGAAAGTGCGCGTGTCAACGAAGGAAATGACCGTGCGGTTTTCCAAAGTGAGTCGCGCGTGCTCGTGCTTACGGAAAGGGGGTGGGTTCCCTCCCGGTTGGGGGGCGTGAACATGCACTTGACCGCTCATACCCAAGTGGATAACTAGGCTTTCAGACAAGTCGGCAAAACCCATCCACATGTACTTCCCTCGACGCCGAACCCTAGTGATTTTCTGGCCCGCAAGCGCTTGCAGGTCTCTCATGCCCCCAGGGTTGTTCCGCACCAGCCTTCCACCCGAACCCTCAACTGCCGTGACCTCACGGTTTTCAGCGTGCTCGGCGAGCCCACGGCGAATCGTTTCGACCTCAGGGAGTTCCGGCATCTGGGTGTTCCGCCTCCAACTGTTTGTTGTAAGCGTCTTCGGCGGCCGCATTTTCAGCACGCTTCTTCGTGCGGCCCTCGCCCTCGCCCAACAAAATGCCTTCCTTGTAGACCCGACCCACGTAGTGGCGGTCGTGGTCAGGGCCGAGGCCTTCCGTTTCGAAAGTGATGATGTCCGGCCCGTGGGCATCCAAGAGTACTCGCAACGGGGTCTTCCAATCCAACGTGGAAGAGTCTTTCCCGGCGTCCTCGAACACGGGCTCCAAATGTTTCAAGAGCAGGTCGCGCGTGGCATCCAAACCGTGGGTCAGGTAGGTGGCGCCAATGAGCGCCTCCATCGTGTCTGCCAGAATCGAGTCCTTGTCGCGGCCTCCCGTCTTCGTTTCCCCCACGCCGAGCAGAATGTAGGAGCCGAGCCCAAGATTGCGTGCAACTCGCGCTAGTGGGTCCCGGGAGACGATCGCGGTCCGCAGTGAGGCAAGCTCACTTTCTGGGGCGGACCCTAGGCGACGGAACAGCTCTTCTGTCACCACTAAACCGAGTACTGAGTCCCCCAAGAACTCGAGGCGTTCGTTGTTCTCTAAGTTCCCCAGTTCGTTGGCGAAGGAGCGGTGGGTGAGGGAAGTGACTAGCAGGTCTTCCTCTAGCGGGAGCCCCCACTTCTTCGCTAACGCAGCAACATCTGAACTTGCGGCACCCGCAACCACGCGCCCGCGACCTCGCTTACCTTTGCGCCCCACTACTGGTTTTTCCCTTCACTTCTGTCATCTTCGGGTCCGCTTGGGCTCTCCTCGAGCAACGCTGCTAGCGCCGCGAACCTGGGGTCCAAGAATTCGTGGTGGTGGTCGGGTCCCGCGTCCCGCAACCGGATCCCACAGTGCTCACACATCCCCGAACAGTCAGGTTCGCAGAGGGGCTGGAGGGGCGCTTCCGCGAAGATCGCGTCCCTCAGAACACCGGTGAGGTCCACGGTCTCATTCTCGATCACGAACCCCTCATCAAGTTCGTCGCCCTCAACCTCAATGCTGTCCTCTAGCGGAGCTTTCTTCCGATACTTGCGCCTCAAGGCGGGTTCCTCAGCGAAAACCTCGTCCACCTCAATAGGGACGTGGACCTCCACTGGGTCTAGGCAGCGAACGCAACTACCGTGAAGGGTAGCCTCACCCCTCACGGAGACTAGAACACCGTCGTCCAACTGGGTGAGCGCCACCGCCAAGGGTATCTGCTGGCCTTCGGGGAGAGTGAGTACCTCGGTTCCCCAACCGGGCCCAACTGTCCAAGACACGTCCCGGGTAACTGTTGAACCTTCTTCAGTCGGAAGGCCCATCAAGTCGACACTCAAGTCATCTGACTTCACTACCACTGCCCCAACCACCTTCCACCACCCACTTAACGGGCGGTCGCCAGCCACCAAGCATACCGAAGCCAGACGGAAGGGAAATCAGTCGAGCTCGATGTTGGCGGCCTCCGTGCGCTCCTGCCTTGTCACCTTCTTTAACCCCGCTTCAGTGCGTCGCTGCAGGTCACCCAAAACGCCAGAGACGTGCCCCAACGTGGAGATAACATACTCGTTCGCGCCTTCCCGCAGCTTGGTTGTTTCCGCTTTAGCTTCAGCAACCATTTCCTGCGCACGCTGCCGCGCGATCTGAGTGACGTTATCAGCGGAGACCATTGCCTCCATTTGGTCGCGGGCCTCCGTGAGCATCCGTTCAGCTTCTTGGGAGGCCCTTTGGCCAGTGCGCTGCGCTTCCTCGTTCGCTCGAGCCACAGTGCGGTTCGCCTCATCCTGCGCCTCAGCGAGGACCGTGTCAGCCTTAGCTCGAGCGTCGTCTAAGACTGAGGTTGCTTTCGCCCCCGCCTCAGCCACAGCGGCTTCCGCGGCACTGTCTGCCCGGATCAACACGGCGTCCGCGTCAGACACGACCGCGTTCGCGGCAACCAGGTCATCCGGGAGGGCTTCCTTAGCTTGACGCACTAAATCTAGGATCTCCGCCTTGTTCAAGACGACGTTGGCCGACAGTGGGACCGCGCGGGCCAAGTCCACTAGGTTTTCAATCTGGTCGAGCGCGGCGATCACAGTGGAAGGCCCGAATGGTTGCTCGGAGTACTCAACTTGAATGGACTCTTCAACGGTCGCCGAAACGGCGACCTCATCATCGGACGAATCTGTTTCCTGATACCTCTGCGGCATGGATGTCTCCTTCTTCCTGTCCCCGACCCTCGAGTCTCACGGTGCTGGGTGGGGCTGAGTGGGTGGCTGGGCTGCCAGTCTGGCTCTCGATCTAAGGTTACCCGGGTCCGCTTTTCTGGGGCCCCTCACCCGCCCAAGCTCTGATGTTCCGCAATCGCTTCCGCCACAACGTCTGGAACGTAGTCCACGACAGGCGCGCCGAACGCCACCAACTGTCTCACCCACGAGGACGAAATCGGCGCCCACCTCGGATCCGACGGGACCAGCAGGGTCTCAATCCGCGTCAAATCCCGGTTGATAACCGCTTGGCTCATCTCCGGTGGCAAATCTACTTCGCCGCGCACCCCCTTCACGATCAGGTCCGCTTCAACATTTTCAGCGCATTCAACGGCCAACCCGGAGAAAGCGGCAACCGACACGTTAGAGAGACCAGGGTGGGCCGCGGCGAGCGTCTCCAATATTTCCACGCGCTTTTCTATGGGAAGCCAACCCTGCTTGTCCGGGTTGTAGCCGACCGCGACGACGACCTCGTCGAAAGTGTCTGCCAGCCGAACGATGATGTCTAGGTGCCCGTTCGTGGGCGGGTCGAAACTGCCGGGATAAAGGACTCTCATTCTTCTTCCCCCTCTGCGGCCGTGGTCAAGAACCACGCTGAGGTGGTCCCCCACTTTCTGGTTTTCAACACTTCTAGGCCTGCAGGTAGCAGCGGTTGACCTTCCTTTGAGGGACGCTCAACCACCACTAGGCCCGGATCCTCCAAGACGCCAACGACGCGTGCAAGCACTCCCTCCAGATCAGCGTTGGACAGGCTGTAGGGCGGGTCCAAGAAAACGATGTTGAAAGGACCCGACTTGCTCTGCAAGAACTGTTCGACACTCGCAACCACTACCCGCGCGCTCCCCGCGAAACCCAGGTGAGAGACGTTCCTCTTCGCGGTCGTGGCGGCCGCGCGGGACGCTTCAACTAACACAGCGCTTTCAGCACCACGCGACATGGCCTCCAAGGCGAGCGCGCCGGAACCCGCGTACAAGTCCAGCACAGCCGCACCCCTCAAACTGACGGCGCTTTCCGCCATGGAGAACAGGGCTTCCCTCACGCGGTCCGAGGTGGGGCGGGTCCCTTTCTTCGGCACTTCCAGCTTCCGGCCCTTCGCTGAGCCCGCAATTATTCTTGTCACGCGTTTCTCCCGTCAGGACCTCTCAAGCCACACTAAATCTTCACCCGCCCGGTCAGCGACCGCCCTACGCAGACCTGGTGCTGTTTCCAGCATGGGGTCCCCCTCGAGCAGCTCCATCCCCGCTTCCCTCGCGGAAACTATGATGCCCCCATCGCGAACCACGGACAGGAACCGGAGGCCCGAAGCGCCACCCGCTTGGGCTCTCCCCAGCACGTCACCCTCTTTACGCAACCTCAGGTCCGCCTCCGCGAGAACGAAACCGTCAGTGGTGGAAGCAACCGCTTCCAGGCGCTCCCGGGTCGTAGGGTTCTCGGTCGGGGCACTCACCAACAGGCAGACGCTCTGCGTTTCTGAGCGGCCCACGCGGCCCCGGAGCTGGTGGAGGGTGGAAAGCCCGAACCTGTCCGCGCCGAGGATCACCATCATCGTCGCCTCCGGCACGTCCACCCCGACCTCCACAACAGTCGTCGCAACCAGGATGGGGGTCTTGCCGCGGGCGAAAGCGGTAAACGCTTCCGCGTTCTCCTCAGCGCTGCGCCTCCCGTGAGACAACCCGACGGCTGTCCCCTTCAAAGTGCTCTTGCCTTTCAACTCTTCGTACACGTCGCTGGCCGCTGGGAAAACCGCTGTTGACCCACCCTCTGAAAGAGCCGCCCCCAGATCTAGGGCATCGCTTGCACCCTCGTCCTCTGACACGTCAATGCGGGGGCAAACAACGAACACACGGCCACCACTTTCCACCTCTTCCAACGCGCGAGCCCAAACGCGGTCCATCCACACGGGGTTCGCCGAGTTAACCAGAAATGTTTCGACCGGTTTCCTGCCGGGCGGCGACTCGTTCATGGTGGTGATATCCAAATCCCCAAAGACGGTCATGGCGATAGTGCGAGGGATGGGTGTCGCCGTCATGACGAGGAGGTGGGCGACGTGGCCGTCTTGCTCCCTCAAGTGGTCTCGTTGGGCGACCCCGAACCTGTGCTGCTCATCGACGACGAGGACAGCCAAGTCTGGGATCTCGACACCCTCACTCAGCAAAGCGTGGGTGCCGATCACTATCGCGGGCTCACCACTGGCAAGCACGGCTAAGGCCGCTTCCTTCTCATGGGTTGGCCTGCTGGCGGTGACTAGGTGGACGGGGACTTGCACGCCCGCGTCGTCAAGGAGAGAAGTGATGGAAGTGAAGTGTTGCCGAGCGAGCACCTCAGTTGGCGCTAGAAGGGCGGCCTGATGTCCGTTGCTGACGGCCCGCGTCATAGCCAGTAGGGCCACCACGGTTTTCCCTGCCCCCACGTCTGCTTGCAGCAGCCGCGCCATTGGGGCCTCACTCGCCAAATCCTTCCCGATTTCCCGCCAAGCCTCCTTTTGGGCCCCCGTGAGCTCGAAGGGCAGGTTCGAAGCGAGCTTCGCGTCGAAACCGCCCAGCGCGTCTTTCAGGGGGAGAGCCAAACGGTTTGGGTCTTGCAGCTCACCCATGCGTCTTGAGAGCAGCGCTGTCTGGAGAACTAGGGCTTCCGCCCAGGCGAGGCTGCGTTGCGCGGTCTGCCAGTCCACAGCGGCACTTGGCCGGTGAAGCATTTCTAGGGCCTCTTGGTAGGTGGCGAGTCCATGAGCGGCGCGCACCTGTGGGGGCAGCACTTCGGGGAAAGCGTCCTCGCCCATCTGGTCCAACAGTGAGCGGATGAGGGCCCCCACTTTCCAAGAGGAGAGTCCACCCACGGACCTGTAGATGGGGATGGGGCGCCCAGCCTGGCGGGCGGCGGCTTCCTTCGAGTCTTCTTCCAGCTCCTCAAACTCTGGTTGCACCATCTGTTTCTTGCCGCGGTACTCGCTGACCTTCCCGGCGAGGAGAACGGTGGCACCGGGTTTGAGGAGCCTCCGGTGGGGGGAAAGCATGTAGGGGTTCTTCGCGAAGAACGTGCAGGTAAGCGCCGAGGAGCCATCCGTGATGTCGACCATCAGACGCACGCCACGCCCCGACCTGTTAGAGACGAGGTTTTGGTTCACGACCCTCGCGAGAACTGTCGCCGACTGGCCCACTTGCAGCGCGGAAATATCGCTCAGGGTCCCCCACGTGTAATAGCGTCTCGGAGCGTACTCAAGGAGGTCGCGGACAGTCTCAATGCCACCTTCCGCAAGTTTGCGCGCCGCTGTCTTCCCCACGCGTAGCGTGAGGGGACTGTCCAAGTTGACGCTCATGCGCTACCTTTCCAATGCTCTGGGCCGCGCACGGAAACCGTTGGCCGCAGCCGGCCCGAACACCCATTGTATGAGGGCGGGCGACACTTGGGTGCCGGCAGGCAGGTGGGACTGTGGGAGAACGTACACCCGCATCGCCTAGTTTCCTTTGAGCCTAGGCCACCGATCGGCTAACCTTCTTAAGCTGCCGCTTTGCGGCGCAGGGCGCCATCCCACATCTGTGGGAGCGAACTTTCCGGCATCTAGTACATAGGGGGACCAAATGGCCTCAGTCT
>CAYFUO010000041.1:0-13545 GCA_964346255.1 uncultured Actinomyces sp. | reverse complement strand
TAGCCGAGAAGTAGACGCGGGGCTCGTAGTCCCCCATCTCCCCAACGGAAGGGATGGACTGCTCCCAGAATGCGGGTGTCCCGTCCGAGCGGACAGTGTTGCCGTAAGCGGCAACCACGCCGAACCCGTGGGTGTAAACGGTCCGCTGGTTCACCCAAGTCTGCTGCTGTTCTTGGAGGCCCGGCAAGTAAATGTCGCGCACTGCGATCACCGTGTCGCGTGTTTCATCGTCTATCTTGTAGCGGTCGACCGACATGTGGTTGGTGAACGTGTAGTAGGGCCTAGACTGCTGCAGCTGCCGAACGGTTGCTGGGATGATCTCGGGGTCAAGAAGACGGATTTGGCTGGTCGCCTCCGTGTCCTCACGCAGTTGGCCGGCGGAAGCATCCGTGGTCGCTGCGTAGGTCTGGTACTCCAAATCGTCCAAACCGAACGCCGTCAACGTCGCGTCAATGTTCCTCTGAATGTAGGGAGTTTCTAGGCCGCGAGCGTTAGGGGTCACCTTGAACTGTTGGATCAATGCTGGGTAGGCACCACCGATGACGAGGGCGGAAACGACCGTGACCGCCACACCTGCGGCTGGGAGTTTCCACGTGCCCCTGAATGCCGCGACCAGGAAAAGGACCGCCACCAGAATAGAGATCACTGCCAGAATCATTTGGGCTGGCAGCGTCGCGTTGATGTCCGTGTAGAGGGCGCCGTCAGCAAGATCATTCCGCTTGATCATCAGGCCGTAGATGCTCAGCCAGTAGCGGAGCCCCACGACCACGGACAGGATGGCGGCGAGGATCCCCACTTGCAGGCGAGCCGGTTTGGACGCCGTGAACTTCGGTGCGAACGTCACCCCACCGTACAAATAGTTGACGACCACCACGGCGACCAACGAGACCACCAGCGTGTTCATGAGGAACCCGAGGATCATCTCCAAGATGGGCAGGGTGAACACGTAGAAGGAAACGTCTAAGCCGAAGTGCGGGTCGGTCACGCCGAACGGAGTGCGGTTGAACCAGACGAGGACCTCTTGCCAGCTCGCTGCCATGCCGAAGCCGGTCATCATCGCGATCACTGCTGGTACGCCTATGAATAGGCCCCAGCGGAACGGTTGAACAGCCTTCCGGTATTCCTCCAACGTCGCGTTTTCTGCGTCTGAGCCTGTGGGTCTCTTCTTATAGGCCCACATCACCACCGCAGCGACTACAGCGAACTGCACGAGGAAACCGAACAAGAACAGGGCTGACATTGTTCCCCACCGGGTCCACAGGACCCGCGCGGCACCGATCTGGTTGTACCAGAGGACTTCAGTCCAGAACTTAGACGCCGTGATCACCGCTAGAAGGACCACCCCCAACACAACCACGGTGACGAACAAGGGGCTCTTCATGAGCTCCTTAAACGACTTTCGGGGCACGTTCGATGCTGGCCGCCTAGGAACATCGGGCCATGGGCTGGTGAAGTTAGTCACTGTGTCCTTCCTTCGGCGCAGGCTAGGTGCGTGGAGTGCTCTCTGCGCGCACTTCTCGCGGACAGCTTACCTGCCGCTTGGCGCAACCCAACCCCCGTGGGACGATTAGGGCCATGAGCGAAACAACAGACACAGCAGAACCCAAATCAGTCGACACGAAGAGGGCTTCAGCGCTCCGGAAAGTGGTGCTCGAAATTGAGAGAGGCGCCGCCGGCTTAGGCTGGGATCGGCCAGCGATGCTGTACTCCCCCGTCCTCCCCTAAACCCTCCTTAACACCGACTGTCCACCTGAGGACATGCGGGAAACTCTCGCTGCCACTCAAGATGACAACCCGTTCCATCTGTCCGCCGTCCTGCAAGAGTTGGACACGAGTGAAGATGTGGAAGAAGTCCTCCCCCGCATCGGGTGGCCCGAAGCAGTCCAGGGGGCGGCCCTCACTGTGGAGCGCCTCGTGGTCCCCCCAGAAGTGGAGGAAGAGGCACCCGAGGACCCCGAGGAGGCTCTCGAGTTCATCTCCAACCACCCGTCCCGAACGGAGGTTCGCCTAGTGATCGGCGTGGATAGGGAGGGTGACACTTGGACCGCGATCCGCACACGCGCCTTCGATGACGCTTCCAACGTGGTTGAGGGCGACAACCTGGTTCCCGCTTTGAGTGCGGCCCTGAAACTAGGTTTCGACCCGGAAGCCAACGTTGACGCTCCCATCGGGGAGGAAACCCTGCAGGTCCCTAACCCTGCCGAAGAGGAGTGAACAGTAAGAAGCGCGGCAGCTAGGAGGCGGGGCAGGACGGGAGGTCAGCCGTGTCGCCGGCAGCGATCTTCCCCATCGCGTCCAACCCCTCTTGGAGGGTGGAAACCGGCACAGCCGTCAAACCTGTTGGGACCCCCTCCAAAGTGTCTTCGCAGTTGTCGCGCGGAAGCAGGAACCATTCGGCTCCGTCACGCTTGGCCCCAAACATTTTCTGCCTAATCCCACCGACAGGACTGACGTGAGCGGAATAGTCGAGGACTCCCGTCGCCGCGATCTTCTCACCGTTTGTGAGCCCACCTTCCGTGAACTCATCCACGATGCCGAGGGCGAACGCGAGGCCCGCCGATGGTCCCCCCACCTTCTCCAAGTGGATCGTCACGTCGAAGGGGGCTTCCACGTCAGCGTCCAAGTAGGCGCCCATTTTGGACCCGTCTTCAACTTCCCCCGCATCATTGGGCGTGGGGGCGGTCGTCTTCACTTCAACGGTTTTTTCCACTCCGTCCCTAACAATGTCGACTTCCAACACTGAGCCAACTGGGATCGAGCGCAACAGCGTGAATGGAACGGAGGGAGACGTGATGGGGAAACTGGTGCCGTCAGGGAGCGTGATCGCCTTAAGTACGTCTCCCTCCTCGAGAACTCCCTCCGCACCAGTGCCTGGCACTGTCGCCACGACGGTCATCGTGGTTTCCATGGGGACACCCAAGTAGTCGAACGCAGTGATTTGGGCGGCGGAGTGAGAGGACTCCATTTGGGCGCTGCTCATCTCTTGGACTTCGTCAGCGGTTATCTCTTCCGGGTAAACATCGCTGTATCGGAGGACCTTAGCGCTGTCTTGGAACCAGGCGGCCGCAACATCACTCACCCGAACAGTTGATCCTGGGCCGCCAACTTCAGAGACCGTCACCATGCGGATCTCGCCCTCGTCCTCATCACTATTCAGGGCCAACCCTAGGTCCTCCGGAATCTCACCCACCTGCAGGACTTCCGTGTCCCCCTGAGTACCCAAAACGTCGACGGTTGGGCCCGGCGTTTGGATGACGTATGGGACGGGGATCATCGACACCCCAACCGCGACGGCGACTGTGGCCAGTAGGGCCACCGCGAACTTGAGGACGTATTTCAGTCGGTCGGAGGTTTTCACGGGGCTATTGTGCCCCGATTAGGCCCGAGGCGTAAGGGGCTAGGCCGAACTTAACAGTAGAGTGCAGACATGGACGAGCAAAACCTGACCCCGGAAAACAGCCGACCGGACCCTTTGGAACAGTTTTTGTCAGACATGCTGGGACCGGAGGGTGCTAGGGAGGCGGCGCGCGCTATGCGCTCCCAAGGATTCGACATCTCGAAAATCCCGGGCATGGACAGCCCGCAAGCAATGTCCATGGCTATGAACCAGTTCAAGTTCATGATGCAATCCTCAACGGAACCCGTCAATTGGCGGATGGTGGAGGAGATGAGCCGAGCCCAGGCTAAGCGCAGTGGAGACAAGTATGTCACTTCCCCTGAGAAAACGAAGGCTGCCCTCGCCCTGTCGACTGCTGACTTGTGGCTGGACCCCGTGACCGCGTTCGTGCTTCCAGGCGCGAAACGTGAAGCGTGGGACAGGGCAACCTGGATCAGTGAGACACTGCCCGCGTGGAAAGAGATCAGTAACCCCGTCGCCCAGAGTGCTTCCAGGGCCATGGAAGAGGCTCTGGGGGAGGAGCTTTCCGCTCACGCCACCGGACTCCCACCCGAGTTAGCTGGGCTCGCGTCCGCCCTCCCCTCCGTGCTCCCCAAACTGGCTTCCATGGCGTTCGCCGCCCAAATAGGGCAGGCACTGTCAGCGATGGCGGAGGAAAGCCTGGGTGGTCACGACGCAGGTTTCCCCCTGACCCAGCCCAATGTGACTGCTTTGGTCCCCGCGAACGTCGCCAAGTTCGGGGAAGGCCTCAGCATCCCTGAGGATGAGGTCGCCCAGTATTTGGCGGTGCGCGAGTGCGCTCACGCCCGCCTCTTCGCAGCCGTTCCTTGGCTGCGGCACAACCTGCATGTGGCGCTACAGCGGTACGCGGAACAAATCGCGATTGACCCTGAGGCGATCGCGTCCGCCGCCCGCTCTATCGACCCAGCAGACCCAGAGTCCATCACCCAGGCGATGGAGCACGGGGTTTTCGCTTCCAAACCCAGTAAGGACCAAGCGGCCGCCCTGCAACGGTTAGAGACTCTCCTCGCCCTCATCGAAGGCTGGGTTGAGGTGGTCGCCACTGAAGCGACCCGCGCCTACCTGCCCAACGCCGCCCGGCTGCAGGAGATGGTCCGCAGGAGGAGGGTCACGGGTTCACCCGCAGAGGCCCTGCTAACTCAACTTGTCGGCTTAGAGTTCCGGCCCAGAGAAGCTCGCAACGCTGCCCAAATCTTCAAAAAGCTGCAGGACGAGGGCGGAGCTGAAGCGCGTGACGGAGCCTGGAGTCACCCCGACAAGGCGCCAACCACGGCTCACCTCGCTGACCCCGAGTCGTTTTTCGTGAGCGCGGACGAGGTGGCGGACACCGAGTTCGACGACCAACTTGAGGCCCTGCTGTCAGGGACACTCGGCTGGGATGAGGGCGTGCCAGAAGATCAGCGTGGAGACCAAGAGGAAGACAACTCCTAACCCCACAGCGTTATCCACAACTTCGAGGCTGCCCGATTCCGCGGCCCGCTGTTTGCGGCATCCTTCTTTAAGCGCAATGTTGGCGTAAGGAGAAAACATGCCCAAGACTCGGAAAGCCCCTGCCCTCAAACCGGGCACCCTCATTTTTGAGGTCTCAAAGGGCCTCCTCCAAGTAGGGTCCACCCCGAATCAGAGTGTTCTCCTCTCAGACCTCACTAACGAAGAGGTCCGCTGGGTGCACAGTCTGCGGACGCGGCGCGCCCGCCTGAAACAGCTCTCCCAACGGGAAGAGGACATTTTGAGACTGCTTGACGCCGCGAACCTGACCCTTCCGGCACGCAGTCCACTGAACAACTTGAATGTGAGGGTCGTCGGGTTGGACAGGGTGGGGGTCCGCCTCGCTCACTTGCTCGCCCGCGCGCAGGTGCGCTCCCTAGAGTTAGCGGGTGAGGGGCTCGTGGATGGGGACGTGGAAAATCTGTTCCCGCGGGGCAGCCTCGGGAATGAAAAGCGAACCGAACTACGTCGGGTCATCAAAAGCCAAAAACCTGAACTGTTGATCCAAAAGTTGGCTCGCCCCGACCTCGTCATCCTGTGCAGTGACAGGGTGTGGGACCCAGGGCTCACCGGGAGCCTCCTGAGTCAGGACATAAACCACCTGCCCATCGTCGCAGATCAGGGTTCGATCACTGTGGGGCCACTGGTCGCACCTGGAGTGACAGCGTGTACAACGTGCCTAGACTTCGCTATCCAAGACGTGATCCCGGCCTGGCCGAAAATGTCGTTAGCCCTAGGCCGGGAACCCCTTGAACCCGTTCCGGACCACATGTGCGCGGCTGCCGCGGGTCTAACTGTCGCGATGGTTGAATCCGTTGCGCGCGGCCTGCCACCAGTGGAGGGCGGCGAAGCCGTTGGCCGGGTTGGGGGCCCCAGCTACTCGTGGAGACTTACCGAAACTGGGGTCAGTGCTGAAGAGTGGTCGCCCCACCCGGCGTGCTCCTGCCTGCGTGGCTTGGACCGAACTGCAGCATGAGTGCTACGAGCCGACTTGGTCGCGCACCACCCTCAGTACGTCCGGCCCGTACCGGTCCAACTTGTAGGCGCCGACACCCCTCAGCGCACCCAACTGTCGGAGGGTCCGCGGTTTCGCTTTTGCCACGTCCCGGATGGTGGCGTCCGCGAACACAGTGAATGCGGGCACGCCCCGCTCCCGCGCTTCCTCGAGGCGCCACTGGCGCAGCTCTTCAAACAGGGTTTTGGTGAGCCTATCCGCTCCGCTCAGGAACTGTTCGTTCGCGTCCCTCGTGGACTGTCGGTGGGGCACCTTGCGGTCCCCCACCCCACTGGAAGTCTCTTTAGGCCAAAGTGCTTCAAGGAACCGGCTGACCTTCCTCTGCCTACTCCTACCCCCACCCCGACTTTTCGCGTACGAGATGATGAGTCTCTCTTTCGCTCTAGTGACCCCCACGTAAAGCAGTCGCCGCTCCTCCTCCACCGTTGAGGGACTGTCCGCCAGCGAAATCGGTAAAAGGCCCTCACATGCGCCGATGATGTGGACCGCTCCCCACTCCAAACCCTTAGCGGCGTGCAACGTGGACAGGACGACCCCGTCAACCTGAGGGTTCGCTTTCGCTTCCGCGCGTTCCGCTAATTCTTCGACGAACCCGTCCAAGTCCAGTTCGGGGCGCCTTTTCGCGAGGGAAACGAGGGCGTCCAGGTTCGCCCACCTGTCCCGAACCGCCCCCACAGCCTTCGGCTGTTTCTTGGACCATCCGAGGGTCGCCACCACCTGCTCAACCTGGTCCACTAAGTCTGGTGGGTCCCCCGGCTCCGCGCCCGCCACCCGTCCCGCTCCACCCGTGAGGGTGCGGAGACGCGCTTGCTGCCGCAGTAAGACGACGGCCCGTTTCACTTCCTCCCTGTCAAAAAAACGTGCTCCCCCATGCACTTGAAATGGGATGCCCGCCTTCGCGAAGGCCTCTTCCACCACTTGGGATTGGGCGTTCGTCCGATACAGGACTGCGATCTCACTGTAAGGAACGCCTTGGCCGCGAAGCTTCTTCACTGATTGGGCGACGAAGTCCGCTTCAGCCTCGTCGGTTTCCAACGCTGAAAACGTTGCGGCGGTACCCGAGGGCCTCTGGGCTTTGAGCCGCACAGACCCCGGGATTCCGCGCGGGGGCCCAACACCGTCGAACCCGCGGGCGCCAGCAACAATCTGGTTGGCGACCGCCACCACTTGGGGGGTGGACCTGTAGTCGCGGACCAGCTCGATGACGCGCGCCCCCTTCATCCTTTTCGGGAACTCCTCCAAATATTTGGCGTCCGCCCCAGCAAACGAGTAAATGGTTTGCGCCACGTCCCCAACCACGCACAGGTCTGTCCGGTTCCCGCGCCACAAATCCAGCAAGTGTTGTTGGGCGGGGGAAACGTCTTGGTATTCGTCGACCACGAAGCTGCGGTACCGGGAACGCACTTGACGCGCCACCCTCTCGTCAGACTGGATCATCCCTGACAGCAGCAGCAGAACATCTTCGAAGTCGATGGCGCCCCGATCGTCCTTCGCCCTCTCATAAGTCTCATAAAACTTGGAGAACTGTTCGTGGTCCATGTCGAGGGGCACCTCACGACCCACCTGCATGGCGACCTGCGCGTAGCCCCGAGGGTCAACCATGGACACCTTCGCCCACTCGATCTCCGCAGCCAAGTCACGCACCACGGTCTTATCTGTCGACAGGCCAGTGTAGGCGGCCGCTGCGGCAACGATCCCTGCCTTGTGGGGCATCAGGTCCGGCAAGTGAGCACCCGTCACTAGAGGCCAAAAGTACCGCAACTGTTTGAGGGCCGCAGCGTGAAAGGTCATCGCCTGGGCGCTACCAGCACCCAAGACGCGCAGCCGAGCCCGCATTTCAGCGGCCGCTTTAGCGGTGAACGTCACCGCCAACACCGTTGACGGGTCCACGGCGCCCGTCGCCGCCCCATACGCTATCCGGTAGGTGATGGCCCGAGTTTTCCCCGTACCAGCCCCAGCCCGGACCGCTAGGGGTCCACTCACCTGCATCGCGACTTCCCTCTGGTCGGGGTCGAGTGCGGCGAGCAGCTCTTCCGCGTTCACTTCCACACCGTTCACTTGTACGAACTCCAAGTCGCCTTCAAACCCTCGCCCCCATCCTCTTCCAGCCACGTAGCGATCACCGTGTGAGCGACGGACGCGGGTCCGGGGACCATCACTTCACCGGACGCCAAAGCGTCACGCAGCTCATCCCTTGCGAAGAACTGGGCGCGGTCCACCTCAATCAGGTCGGGGCGCACCTGCACGCACGGCAAGCCGCCACTCGCCTCCGGTTCCGGCGCCGCCTGCGAGTCTGGCGGTGAGTATGCGTAGTCTTCGTCGCAGTCGACGTCCGCCCGGTAGGCGAGCATTAGGGAACGCGGCCTAGGCCACGGCTGGGAGCCCAAATACTCAATGTTGACCACGTCCAAACCCGCTTCCTCCTTCACCTCCCGAGCCACCGCACGCTCCGGTGTTTCCCCTGCGTCTACATAACCAGCAAGCAGCGACATTCTGGGCTCATCCCAAGCCATGTTGTGGACAAGTAGTAGACGTTGTTGGGGGTCCAGCACCGCCACTATCACAGCGGGTTCGATACGCGGGTATTGGACGGCGGCGCATTGGGTGCACGTCCTCGTCCACCCCGCCCCACTCGGTTCCAACAGTCCCCCACAGGAGAAACAGTGGCGGATCGCGGCATGCCAATTCGCGAGGGCGACCGCTTGGGTGGCGACCAGCGAGGTCTCCTCATCGAAGTCGGGGCCGACAGTCATCAACTCTTCCCACGCGAATCCAGCTAAACCGTTTTCGGTGGTGGGCTCCCCCAACTTCTTCATCTGGCCTTCAGTGAGCCACGCACCCACCTGCGCGTCACCCTCCTTGTCGCAGCCCATGAACCACAGGTGGGAGGGCGGTGTCGTCTCCTCCAGCCAAGAGAGCACGCCTCCTGGGAGGGGAGCCCCTGCGGGCCCGTCAGCGACCAACAGTTTCGCGTCCGGGGAGATCAGAAAAACGTGGGCCCCACCCTCTTTCAGCAGCGCAAGCGGGTCAATGGTTTCACGTAGTTCGGTTGCAGAGTTCAGGTTTCCACGGGACAGGGCGAAGGACATTTCCATGCCCCCAACGTATCGCGTATGAGCGGGCCAGTACGAGGGCGGCCACCGACCACCCCCGCGTACTACCCTTGGGTCATGAGTAACGACTTGCGCGCCGATGGGCGCACGCCAGAGGAAAGCCGCGAAGTGCGGGTCATCCGTGACTGGAGCAAGGTGGGTGAGGGCAGTGTCCTCATCGAAACCGGTGACACGCGCGTCTTGTGTGTCGCATCGTTCACGCAGGGGGTGCCCCGGTGGCGTAAGGGAACTGGGGAAGGTTGGGTGACCGCGGAATACGCGATGCTGCCCCGCGCCACGTCCCAAAGGAACCAGCGTGAATCAGTGCGGGGAAAAATTGGGGGGAGAACCCACGAGATCTCACGTCTCATCGGCCGCTCACTACGCGCAGTGACAGACCTGAGTGCCCTTGGGGAGAACACGATTGTTGTCGACTGCGACGTGCTGGTTGCTGACGGTGGCACCCGCACGGCATCCATCACCGGGGCTTGGATCGCCCTGTATGACGCGATCCAGTGGGCGATCAAGAACAACATGGTGCCTAGGAGAAGCCAAGACAAGATCGTGAAGGACTCCGTCGCAGCCGTCTCCGTGGGGATCGTGGATGGGGTTCCCATGCTGGACCTCCCCTACGAGGAAGATGTTCGCGCAGACACGGACATGAACGTGGTTGGGGTGGGGACGGGCGCCCTCGTCGAAGTTCAAGGCACCGCTGAAGGGGAACCTTTCGTGCGCGGCGAGCTAACCCAGCTGTTGGACCTCGCAGACGTTGGCCTAGCCAAACTGCGGACTCTGCAGGCCCGCTCCCTCCTAGTCCCTAAAGGGGAGGTGGTGACCAGTGAGGGAATCAACGGTTGAACCACTGCTGGCGATCGCGACGGGCAACGATCACAAAGCCCAAGAGATCTACCAGCTTCTCAGCCCCCTCATCCCCGGGCTGAAACGAGAAAACATTGTCACCCAAAAACAGCTGGGACTCCCGTCCCCCCAAGAGGATGGGGCAACATTCGAGGCTAACGCCCTGATAAAGGCGCGGGCGGTCGCTGAAGCTAGCGGCCTGCCCACCATCGGTGACGACTCAGGCCTGATAGTTGACGTGATGGGGAGTGCACCCGGCATCTTCTCAGCCAGGTGGGCTGGCGGACACGGGAACGAGGCCGCAAATATGAGGCTGCTCCTAGACCAACTACGGGACCTACCGGACGATCAGCGTGGCGCCCGCTTCGTCTGCGTGGCCGCCCTCGTGACACCAAGCGGGGTGGAGGTGACCACGAGAGGTGAAGTGACAGGGTCGCTCACCCGCGCTCCCCACGGCACGCACGGTTTCGGCTACGACCCCATCTTTCAGCCAACCGGGTGGACTGAAACATTGGGGGAAGTGTCAGCGGAACGTAAAAACGAGATCTCCCACAGGTCACGAGCCCTGGAGGCCCTCGCACCCCACGTGAAAGAAGTGCTCTAAAACACCCAGATGCCGCCGGGGGCCGCCAAGTCGATCAACCCGGTGAACTGGCTGCGCGCCTCAGCGAACACGACTTCCGGGTCCGTCCAAGGCTGGACATGGGTGAGCACCAGCTCCTTCACGTCAGCCTCCTTCGCTAGTTGCCCGGCCCGTTCGCCGGTCATGTGGACGCCGCGGACCTCAACGTCCTTCGTGAAGCCAGCCTCCGCCAACAGGAGGGTCGCATCCCACGCCAACTCGACCATTGAGGGCGCCAAATCAGTGTCACCCGTGTAACCAAACACGCTGTCCTCACCGCTGTTGACATCTGAGGGCCCCACCACCCGGAACCCGTACGCTTCCACCGGGTGCAGGGCAGCGTGAGTCTGAATGGTCATGGGCCCCACAGAGAACTGGTCCCCCTCAGTGACGGGAACGAAGTTGAAACTCTCCTCCGTGGAACGCTCTTGGTCGTAACCGTCGATCTGCCGCACGCGTTTGCGGACCTCTTTCGGCCCATACACGGGCAGGTCACTGTTCGGCCCGTCCGGATGCCACTTGAGGAACACGTGGAAGGAAATGACGTCGGCCATGTGGTCTGCGTGCCCGTGTGACACTAGGAGGGCGTCAACTTGGCGTGGCTCCACATACTGCCACAGTGCGCCGAAGGAGCCGGGACCTATGTCCATGACGATGCTCCACGTGCGTTTCCTGCCCGTCTCCGGGTCAACGCCGTCCGCCTGTAACAGGTAGCAGGATGCGGGGGATGCAGGCCCGGACATGGACCCTGACGATCCAACAACTGTGAGTCTCAAATCAGTCCCCTTCGCCAATGGGATTGGTAGGCGCAAGTGCTTCGTCAACGTTCACCCTCGCGAACGTTGTCGCCTCCGGTCCCAAGAACCTGCGTGACAGGACCTCAAAGTTTTGGGAGCCGTTCGTGGACAAGAAGACGTGGCTCACTTCTTCACCTTCAGGCCTTGGGCCGTGTTCTAACCCCTCGCGCTTCAACGCTCTTGCGACTTCCTCCGCTGTCGCGTGAGAGGAGGAAACAATAGTGGTCGCCTCCCCCATCACGTCACCGATGACGTCTGCAAGCAGCGGGTAGTGGGTGCACCCGAGGACGACCGTGTCGACGTTCGCGTCCTTGAGTGGAGCCAAATATTCTTCGGCGACCGAGAACAACTCGTCACCTTCAGTGACACCAGCCTCCACGAATTCTACGAAGCGGGGGCACGCGCTCTGGTGGACTTGGGACTCCCCCAAAGAGCCGATTGTTGCGGGGTAAACCCCTGACGCCACCGTCCCAGCCGTCCCGATAACACCAATGTTGTGGGTGGCGCTCACCTGGTCCGCCACAGTCGCCGCGGGAGACACGACCTCTATCACTGGGATCCCCAAGCCGTCCTCGTACTTTTCCTTCGCCTCCCTGTAGGCGGCAGCTGTCGCCGTGTTGCAGGCGATCACGAGCATCTTCACACCCAAACCGGCAAGGTAGTCGAGGTTCTTCAACGCTATGTCGCGGACTTCCTCCAACGGCCTTGGCCCGTATGGCGTGTTCGCAGTGTCGCCGAGGTAAATGGTGTCCTCACCCGGCGACCTATCCAAGATGGCCCGCGCGACCGTGAGTCCGCCGAGACCCGAATCAAAAATACCGATGGGAGCATTGTTCACATGTTTGACGGTATCCCAGAAACCGCGACCCGAACGGGGATGGGGCGTGAAAGTCGCCACCCACAACCGCGTCTACGACGTGAGATTTCCGCAGGAAAACGGACGGCGCAACAGAAAAGGAGTAGCGTGGCGTTATGCATGTAACACGTTCGACAGCTCTTCTCACAGACAAATACGAACTCACCATGGTGGACGCGGCACTCCAGTCTGGCGTTGCAGACCGGAGGACAGTGTTCGAACTGTTCGGCCGCCGACTTCCCCCCAGCCGAAGGTTCGGGGTCGTCGCCGGGACCGGCCGCATCATGGAAGCCTTAGCTCGGTTCCGTTTCGATGACGACCAAATCGCTTGGCTCGACTCCCAAGGGTTCCTCGCCGACGAAACCCTCGAATATTTAGCGAACTACAAGTTCAAAGGGGACATTCACGGCTATCGGGAAGGTGAAGTCTACTTCCCGGGTTCCCCCCTACTCACCGTTGAGGGCACGTTCGCTGAAGCGACCCTCCTAGAGACCCTGCTGCTGTCGATCCTCAACTACGACAGTGCGGTGGCGTCCGCTGCTTCCAGGATGACGATCGCCTCCCACGGGAGGCCATGCGTCGACATGGGGGCGCGGCGCACCCACGAGAGGGCCGCCGTGTCCGCCGCCCGCGCCGCCTACATCGCGGGCTTCGTGGGCACCAGCGACTTGGAGGCGGGTGTCCGTTACGGGATCGACACTATAGGCACGTCAGCCCACTCGTTCACCTTGGTGGAAGACAGTGAGAAGGCAGCGTTCGCAGCCCAGATCGCTGCGCTCGGAACTGGCACCACGCTGTTGGTGGACACTTACGACATTCATCAGGGAGTGATCAACGCTGTCGAGGCCGCCCGCGCCGCCGGCGGGGAGTTAGGTGCGGTCCGCATCGACTCTGGGGATCTGGTCGCCCACGCGTTCAAAGTGCGTGAACAGCTTGACCGTTTGGGGGCCACCAGCACGAAGATCACCGTCACCTCGGACTTGGATGAGTATTCGATCGCCGCGTTGGGGGCGGCCCCCGTGAACTCCTACGGGGTGGGCACGAGGCTCGTAACCGGATCTGGCGTGCCGACGGCCGCCCTCGTCTACAAGCTCGTGGCTCGCGAAGACAAGCACGGGAACATCGTCCCGGTTCGTAAGGAATCCGAGTCGAAGTCGACGGTTGGCGGTTTGAAGACTGCTGGGAGGCTCCACTGGGAGGACGGGCACGCACGCGAAGAAGCCCTCATCCTCGGTGAGGACCGTAGCCACGCTGAAGAGCGCCTGTTGGAGGCGGGGGCGCGTCTCCTCCAAGTTCCCCTCGTCAAGGAAGGTGAGATCCTTGAGCCCCTGTGGCGCCCCGACTTCACGACGGAAGCGCAGGCCCACCACTTGGAGGCCCGCGCTAAGCTCCCGTACGA
>CAYFUO010000040.1:0-14231 GCA_964346255.1 uncultured Actinomyces sp. | reverse complement strand
GGGCCAGCTTCTGGCACCGCTTCGGACAGGATGAAGAAGATGCCGGTTCCCACCGTGCCGCCCACGCCGATCATGGTGAGGTGGAAGGTGGAGAGGGACCGTTTGAGTCCCGTGGCCTCGTGAGCCGCCACGATCGCGTTGACGTTGGGGTCGTCGGAGGCTTGGTCAAGGCTCGGTATCGGTTTGCCGTCCGTCTCCCCGTATTGCACTTGTCTGATGGAGTCGGGTAGGCCGTCTGCGTGCACGCCTATGGGGACGCGGCGGAGGAGTTGCTGCTTCAGTGTTCCCGTTGCGGGACTCATAATCTTGCCGTCCTGGCGCGCGGCGCCGGTTATCCGAGGTGGCCTCACCCATCCGGCCACATCGTTGAAGCCTAGGAAACTCGGCTCACGACCGCGACCCCGGCCACAGCGTGGGAACGGGAGGCCGCGTTCACCCATCCGGTCCCTACCCCGGCCGGGCCTCTTGCTTTCAGAAGTAGTGCACAAATGGCCAGGGGCTATTCTTTTTCGGAGGAACCAGCTCGGTTCCATGAGCGCCGTGTGGGTAGCCTGGGGCGCAGCTTTAGGGGCCAATACTGCAAATGCATCTCTTAGCTGATACAAACGTAGTGCCTCTTGTGGGAGGCCACCGAGCTACGGGTGGAGATCGTTAAACAACTGGGTCAAGCACTACAAATCCCAGCTCCTCGGCGGCTTTCGCCATGTTCTTGTCGTGTGTAACCACGGTGACCGTCTCAATGCCAAGCCGCTGTGCGCTGGCAAGGTGGACCGCATCGAGAGACCTGACGTGAGGCTCGATTCCAGCGGCCTCCTTCAGTAGAGAGTCATCGACTCGCAGCAGGGTGAGTTCATCGGCGAACTCTTGGCCGAGCTCGACGTCGATCGACTCTCGCCGCAGGACCCGCGAGACCTCCAACCCAATCAGGCTTGACGACACCACGCGTTGGCTTGCCTCCAACGCCTGCTCGTACCATTCGACGGCCCCCTCACTGTGTCCGAGCAAGATCCGAAGTGCCACCGACGAGTCCAAGTACCAGACGCACTGCGTCGCGCAGTCAGAGGGTGGCATCTGAGTGGCTCTCGTCCAGTAAGTCGTCTAGGGGACGCGACAGCGGCACCTTCTTGCGGTTCCTCCAAGATTGGGGAGTGCGCATGGGCGGCGTCGCGAGTCCGAGAGCGACTAGCGACTCGACTGGATCATTCATGTCAGGGGTCACCGGGACCAGTCGTAGGACCGGTTTGCCGTGTTTGGTCACTTGCACTGGGACTTGGCTTTCGACAACTTTACGAGCTATCGAAGACACCTCCTGGTTGAGCTTCGTCATCGTTATGGTCTCCATAGGCCCAATCTAGCATGTCGATGCTAGATTGTGGTCAGACGCGTTTCGGCGGTGTTGGGTGTCCGGCGTGATGGTCTCGCCCTCTTTCTTGCGGTCACGGTTAGCGCTGCGAACAGAAGGCTCTCTTTGGCTTCTCTCGTACGCAGCATCCGCATGCGCTTCCTCACCGTTCACGCACCGAAGAGGAGGAGGCGGCATCCCACCGCAACGTCAGTAAAAGACTCCTAGCGACTTGAAGAGGCGCCGCAACATCTGACTAGTAGTCGCCGCGGTTGTAACTGTGGCGCTGGTGGCGGTCGCTTTCTTCGTGATCAGAGTGTGGACACAAACAGCGACCCCAAAGGCGGACGCAGCTGCTGAAGGGAGCAAGCAGGAACTGGCATCCTCCTCCACGGACGCCTACTTCCCCGCCGGGGAAACTGACGCCCGCTGGGCGGAGGCATGGTGATCGGAGAACCACCCTTCGAAGACGACACCACTCACGTGACGGCTTGAATGCCGGGAATGGAAGGCCTCAACAGCTGCGAACCGGAGCTCCGTGAACCTGAGGAGTCCACGGCCGGAGCGGCCTACGCTTCCATCATTGATGTTGCCGCCCCCTAGGCCAGCCCGTCAACAACCACTATCCCATCATCGCCATGGACCCAGACCACTTGGTCTACACCTCTTCGGACCCGGACAGTGAGCACACCGATTACCGCGAGTTCGTTTACAGCTTCGAGACGGACGAATCCCGGATCCTGCCGCGCCGCTTGTGGAATCCCGTGCCCGCGCAGGGAAGCGTGGATGACTAGGGCCGCGATCAGCGGGCGTTCGAGCGATGAGCTCCGCGCCGAAGGAGCGACTTGGGCTCCCACAACCTGCATGATGCTGTCATAGAATCTCTGTAGGCTCCGGGCAAGTGGTCGCAGTGCAGCAGCCGCGCGGAATCCCAAAATGTTTGAAAGGGTGGTCGCGTGGACGAGGGGCCCCAGCGATTCGAAGTGGACGGCGGGGACGAGGGCGAAAGTGTGGGGCCACCCCCACCAACTCCTGAAGATCTTTCTTCCGCGTCACCTAGCGGGCCGTCGTCGACCACGCTGCCTTTCCCCCCGCCCCCGACCGACACGGGAGCAGGACAGTCCTCCCCGCCGAGGGGCGCGCCGAGGCTCCCTCAGGGCTTCCTTCCAGCCTCCCAAGTGCCGACGCCGCCTCCTCTGAGCGAGCCGAGCCCGCCGAAAGGGAGGAAGAACACCGCCCAGATCGTCGCCCTAGTGCTGGGAGGAGTGGCCGTGGTGGCGCTCATTGCCGCTGGAATCACCTGGTTTTGGCCGATTCTTACGGGTGACGCTGACCCCGCTCCCTCCGCTTACGCTCATCCCCCGACCTTGAAAGCGACGGTGAATGTGAGCGGCGGCGACGAGCCGGTCGTCCTCGTCCCCCTGAAGAACCCCACCGGAGACTCTTCCGGCGAGGCCATCGCCCGGGTTAACGGACTTACCGTGTTCGGGGCCCAAGTGGGTGAAGAAAACATTCTTGTCGCCATGGATTCCGTCGCGGACGGTGAGCCCGTGTGGACCGAGGTCGTTGGTGTTTCCCCTAGAGACTGTTTCCTGACTGCCTCGGCTGTCAACTGTGGCAGTTCGGGCATTTTCAACCTAACGACAGGTGAGAGGACTTCAGAAGGTGGCGGGACCGATGGAGGTGAAGACTTTGCCGCTGACCCAGCCGGCGACTCATCGGCGGGAGGTGAGGCCGCCCAGGTCACGGCGCGGAGGGTCCCCGCTTCTGAAGACAGTCCCTATTACACAAGTGGCGGGTCGGTGCTCGACTCCAAAGACAATGTCATCGCAGCTTTCGGCCAGGAACCCGTCTGGCAGCTCGCCGACGAAGAACTCGACGGCGGAACCTGGGTTTTCACCGACGGAGAGCAGATCATCGTAGTCGAAGGCGGCAGTGTTACGTGGGAGCGGAAGCTATCCGCGGGGTCGGCTCCAGTGAACGTCCCCAACAGCGCATGTTCGGTGACCATGAGCGGCTCCGTCCTACTGGTTGGGGAGCCCGAGGGGATAGTCGCCTTGAACCTAGAGGACGGCAAAGAGATGTGGCGCCTAGAAGCTTCCGTCGACTCTTGGCTGGCAAGCGGTGACACTCTCTTGGTTGCGGGCGAGGGCGATGTCCGCCTCCTAGAGTTCTCGGACGAGTCAACAGGCGGGCAAAGCGGGGGCGAAGAGTCCTCCGCCCAGTTGGCGTTGGACGCTGTGAACGTCCCCGAGGCACCCGCCTATGAAGACTTGGCGAACGCCTTATTGGAGTTCCCTGAGGGCTTCAGCGACTTTCTCAACTCACCGGATGGGGACTACATCCAACTCCACGACGGCCAGTACAGACAGACCGGTGAAGAGAAGGGGGGTTTCCTCAACTTGCACGAGGTCGAGCCGCTCTACATTGGAGATGACGCCTACGTTGTTGCCCTGCTGGATTACGGTCTTTACAGGTCCGACGCTTTTGGAAGCATATGGGTCATCTACGACTCCGACTTGGAACTGGTCGACTCCCACGGTCTTGGGGAGGCTGGAGGGTTCGCCTGGCTGATCCCTTACGCGACCTACGACTATTACAACCCACAGTTGAACGCCTGGTTCCTCCCCTCCGAGGAGGGGTCGTTCACCATCGAATGCGAGACGCAAGTCGCTCAAGGTTCGGGGAACATCGCTCGCGTAACGTGGGCCTTTGACGGGCGTGAGGCCACGTTCCAATCCCTCGAGTTCGACTCGGCTTCAGGAACAGCACGCCAACCCGATCAAGCGTTGCTCCAGCAGATCCGTGATGACCTGTCGGCTGGTAGGGATGATGCTGCCGCCCCCTACCTCAGCGCGAGGGCCCTAGACCAGGTCCAGAACGGTCACATCAGCGAGGGGAAGACGCCGGAGACGATGCTGCGTGGCCTCGCCTTCCCCGCCGGAGGTGAGGTGCAACAGTGCATCCTGGCGTCCTCGTACTTCGACCCCTACGAGGGGACGAAAGATGCCAACGGTGTTCAGATCGGGTTCCCCGGCTCGGGGCCGTACTGGCCTGCCGTGGAAGGCTTGCCCGACACTATTTGGTACTGCGGGCTGGACAACGGTGACATCCCCGTCATCTCAGGGGTGCGGGTTTATAGCGACTTCCTCGTGATCAGCACTGATGAAAACGGTACTCCGCGGATCGAGTGGTTAGACCGCATCTACTCGTGAGCCAACTGGCGGGTGAGTCTAGGTCCTGGATCTTCGCGGGCGGCGTGGAAGAAACCCCAAACGAAGTGACGCGAATGTCGGAGCGGCGTGCAATGCTTGCAATGAGAGGACGCTGTTACGGCCGTGCGCCGCGCCGCCCGCGGCAGCATCGTCTAAGTTGGGCTGCGCGAGTGAGGAAAGTGAGGGCATGAACGTGGAGGACGCTGACGGACAAGCGCGCGGCGCACCGGAGCCCAATGTTGGGCCGCCGCCCCCGACTGCCGCTGACTTCGCCCCGCCGCCCCCGCAAGGCTTCGTTCCAGCCGCCGCGCCCAGCGGACAGTTCGGGCCCCCTCCAGCGCCCGAGGACTCGGGTGCCCCCCAGAACGTGGCCTCCACCCCAGTAAGGAAGACGGTCAGCGCCAAGAAGGGCGCCTTGGTCGCTGGAGGCGTCGCTGCAGCCGTTCTGACGCTTCTTGCGACTCTCTGGCTCGCGGGCGCACCCAAAGAGGGCGAGCTGTCATCCGACGCATCCCACTGGGGTGTTCCCGCGCCCTCCGCGACGGTTGCGGTTGCGGATGCGGAGGTCCCAATCGAGCTTGTTCCTCTCGGGGAGAGCGGCACCGCGAGCGGTGATGGTCTGACCGTGTTCGGAGCGGAAATTGGGGAGGACAGCAAGCTCGTCGCAATGGACTCTGTGGCCGTGGGTAGGCCGGTGTGGGAGGTTCCCGTGGAGGGGCTGCTTAGCCAATGCGTCGTGAAAACCTCCACTATCGACTGTGGGAGCGCTGGAACCTTCAGCCTGCTAACGGGGGAAAACGCCTCAAGTGGCGAGAGCACTGATGCTTCCGCCGCGGAAGCAGCGACCGCGCAGCCCGAGGACGAAAGCACCGAGGGCGCTGAAGACAGCGCGGCTGGAGCTGGCGAAGGCGGCTCCGGAGGACGAGGCCCAGCCGCTCTGACCCCAGCGGCTCAAAAACTATCGACCACGGTCGATCACGACGTTCCTTACCGGGCGCATGGAAAAGAGGTTGTGGATGCCGACGGGACCGTGGTCGCCACGTTCTCATCAGATTCCGTGTGGCAGGTGAACAATGAAGAACTGGGTGGGGAGACCTGGGTGTTCACCGACGGGCAAGAAATTGTGGCTGTCTCAAGTGGGAAGACGTTGTGGGAGAAGACCCTGCCACCGGGTTCAGCTGCGCTGAACACGTCCTCGGACCACTGTTCCATCACCATGGATGAGGGAACCTTGGTGGTTGGGGAACCTGGCAGCCTAGTCGGGTTGAGCTTGGAGGACGGGGAGGAAACGTGGCGGGTTGAGGTCCCCCTCCAATCCTGGTTCGCAAGCGACGACACGCTGATGGTGGCGGGAGACGGTGACGTGCATTTGCTCCACTTCGCTGAGCCCGGCGCTGGCACCGAAGGTGAAGGGACCAGCAGTGTCCAACAACTACAGGCGACCAACCTGCCAAAGGCTCCAACGTATGAGGAGTTGGCCAACGGGAGTTTGCAGTTGCCTAAAGGTCTCGCCGAGGGACTTCACCTGCCGGGTCAGGATCAGGTGGAAATGGTCAGTGGCGTCTACCAACAGACCTCTGAATTTTACGGGGCATTCGTTTTTCTGCACGAGGTGACGCCCCTGTACGTTGGGGGTGACGCTTACGCAGTGGCGCTAACGACCTACGGTCTGTACGGGTCAGACGCGGTGGGCAGCGGCTGGATGATCTACGACGCGGAAAAGAGGCTCGTAGACGACCACAGCATCGAGTATTTGCCGGGGCTCGCGGACCTGGGCACGGTCCGCGCATTCAGTGATGGGGATCCGAACACGAAAGCTTGGTTCCTCCCTTCCCCAGAGGGTTCCTTCACCGTCGAGTATGAGACCTACGCCGACTACTCGCACCAGGTTCCCGTGAGGGTCACCTGGGACTTCGATGGAACGCGGGCGACGCTCACCAACTTTGAGCTGGGCCTACCCTCGGGAACCTCCGCCGCCCCCAACCAACAGCGGCTGCAAGAGATCTACGACCTGATCGCAGATGGCAGAGACGACGAGGCCGCACCGTACGTGGACGGTGATCTTTTGCGTCGAATCCAGACTTTAAGGTTTGGCGACATCGGAGGCGAGGAATCCTTGCGGACCCTTTCGTTCGGAAAAGGTGGGAAGATCGGCCAATGCGTTCTAGCCTCCCCGGGGTGGGGCTATGACGGGCCAGTTGAGGATGCTGACGGAATCGTGTTTCAAGGCTCGGCGGAAGAGGAACCCGGCACCTGGTATTGCGGACTGCAGACAGAGTTGGTACCCACCCACACCAACCCCAACACTGGCACTTTGACCTACAGCCACCACCTAGTTGTCAGCACCGACGAAGATGGTAATCCTTACGTAAAAGACCTTGCACGTTTCTATTCTTGAGGGGAACTTAGGCGTCCCGACCAGCGTCGTTACCGAACCGTGATCTGGGATTGCTTGACGACAGTGACGTGGCGCCCTGTTGTCAAGTTAATCGATTAACGTTGCTTTCGACACAGTGGCCGAGTGGATCAGGACAAGGAGGTCTTCCAATGGTTCGTCTGAAAGATGTAGCTCGTGAAGCCCATGTTTCTCCTGCCACCGCCTCCCTCGTATTAGCACACAAAGCTCAAGGCCGGGTCTCGGAAGCGACGCGTCGTCGCGTGCGGAAGGCTGCGGAAGACCTCGACTACGTCGGTAATGCGGCGGCACGCACCCTACGCACAAAACAGACGAAGACGATCGGGTTTCTTTCCGACCGGATCGCTTCCACTCCTTACGCGGTCAAGATGATCGAGGCCGCTAACCGCGTTGCGCTCGACTCCGGCCGTCTACTCCTCCTGGTCAACACTGAGGGGGATGAGGATAACGTGGAACGGGCTGTCAGGGTCCTGAATGAACATGGAGTCCAAGAGACGATCGTTGCCTCAATGTTCCACCGCGAAGTGAAAGTTCATGAGAAGCTTTCTTCAGATGTTGTCGTTCTGGACGGATTCACAGTTGATTCGACAGTCCCGAGCATTGTTCCTGACGAGGTACAGGGAGCCCGAGCTGTGATGCAGATGTTGATCGACGCTGGACACCGGAGGATCGGCTACTTGGGAGAGAATCGGCGGGAGGGTGAGGCTGCGGTGCTACGCAAGCGGGCCTATCTCGACGTGCTGACTGAAGAGGGTGGGGTGCTCGATCCTGACCTAGTCGTCGATACCCGATCCAGGCCGGACGTTGCCGTCGCCAACGCGACAAAACTCATCACAGAGGGGAAGCCAACCGCTATCTTCTGTTTCAACGACGTTCGTGCGCTTTCCGTGTACCACGCGGCACGAAACCTTGGCCTCAGAATCCCAGAAGACCTATCTGTTGTTGGTTTTGACAACCAAGAAATGATTGCGCCACTACTTGACCCGCCTCTCACCACGGTCCAACTCCCGCATGCGGAGATGGCCGAGTGGGCCGTGCGGACGGCACTCTCAGCTGAGAAGCCGGCACCGCCCGAGGGTGGGTACCCGGTCCGGCAGGAATGCCGCATCGTCTTCCGCGACTCAGTGGGGCCCGCCCCTCTGGCAACGGAACAACTATCCGAATAACGACCCAAAGAAGCGATTGGCCGGCCTGGTTGATCGATCAACCTGAAAGGAACACTATGAAATAGAAGAAATTAGCAGGCACTGCGGCCGTGGTGGGCGCGGTGGCTCTAGCCTTGGCCGGCTGTTCTTCGGCTGGTAAAGATGGTGGGGGAGAGTCAGGCGACGCTTCCGGCACCATGAAGATGTGGACACACAACGCCGGTAACGAAGCGGAGCTGGCAGTCGTGAAGCACATCATCGACGACTGGAACGAAAGCCACGACATCAAGGTGCAAGAGGAAGCGTTCCCGCAGGCCTCATACAACGACGCGATCGTTGCCGCGGCCTCGTCCGGTGACCTTCCCTGCATCCTCGGCCTTGCGGGGCGCTACCTTGGGTTGGTAGGCCGTCTCGTAGTCGTCGCCCAGCAGGGCAAGTGGAGGGCAGCCCCTCCGGGAAAAATCGTCTGGTAGGAGTTCTAGGAGAAGCAATGAAAAATGGTGTTCAATTAATAACGTACGCGGACCGTTTCGGTGGCACGATCGCTGACCAACAGAAGATGGTTCAGGAAGTCTTCGGGGACGCTGTAACCGGAGTGCACATACTCCCCTTCTTCACCCCGTTCGACGGTGAAGACGCTGGCTTCGACCCCATTGACCACACGGAAGTGGACCCGCGGCTAGGCTCCTGGGCGGACCTCGGCAAATACGCCGAAAACTATGACCTGATGGCTGACACGATCGTCAACCACATGTCCACGGACTCCAAAGAGTTCGAAGACTTCCGCAAAAACGGGGTGGAATCCGAGTACGCGGACCTGTTCCTCACCCTCTCATCCGTGTTCCCAGACGGGGCCACTGAGGAAGACCTCGCTAAAATCTATCGGCCCCGACCGGGCCTACCCTTCACCCCAGTGAAGATCGCGGGAGAGAACAGGCTGATCTGGACCACGTTCACCAGCAAACAGGCGGACATAGACCTCCAGTCAGAAGTGGGACTCGCGTACCTGACCCGAATCTTGGACTCACTGTCTGACAGCGGAGTCACCTCAGTGCGGTTGGACGCGGCCGGCTACGCCGCGAAAACGCCGGGCACATCATGCTTCATGACCTCCGACACGGAACGGTTGATGGATGAGATCGCAGACCTCGCCCACGACCGCGGCATGAGGGTCCTAGCGGAAGTCCACTCCTACTACAAAGACCAGATTGATTTGGCGAAGAAGTTTGACTTGGTCTACGACTTCGCCCTGCCACCCCTCCTCCTCTACTCAGAGTTCACGGGGGACGCCCGCCCACTAGCCGAGTGGCTGGAAGTGCGACCCACGAACGCTGTCACCGTGCTGGACACGCATGACGGGATCGGGATCATCGATGTTGGGCCCAGCGCTGAGGATGAGCCCCAACCGGGCCTTTTGACCCCAAAGCAGTTGGATGAACTGGTTGAGGGCATCCACGAGCGTTCGAAGGGGGAGAGCCGGAAGGCAACCGGGGCGGCCGCATCCAACCTGGACTTATACCAAGTGAACTGCACGTACTTCTCTGCCCTGGGCGATGATGTTCCCCGCTACCTACAGACCCGCGCAGTCCAGTTCTTCACGCCCGGTGTCCCACAGGTGTACTACGTTGGCGCGATGCTTGGCACCAACGACATGGAGCTGCTCGCGTCCTCCGGGGTTGGGCGCGACATCAACCGTGCCACGTACACCGCCGAGCAGGTTAGAGAAGTGGCCGCATCTCCGGGCGGTCAGGCTCTACTGGCGCTGATGTGGCTGCGCAGTAATCATCCCGCGTTCCAAGGGGACTTCTCGTTCGAACGTGACGGGGATTCCACCATCGACATGCACTGGGCCAACGGTGAAGCCGAAGCCAGCCTAGAGGCCGACTTTGAAACTGGTTCGAGTGTCCTCTCCTGGTCTCTGGTTACCGGTGGCACGCGCTCTGTCGATAGACTTGAGGACCTGACGCTGGACCTCGTGAGGGACGCTGACGGCTCCTGACATGCGCGTTTCCGCTGCGTTCGCAGCGGAAGTGCGGCTGTCTTAGGTGAGGGCACCATCGCTTTGTGTGCCCCCACCACCATCCGCTGAGGGGTCGCGTCCACGTTTCCCTCTGGGGCCGGGCACCCCCACCCAGCGTCTGAACGGGAACCAACAAACACAGGAATGAGAAGTGGAAAACTACCTAGCCAAAGCCGAAGAGGCCGTCCACCGACTATTGCTGACCCGCAAGGATCGTTGGTACCCCGTCTTCCACATCGCGCCCAAGGCTGGGTGGCTGAACGACCCGAACGGGCTGATCTACTTCAAAGACCGCTACCAGGTTTATTTCCAGCACAACCCTTTCTCAAGTGAGTGGGGCACAATGCATTGGGGTCACGTTTCCAGTACCGACATGGTTACGTGGAGGCGGGAACCAATCGCATTCGCGCCCTCCATTGAGGAAGACGAGGACGGGGTGTTCTCCGGCTGCGCGGTCACAAGTGATGATGGGGAAACCCTGTACGTCTACTACACGGGTCACCGTTGGCGCAACGGCGTGAACGAGGACGAAGGCAACCTGCAGGTCCAAATGATGGCGACCTCCGAAGACGGTGTCACGTTCCACGACAAGAAACTCATCATCGACTCCCCAGAGGGCTTCGTCCACTTCCGGGACCCCAAAGTGTGGAAGATGGGGGACACCTGGTACATGGTGCTGGGTGCGTCCTCGACCGAAAGTCGCGGCCAAGTCTGGTTGTACACCTCTAAAGACATGCGGGACTGGGTTTTCGAGCGGGTCCTCTTCGAAGACCCCGACGAAAACGTGTTCATGCTGGAATGCCCAGACTTCATCCCCTTTGGTGACAAGTGGGCGGTCCAGTACGGGCCTATGGGAGCGAAACCAGCGGGGTACTCGTCTAGGAACATGGTGTGCTCCGGTTACGTGGTTGGTGACTGGAAGCCCGGTGAAGACTTCAAACCCCTAACCGAATACCGGATGTCCGACTGGGGACACAACTATTACGCGCCTCAGACGTTCGAGGCACCAGACGGTCGCCGTATCGTCCTCGGGTGGATGGGCGCCGTCGACCTGCCACCAGCCTCCCAAAAGGATGACGGCTGGTGCGGGCAGCTCACCGTCCCGCGGGTCCTCACCCTCAGCGATGACCTGACCCTCATCTCCCAGCCCGTCGAAGAGCTGAAGAAACTGCGGGGCGAAGAGGTCGACTTCGGTGCCTTCGAAGTGGGAGCGAACGACACGTTCACTTTGTCTGAGGACGCCGGCCCCGTAGAGATTGAAGCCGTGTTCAACATGGCAGAAACCACTTCGGAGCGCATCGGTTTCCTAGTCCACCGGACCCCAGCCGGTGAGCACACTTACGTCGGCTACGACGACTTGGCTGGAACCGTGTTCATAGACCGCCGGCTAGCCGGCAATGGTGACAAGGGCTACCGCGCCGTCGACGTCAGAGATCAGGTCAGTGCGGGTGAAGACCTGAAACTGCGGATCTTCGTGGACAACGGCAGCGTGGAAGTGTTCATCAACGATGGGCGTGAGGTTGCGAGCTCCCTCATTTTCCCGGCCGACGGAACCCGCGCCCTCCAGTTAGCTTCAGAATCAGGTTCCACAAAGGTGAAGTCCCTCAAAATGTATGAGATGAACACCATTTGGGAAACCCCAGACCAGTGAGCACGTCGCCGCTCACTAGCCACCTCTAGTGCCGCGCACCCTGGGCCCCTTGCAGGTTAGCCTGTGAGGGGCTCAGGTCTAACTTCATTGACTTCCTTGAGAGGGGAGAGACGTGCGGGAAACATGCCTGAGTTTGATCAACGGTGCGTCTTCTGAGGTTCCGGAGCGCGAGTTTCGGCCTGCTTGTGCGGTTTGTGGTTTTTGGGCAGGGCACTAATAGCGCTTGCTGAATGCGCCGCCAAAGACTCCAGTTCATGGGCCTAAAACCGACCGGCAAATGACCGCCGCGCGCGCGTGTACGAGCATTGGCGGGGCAAACTTGCCGCCACCCTGTCGCCACTCACTTCGGCTCTGACAAAACCGACGCAAGACCTGCGACCTAGCCCAGAAAAGCTCCAAACCAGCCGGTGGCCTCAGTGCATTCAAGGAAAAACCGGCGAAAGACGCAAACGCACCCGACAAACCGGGCACCAAAGCGACGAAAGCCTAGGTCCCGCCCCCCAACCGAACACACAGCGAGATTGACACTGTCATCCCACCGCTTTCAGCGCTGTGTGTTCGGTTGGGGGGAATGAACCATCGCTGTGTGATGCTCCTATGGTTGTCAAGCCGCTTTTTTGTGGGTTTCTTGTGGGGTGGGTGTTGGTTGTTGGGTGGGTTGGTGGTGGGGTTTTTGGAGCCATTGGTGGTAGCGGATTCGTAGTTGGGGGAGGTGTCTGTTTTCGGTTTCGATGTTGCTGATCTGGGTGGGGCTGGTGGCTAGGGCGGTGGCGACTTGGGTTTGGGTGAACCCTTTTTGGGTGCGTAGTTGGCGTAGGTTTTTGCCGTCGAGGTGGGGAGTTTCTTGTCTGGTTTGCTGTAGTTGGTGGGGGTTTACTAGGGCTCGGTAGATGCTTCGGCATAGGGCCCGTTTGAGTTGGCGGGTGATTTCTCGTTTGGTTTTGCCTGCTTTGGTTTGGCGGGCTACGTATTGGCGGGTGGTTTCGTCGCTGTTCATGCGGGTCAAAGCGATTCGGTGGAGGGCCCCGTTGGCTTGGCGGTTGCCGCCACGGTTTATGCGGTGTCGACTGGTTTTACCGCTGGAAGCGGGGATGGGGCAGGCCCCACACATTTTGGCGAAGGCTGCTTCAGAGCGGATGCGGTTAGGGTTGTCTCCCGCGGTTGCTACTAGGGTAGCGGCGGTGATGGTGCCGACCCCGTATAAGGCGAGTAGGGCTGGGTAGTGTTCCTGGAGTAGGACGTTCATTTGTTGTTCGAGGTTTTCAGCGGCCTCTTTGAGGTGTTGGTGGGTTTTCGCCAGGGTTTTCATGGTGGTGAGTACGTGGAAGTCAACACTGGTTTCATCTAGGTGTGCGGGCCTGCTGTTACGTAGTTTTTGTAGGGTCTGGCTGGTTTCTTTGGCCCGATACTTTTGGCGTAACGGCGCGGGCGCGGTGACTAGGAACCCGAGGATCTGGTTCGATATGGAAGTCATGGTTGATACATAGCTGTTTCTAGCCGCGTTCAGGTAGCGCAGGCTTTCCGCTACTCCTGTCGCGCTTTTAGGTGTGGAAATGCCGCGTCCGATCATGAGGGTACGAGCCGCTTCCACGGCGTCGATCGGGTCAGATTTACCGTCCAGGCGCCTCACTTGGCGGGCGGGACGTAACACCTCGAACACCGTGAACCCGCTACCTTGCAGGGCTCGGGTCAGGCCCGCCCCGTAAGAGTTGGTGCCCTCTACCCCTACCTGCACCATGCTGGGGCCTCCTAGGCCTGTCAGCAGGTTGATGACCTTGCGGTAGCCGCCCGGGGTAGCGGGGTATGTGTGTGTTTCTCTCACTCTTCCCACTGCATCTAAAACGGCGGTGGTATGAGTATTCGTGTGGGTATCCACTCCCACATAAAAGTGTGGGGTAGGCGGGCGAGTTAGATCTTGTTTCACTTCGGTAGCGTTCATCGGGGTTCTTCCCTTGTCTCTGTTTTTGTTCTCCACTTTTCTTGTGAGGGCTAGAGACCAAAGGGAGCAGACAAAACGTTGATTAGATAGCTACCATGAGAACTGTGGAGTGCTCGTGGAGCATCACGCTCCTATAAGGTCATGCATCCCATGGCCTCTAGCAGTTAGTTTGGGGCGGGCAAATCACACGAAGGACAAGCCCTGGCAGGGGCCGTCAGTTCAGTCGTGGGTCACGCCCCAAACTAACTACAACCATCCCAAACCACACCCACTTAAACCCCGCAACCAACCACTAACCATCATCAACGTTCGGTCGGGGTGCCTGCGGCGGGGTCGTCCGCGTTCGGTCGGGGTTTCCCGGGAGCCGTCTTGGCGCCCATCAGCGCTGGTGTCCGGTGGAGGCGAAAGTCAGGCCCCGCTGCCGCCTCCCTCCACCTTGTTGACTGTGCCTTCCGGTGGCCCCAGACCTTTTTGACCGCCCTAACCATGGCAACACTCCACGC
>CAYFUO010000039.1:7481-14247 GCA_964346255.1 uncultured Actinomyces sp. | reverse complement strand
AAGCCAACGATTGCAAGCGCCTACCTCCCGACGTGAGTGTCGAATTGAGACGTGCAGGAAGCGCTTCTTGGGAGAGCAAAGTGGTGCGGTACGCGCGGCGAAACGGGGTGGTGGGGTGTGGAAGAAAAGCCATCGGGAAGAGGAGTGTCGCTATGGGGTTCCGGGTAGAAGTCGTGTCAGACGCGGCGCTGCTTGATACCTCCCGCGAGGAGCCTCAGCCCTCTTCGACTCCCGGTCCCGGAGTGCTGCGCACCGCTGCCGGCAGCGCAGGGATTTGCCATCACGCACCCGTTAGTGGTGAAGGGGCTTGATGGACGGTAGCGGTTTGACGTTTGGAAGACTCTTGGTGGCTAGATGTCGACCTTGCGCCGCGGTGGCCCTGAACCGGGCGCCCAAGTCTCCACGGACGCGTCCCGCCGCACCGGGGCATCTAAGCTCGATGCCGACCTTTACCGCACTGACGGGCCATCTTTTTGGGCGCGCCGGTTGTGCCCTCCTGAGTAGCTGTTTGGTCCGCCTCGTTTGGTGATGACTTGGCACCGGGCGGTCCCAGTGATCCTTCGTGGAAAGGCCGATGCTGATAGTCCGCAAGAGCTTCGGAGCCGCCGGATTCGAGTCATTTCGCGTTCTTCGACCGGGCCCGAGTGAAGGCGGCACGGCACCTGCCGCGACGGATGGACCTCGGTTTCGCAGCGCCCGTATAGAAGCACCAAACGCTTAACCCTTCTGGTCTGGATCCTTCTTTACATGAATAGGGTGCCCCAAACTTGTGGTCTTATTGCTCTAAACTGCGTTCTACATCAAAAAGGAATGATCTAGGGGAAGTATCGTTATGCGAAAGCGCTGTTGCACTAACAAGCGGGAGACACCATGTCCTACCGATCTCTGAAATCAATCTTCCACCAGTTCGATAAGACCCACGCGGAAGCCGAGGAACAGACGCGACGTTCCTTCCCCTCGGCTCTACATTGGGATTACAAGATTGGTGATCATCCGATGTTTGCTGTCGTGACGGCCGAAATCGCTGTGTTGCTTGAACGTGTGATGCTGAAGGAACGCGAAGCGTTTGGCTTGTGGCAGCGGCTCCCCGGAGCAGCACAGGTGCACTATTTGAACTCAATGGTCATTGAAGAGATTCAGGCATCCAACGACATCGAACATGTTCATTCCAGTCGCCAAGAGATCGCAGACGCCATCCGCTCTCTGACAGCAGACGGTCGAGTCAAGTCGAAGCGGTTCCAAGAGATGGTGCGGCTGTACCTAGCGATGAGCCAGCAAGGGCTGAGTAAACCGACAGACCTCGACGGTATCCGAGGCCTGTACGATGGGGCGCTGGCCGACGAGATTCGGACCGAAGACGCGCCGGACGGGGAGCGGTTTCGGGCGGGTCCAGTGCATGTCACGTCCGGGATCAAGTCTGTGCACGAGGGCGTCTTGCCAGAGTCCGCCATCGACGCGGGCCTTTCTACAATGCTTGACCAGTCGAACGATGAGTCGATCCCTAACCTGATTCGTGCAGTTGCCGGGCACTTCATTTTCGAGCATGTTCATCCCTTCTACGACGGTAACGGTCGTATGGGACGTCTCCTGTTGGCGCTGGATCTCAGCCAGGTTCTTTCCCCCGTCGCCTGGCTATCGTTGTCAGCGACTATTTCGAATCACAAAGAGCGGTACTATCGGGCATTTGTTGAGTCGGAGCGTCCTCTGAACCGGGGCGAAGTGACCACTTTCGTGGAGACAATGTTGGGCATCGTCGCCGAATCTTTGGGTAGTTTGCGCCAAGATCTAGCAGAGAGGAGCGAGCAACTTGACAGGCTCGGAGAACAAATGGAGCGCCTGTCGGATGACGACGCAACTTTGGGAGCAGGATTGGACGACGGACTTCGGGGCGTGCTGTTCATACTCGGCCAAGCATCACTGTTCGGCCCAGAGGGGAGTCTCACCCTAGACGACTTATCGAGCAGCATGGAACGGTCCAAACAATTCGTTCGCCCACTGACTCTGGAGTTAGAACGACTTGGACTTGTCCAAGCGGTCTCCAAGCGGCCGCTTCGCTTCACCCTAACCAGCGAGGGCAAAGCGCTGTTGGGTCTCTCGTAGCCCACAGTCCCATTTGAGGGTGGTGGGGCTTTTTATTTTTGGGCTTCAGACGCACCCACTTGGGCGTGGGGGGCGAGTTTAGGAGGCGAGGCCGGATTCCGAGTCCCGTGGATGAGACAGTCCAAGGGGCAGCTCACACGTAAGGGTTCGCAACCCCCACAATGGAGGTGGTGCTTCGTCTTCGGGGTGGGGACGGTTGCTGTTCTAATGGTGAGGGTGGAGAGCGTTTGCGTGCCCAGAGAAGTGCTGGGTATCCGGGTTCCTGCGGACGTGATAAAACGGCTCGATGCGTTGAGCGCATCGACTGGCCGTCCGTTCTTAGGGGCTCTACGTGCGGGCAAGCGATGGTCGAGCACATCGATGCCTTGGGGTGGGCTTATGGAGTTGACGCTCAGGCTGAAGAAGCGCACAGCAGTCAGATCAAGGCACGCCCTCTTGGTCCCCCGACTGCGGAGTTCGACTTCGATCCCGCAACCGAGACGGAAGCAGACTCCCAGCCCCTCTAGATTGTTGGGTGCCCTTCCAAGTCGGGACTGCGTGCGGCAATGGCCCCCTCAAGGTAGCAAGCGCCCCCAAAGGAGCAGTGTTCCGGGTAATGGCGGAAGTGTGAAGCGTGGTGCCACTCGGCATGGTTGGAGGGAAGTGACCTAGCTTTGTCCACTTGGTGTCCGCTAATGTCTTTGAGAATTCTTTCTTGGAAGCGGTAGACCCTGTTGTTTTCGTGAAAACAAGCCAATGTCGTTCGACCAACGTTCTCGTAACAATGGCGGCTAGGGTCTAAAAGGTCCGACAGAAATCCTGTCCAGTGTCGGTTCGAGTCCGGCTGGGGGTACGAAACCACAGGTCAGCATTGGTTTGTGGCCTGCCTAAGAAGGCTTTTGCAGTAGCAATCTTGGTTTCACGCTCAGTTCCCCAGGGCCGCGCGAGGCGACGCGAGCAGGGTCCGAGCGCGGGGGCGTCTGCCGAGAACGCTGACGAGGGGCGGCAGAAACCCGCGCACGCGAGGAACCAAGCCTGCTGAGCATGCGATCTCCAACGCGCGGGCCTCAAACTGAAGCCTCTGTCAAAGCGGGTAGCAGCAGGCTCCAGGGGCCTTGAACGACTGGATGATAGCTAGGACACTTCAGGCCAGCTCTCCCATGCACCGCCGTTTGGTATTGGTGCGAACTTGTTATGGGACGGAAATGGGACTGGAACCGAATGCAAACTAATAAGATGAAGAACCCTTGGCGGGCTGCGCTGGCAGCCGCCGCCGGGTTGACCGTGGCCGCGGGGGCCCTCGTGACGGCGCCGCTGGCCTTAGCAGACGACGCTGGGACTTGGGAGCATCCTAAGTTGACCCTCGCTGAGGGCTGTGAAGGCACCACCGAGTACGACCCCACGGAGGACACCACCTACCTAGCCGAAACGGGAGGAAAATCGGTAAACCTGCTAGGTCTTTGGGGCGAGCGCTATGAGGCGTACGAGCAGGGCAAGACGGTGCCGCTCTACAGCAACGACGGAACGGGGGGCGAAAACGCTTCTGCACCTCTTTGCGTGGTACAAAAGGGCGCCGACGGGCCCGTGACGAGCTGGACCTATTGCACCGACCAAGCAAAGGCCGTCTGCGGCAGCTACGACCTTAATGGAAACATCACGGACATGGTCCCGAACGATGACGGCGCTTCCTACCCGGTGGGTGGACAGGTCCCTAACGAGGGGCCCAACCAGAGGCTGTCCGAGGAGCAGCAGAAGGTTCTCGCTTTCCTACTTTCGAACGAGGTCGCAATCCCCGAGTCGGCGTTCAACTGGAATGCTGACTTCGAAGCAGGCGCCAAAGTCCCGGTGGCAAGCAACGACTCCACTTTGCAGAGGCAAGCCCGCCAGTACATGACTTGGTGTGTCACCGACCCAGTGGACTACGGAGGGTGGGACGAAGGTGCTGGAAAGTATTGGTACCCGTTCTGCGAGCAGGCCATGCCGATGGGCCTCCAAGAGGACTTCGCGAAAGCAGTTGCAAATGCCAATAGCGCAGCACTGCAACTGGCTGTTTCCCCCACCGAAGCGACTGTTGGAGAGTCAGTGCAGGTCACGGTCACCACATCGATGCTGAGAGTTCCACTTGACCTCTTTGTGAGCGACGGAGCCGCGGTGGCTGTCGCTGAGGAGTCCAAAGGCTCTGCGACAATCGCCGGAAATACCCTGACCGTCGACACCTCAGGCCCGGTCACTCTGAACCTGACCTCATCCAAGGAAGGCAACTACACGGTCACGGTTGCCGGAATCCACCCGCAAGTGAGTCAGCTGGCGTGGGCCCAGAGTCCAGGTAAGGGGCACAAGGGCAAGGAATGCCAGATCTTCAGCCACTTCGAAGACGTGGATCCTCAAAAACTAAGTGCTGAGGGAACCGTTAAGTTCGTCCGGACGTTGGTGGCTCCGGTTGTTCCGGTGGTGGAGCCGGCTGAGTGTGGTGTTGGTGATGAGGGCGCTGTTGTTTGGGAGTCTGTGACTGTTCCGGCTGATACTGATGAGGTCAGTTATGTGGTGACTGAGGTGGATCGTGTGGTCACGGTGGTGGCGACTCCTGCTGAGGGTTACGTGCTGGAAGAAACTGCTGGTTGGGTTTTGAATGAAAATGGGACTGCTACTTGGACTTATGAGCTGCAGTCCAAGGAGTGCGCGTCACCAGTTGAGCCTGATGTGCCGGAGAAACCGGACGAAACACAGAGTGGGTCCGCGGCGAGCGGCGACTCCAAGCCCGGAGAGCTTCCCAAGACGGGTGCGGCTGATATAGCGGGCTTAGTAGCGGTTGGCGCGGTTCTAGTCGCTGGTGGCGCTGGGTTGGCGCTGCGAGCGCGTCGCGTGCGGCGCTAACAGCAACAGTCGATCGCTTCGATGATGGGGCCCACACTCAGGGACGGGTGTGGGCCCCAATCGATTACGGGGGAGAGGCCTCGTCAGCTATGGGCTTCCCACTGACTGGTGGACGTTGGAGATACGGACTACTTCAAGCCAGAAAACGCTAAGACCTGAGGGTCTATGTTCTATTAGGCAGTCACCGCGGATCCGATCCTAGTTGCGGCTGGTAAGAAGGCGACTGTCGCGTCTCGGGCGACCAATGCCCTCCCTGAGCTTCTCCTTGACCCGACCCTTGAGGTGGAAGCGCAGAGGGTTCCCCCGAGAGGTTCGGGAGGTTTCGTGGAGGTTTCGACATTTGGGGGTCCAGGGTGGTCTTTGAGGTTGGCGACACACTAGTTTACCCGCACCACGGTGCAGCGCTTCCGCTTCATTGCGAAGCCGGGCAAGGACTCGGACTCAGCATGCGCCGTTCGAACTGGAGGAGGTTCTCCCTAGTGTGGGCAGACCGGACGTTTGGCCGTGGCTGCCCGCAAGCCTCGCTCGCGCGGTGTCCGTGTTTCTACACTGGAGCGCGGGAAACTAAGAGCAGCTGGTGGTCCCTTGTGTCGCCCCTCACTGCTCTTTCGAAACCCCCACCTGGGAGGCGCACCGCTCAGAACGGGTAGAAGCCGTCCTTGTTCACGAACGCCCCATACCCTGTCTTGGTCGACCAGAAAGTCAGGCCCTCTTCGGAAGAAGCAAGCACTAGGTCGTCCCAATAGTAGACCTGCCCGTACTGCAACACTTGGGGCGTGGGAAGGGAAGTGCCGGGGCCGTAGGGCCGCGTGCTCGAGGGCGCTAGGAACGGGGGCCCGGAATCCACATACATCTCGACTTGGACGCGCCCGACTTTGTCTTCCTCCGGAACTTCCGGCCCCAGCATGCTTTCCGGCCAAGAAAACACTGTACACCGAATGTGTCCTGCCTCGGGGCTGCCAGTGGTCGGGTGCATCGCGCACACTATGTTCCCAGACGGCGTTTCAGCGCTAGTACGACCTGTTTCTAGGTTCTGCAGCTTTTGTGCTTCAGCGGGGACTGGTCCTCCGGCGCACCTGTAAGCGCCTGGTACCGGAGGGTTGCAGACCCATTCGTCTTCTTGCGGGACTGCTTCCTCTTCTGACGGAGCTGGCTCGGCGGGAGCAGCGACCGTAGCCTGTTCGGCAACCACAGCGACCTTGGTGGTTGCCGTTTCCGCAAGGTTATCGAGCCTAGCGGCGTTTTCCCCTAGTGACTCTGTGAGGCGCTGGGTTTTTTCCTTCTGAGGAACCGCTGCAACGTCCGCGCGGACGGACATGATCCTTTCGTCAATGCTCGCGTCGCGGGTGACCGCTAGGTACGGAGATTGCGCCTGCTTTTCTATAGCCGAATCCAGTTCCTTCAGGGCACTCTTGGCGTCCTGCAGGTCGGCAGCGGGAATGTCCAATCCATCCGCTGTCTGCGTGTAAACGTCGTCCAACTGGGCGTGGAGTTCCATTGAAGTTTTGGCGGCCGTTTGGAGGGAGGAAGCTAGGTCATCGGCGACCTCATCAAACGCTTTACCCGCTTCGTTGGGGGACATGAAGAGCCATAGGAAAACTCCAACTAACGCGGCAGCCAAGGCACCCGCGAGTCCCGCCAGCACGGGCTTCAACCACTGGTTGGGCTTCTTGGTTGGCACAGGGGGCGGAAAAGGGGGTGGCGGTTGGAAAGTCACTGCACCCCCTTCAAGATCCCCTCAGCCGCGGCGCTTTCAAAGGGCTCCCACTCAGTATAAAGGTGAAGGCGCGGGTGAACAGTGAACGGGTGCGGC
>CAYFUO010000039.1:0-7381 GCA_964346255.1 uncultured Actinomyces sp. | reverse complement strand
GTGCGGCTGATCCAGCGGCGACCAACCTGCACCGCTGGTAGCGTTGTTATGCCACGCGAAGCAGTGGAGCGCGGGCCTCCTTCTGGGGCGCCGCGGCGACCAAGGGTTCAAGTTCAGGAGCATGCATGTCCCAAGGCGCACCAGACCAAGACTACCTGGCGGTCACAACGCCGACCACGCCAGCAGTGGAGTTGCAGCGGATCGCGGCGACAAGGCCGGACCTACATCTCTTGATGCTGGCGCACCCGAACGTTTACTCAGACCTAGTCGTCTGGATCCAAGGCCAGCTCCCCTCAACCCAGCCTCCCGACGGCACGGTGATTGTCGAGCAGTCCGGCCTCATGTCAGCCACGCCCACCACCCCCACGGGGAATCCAAGCTTCGACCCAGAGACCATTCCCGGCCCGGAGATCCCTGGACCCGCGCTGCCCGACCCAGAGATGGACAGTGCGGAGCCTCTAGGGCCTCCGCAAGCAGCGCCGGCAGATCAAGGAATCCCGACGCCACCGTCTGGCGCAATTTCCCAGCCCGCGTTGGCGGAGCCCATCCCGGCGCCTCAGCCCGCACCGGCACCTCAGCCTATGTCGACGTCACAGCCTGTTCCGACATCTCAGACTCAAGCGCCGGTTGCAAGTGAGTCGAAGGTGGTTAAACAGTTCCCCGCTTGGGCGGCAGCGTTGATCGGCGTGGCCGTCGTGGTGGTGGGAGCAGTCGCAGCTTGGTTCTTCCTGGGGGACAGGGATGAGGCCGGACCCAACGCTTACAACGTTCTTCCAACAGAGGGCGTCGTAGTCGACGTTTCCACGTTCGGGAGGGATGTGACGCTCGTGCCGATCGGCCCGGAAAAGAAAGCGGCCTTACAAATCGGTTCCACTAGGGTAGTTGGGTTTTACGGCGAGCACGGGCCCGGCATAGCCGGCATCGACCTGACGTCTGGCAACGCGCTCCCACAGTGGATCATTCCTCTAGGCCATGCGCCAAGTGCGTGCAGCGTGTCCGAAGAGACGATCACTTGTGGCGACGGCGACGTTTATAAGGTCTCAGGCGCTCTGGTTGAACCCGTTGGGCCGAGTGAGGCGTCCTCGGGAGGAACCACAGAGTCCCAGCAGACTGAAGAGGCGAGCGCAAAGCCAACCTCTTCAACGGTGAAGCTCAAGGGCACGGCTTCGGAAGAGGTGCCTTACGGGATTGCGGGGACCTCCATCGTGAACCAGCAGGGCGAAGAGTTGTTAACGGTTGATGCGAAGGACGCCTTCTACGGACTGCCTCCAGATAGGAAGGGAGAGCCGTGGATCATTTCTGACGGACACGTGCTCATCGCGTTGTCCGGCAACGATGAGCTGTGGTCCCTAGAGCTGCCTGAGGGGTCGTTAGAGGCGAACGGGTTTGGCTTGGAGGAGGGCCCTTCTTGGAGCGTGGCTTCAAGCGTGTTGCTCGTGGGTGAGCCGGAGGGGATTTCCGCCTTCGAGACTACGACGGGCGAACAACTGTGGCGCATCGACGCGGAGGTCGCGTCGTGGCGCGTGGACCACAGTGACTTACTCGTTTCAAACGGTTCGTCCGTCGCCTTCATGGAGTTCCCGAAGGAAGAAGCGAAAGCCGAAGGGGCGACCCAGTCAGGTGCAGACGAAGTGCCGATAGGCGAGGAACAGGTAGAGCCAGCACAAACCCCTCTCGAAGACTTGCTCGACGCGACACTGGAGGTTCCCGAGGAGTGCGCCCGAGCAACGGGCCTCTCGAACCCCGCCACTTTCAGCGGAGGGCGCGCTGCAGGAAACAGTGGCTCCGTTTCCATGACGGATGTGTCCTCCCTGCTGGTCGGTGGAGAACTGCTGGATGCGATCGCTTTCACCTGTCAGCCGGCGACCGGCGAGGCTTCTCCTGCGGTGGCTGTCTACAGCCAAAGTCTTGAGTTGTGGGGCGTGCCCGACTTTCTCAAGGACGTTTCAGCAAGCGCCCAGGAGGTGGCTATCGAGGGGATGTTAGGTGAGGGAAGCGCGCTGCAGGTGCTCCTGTCCGGACCCGGAAGTCTCTGTGCATACTGCGGGTCAAGTGGTTCCGGTCAGGTGACGATGCTGTGGGATGGCGGAGTGTTCGTCACCACTCACATTGGGGAGCCAAGTGGCATTTGGACTGATCCCACCAACGCAGAGAAGGTCCAGGTCGGACCCCAACTGACACCAGAGGACCTAGCGAACATCACGCACTACCTGCCGACGCGGATTTGGGACCCTGGCCCAGACTGGGAGGAGTTCACCTTCGTGGACTACAAGTCGGCTTGGCAGACGCAGTTCGGAGTAGATGAACTCGGCATCTTTGACGAGCAAACAGTTGAGGCTCAGGTGAATGGGAAAGACTACCTGTTCGCGTCCATAATCAAGAGCACGGATGGGGGTGGAGGCACGATTCTCGGGGGGATCTGTGCGATCTCGATGGAAGCTGAAGCGACTTGCGCAAACAACCCGCTCTTTGGCACCAGTTTCGTTTGGGTTGACAACATCAGAGTCGACGGGGACCTAGTAACCTACACGCTGGTCAACGGGGACACCAATGGCACCGCGACGGTCAGCCAGCGTTTCAACGGAAACAGCTTCACCTTGGTGAGCAGCACCGTTTGAATCCAGAGGAGCAGGAACCAACTCTCGCTTCTACGTTCACAACTGCGTCTAGGGATCCGAACTGACCTGCCGCGATCACCTTGAGACCCGCGTGACGGGCGTCACCGGTCTTTACTTTTCGCTGGTAGGCTCCGGCTCTAGGCGGGGGACCTTGACCAAGCGAGCCCTGCGTTCTCCACCCTCACAAACGGCTTCCGCCTCGGGGCCTCACTGGCGCGACGGGGCCTTTTGGGGGCGAGAAACCCGACGCTGCCGAGCCTCTCAGGTTCGAAGCTTCGGACAGTTTGAGGCTCTCCCACTTACACTGCTTGTTTGCCGCCACTGACCTGAGACTGAAGGAGTATCCGTGTCCGAAACTTCTGGCTCCGCCAACAAGCCCCGGGGGCTTCCCCAGGGGACGTCCCTAGTGAAAGTGACGAGTGCGTCCATGCACCCGTCCAGCTTCCCCCTCATGGAGACGCCCGGCATCGCGTTCCTCCTCGCGATCAGTGCGGGGCTGTTGAACGCGTGGACGTTCGCTCACGCAAAAACCTTCGCAACCGTACAGTCCGGCAACGTGATCCAAGTCGGATACCAACTGGTGGCGGGAGACTGGGAGAAGTTCTTCTTCTCCGCAGGGTCCGTGCTGGCGTTTGGCCTAGGCTCCTTTGTAGCGGGGGCTTTCATCGCTGTCGCACTGCGCAAGCACACTCGCTACTCGCCGTCCATTCAGGGAGTGCTGGTCGCGCTGCTGGGGGTCGCCGTGGTGCTCATCGCGACGGACGCTATGCGCCCTGATTACATTGCGATGCTCATCTCCTTCGCGGCCGGCATGCAGGGGAACGGGTTCCACAAGATCAAAGGCATGCTGTACGGGAACGTCGCCGTCACTTTGGTTGTGCAACTAGCGTTCAACTACCTCATGCAATCCTTCTTCTCGAAGACGGCGCCGGACGGCTCTTCGAACCTGCGCAACTCGGGCCTCTACTTCCTCGTGCTTCTAGGGTTCGCTGGGGGAGGAGCAGTCGGCTTCGGGTTGGATGTCCTCTGGAGCGGCCTATCCGTGATCGGGTCCATGCTGATCACCCTGGCCCTGATGGGTGCTTCCATGGCGGATAAGGCGGACCCGGACGCCAACTAGCCGCCCGAGGGGCCTGTCAGGATCCACCGGGCGGCTAGGGGGACGGCTGCGAAACTATCCGGTCTTCGTCATGTAAATGAACTCCTGGGTGAACCCGTCGCTGCTGGTCCCCTCCGCGTAGATGGGGCTGGAGTTCGGGTAGAAAGTGATGATCAACTCGAACACGTCCGCACTTCCCCAAAAAGTGTTTGTTGAAGTGTCGAAGAACCCGTAGATCGGGCCCCCACCGAAGTCGATGACCATGTCACTTCCACTCAACGAAACCTGTGCGCTGCCCGAGCTAGCGCCATCCATCCCATCCATCGTGTACGAATACGTACCCGACATCGACGGGACCGTAGCAGGCTGTTGCGCGGGCTCCTGCTGTTGCGGAGTCTCCTCCTCCTTCTCTGCGGGCGCTTCCTCAACGGGCGGGGGCTCCAGCTCTTCAGACATGTCATCGATGACTAAGATCGCCTCGTCCACGTTGATTTGGATGATGTTCACCAGCTGGATCAGCGTGATGTCAGGCGCGGCCTGGATGGGGACGTCCAACCCCTCCAAACCGGCCTCCTCCGCGTCCGTGGGAATCTCAGCGAGCACCAGTGTCACATCAACGTTAGTCACGTCAACTTGGATGCTGAACAACGCCTTCGACGGTATCCACGCAGAAGGGGCCCTCCCAATAGGGACGGCGACGGGAGGCACATCCTTACTGACGTCAATGTCGGTGTCAGGGGCGAGGTCCACGATCCCCAAGACCACGTCCACCTCACTCGCATCCGTGGGTAGGTCCTTCTCCTCCAGCACCACCTGCCTGTTCGCACCCACCATCAGGCTGGATGACTCAGGCCCAACCATGGCGATGGCGTCCACCCCAGTCAAGATCACTCGGTCTGAAGACCGGCCACGAGTCTTGCTTCCCGAAAGTTCCCCGACACTCCCATCCTTAGGGAGTGCGGAAGACGTCACCCACAGGTCAACTATTGGGAGGCGCTCCATATCTTTTGCGACGTCCTCCGCCTCACGCAAGTCAGATTTGGATGCTCGCGAACCAGCACTCAAGAGATCCTCAATGTCGCCTAGAGCGAACGCGAGCTCATCAATGTCATCCTGAATGTCGGCGAGCAGGTCACTTTGCGCTTTAACGACCTCGTAAGGGTCGGCCGCCTTGGAGAACGGCTCCGTCCAATCCTGCTCACTGCGGTCGCGACTGCGCCTCTCAGACTTCTCCTTACTGCTTGACCCCTTCAGGTTCTCCTCCGCCACAGACGTCAAATCGGAGGCCCCCATGCTCACCTCTGCAGTGTTGTCCCAAGCGAGGATCGCCTCATCAAGCGTGTCCAACAGGTCATCCGCGTTGGAGGCCGTGAAGTCCCCCGTGATGACCTCTTCCGTGAGTAGTCGAGCCTGAATGTACTGGTTGACCGCCAAAGTCGTTCCCAGGCTAGCCATGGCAGCCGACGGCGGCAGACTCGCTTGGACAACCTCAACTGGCTCAATCGAAACGTTGACCTTCGTTCGGGACGGCCTCTCGGCGCGCTCTGTCGTTTCTTCCTGCTTGGAGCACGCTGTGCCGCCCAACGCCAATGCGACCGCCGCTAATGTTGCTAGCCAGCCACGGAATGTTTTCACTTTGATCGCCCTCTATCTGCGCTGATGGAGACCCATATCACTCTTACCTCTAGAGTATAAGAACGAGGGCGGAAACAGTAACGCTTTGCCCTTCTACAGGCAAACATCAACAAAAGAGAAACCAGGTGAGCGGTGTCGTGGGGGCTGTTGCCAGCGCGGCTGAACCCTCCCCGCATCACTGCCTGTGAACCCGCCCCGCGTTTCAGGCCGCGCGGAGTGAGGCCGGCGCGTGGCATCCCGGGTATCGTTTGCCCCATGGTGAAAGTCGATGATGTTCACCTCGCGAAGTTCGCGACGGTGACCGGTGGGGGACTAGTTGAGGAGGGCTGCAGCTTCTCCCGACTCGAGGTTGCCGACCTTCCAAGCACCACACCCATATACGTGGTTGGACGCGGAACTTGGATTGAGCCTGAAAAGAAGTTGGACTTGGGCGTTGAGGTGACCGCGCCGGACGACTCGTACACGTACCGGTCAGACGTTGCCGTCAGACCTTCCGATTTGGCAGCGGACGGGCCCGCTTCCCTCGGTGAGGGTGAGTGCTTCTGGTTCGTCCTCAACCTGCCTATCCCCCTGCAGGTTGCGGGGGAGACCACGGCGCGTTTCTACGTGAACGACGACTTGACCCGCACCTTCCATTTTGAAGTCGTGGTCGAAGCGTGACCTACCACTTGGATTTGACGCGGCACGCGAGGGAGCGGATGGAGCAGCGCGGCATTTCCTTGAACCGCATGAAGAAAGTCGTTCACCACCCCGCCCACAAGTATCCCGGGAACCAGCCGAAGACAAGAAAGTTCGTGGGGGACAAGCCGCCCCCACCGGTCGCAGTGGTCACCAGTTGGCCGCCGGAGGCCGGTGGTAGCCTCAAAGTCATCACGTGTTACGCAGTAGGGGAGGAGGGCGGAGCTCTTGAACCACAAAAAGATTCGGGTCGAAGTCGACCACGACGCTGACGCCGCCTACATTCGCCTCTCAGACTTGCCCGTGGCGAGGACGGAAGAGTTAGCAGAGCGGCTCCTAGTCGATCTGGCAGAGTCCAACGCGGTGGTGGGGGTGGAGGTCTTGGGCTTGGACCCCGTGGCTCCGCTTCTAGAGTTGGCCGCCGAATACGGTCTCGACGAGGGCCTAGTGGGCCTCATGCAACAGTTGCTGGCGGCGGGGCGTGAGCGTCCCTCACTGGAGTTTGTGGGTGCCGCAGGTTTCACCCCGGAACAGTTTTAGCGGCGCAGCTCCTCCATCTCCAGCCACGTGGAGCCTAGGTCCTCGGTTTTCCACACTGGGGAGTCACGGTTGCTGCCTTGAATCTCGATCGCCTCGCGATAGGTGTCTTCGTGGATCCACTTGGAATCGTCTGGGCCGGCCGCTTGGTAGGAGTCGGGCATGCCGAACGGCAACCGCATGTCCGGATGGCGAGGACTGCCACCGTCATCAGCAGCAGTGGCCAGCGTGTGTCTTGAAGTCCTTCACGTGCCGCGGCCGGAAGCGTTTGCTCAGTTGAGGGCCGCCTCCGCCTCCTGCAGCGCTTCGGTGGGTTTGTTGGGCCGGATGACGATGTCTGTGCCGTCCCGGTCCGTGATGATGATCGCCCTGACTCTTGTCGTTTTGGCGTCCTGGTTTGTTTGGTGTATTTGCGTCTTTTCCTGTTCTCTCTCGGGTGGCCTGGGCTACCGGCTGTTTTGGATCCTTTCTTGAGAGGATCGCTGGTTTCTTTGCACGGGGCTAGTGACCCCAAGCCGGACCTCAAACCGCTGTTAGCTTGCACGTGCTAGGGCTGGGATCCCGAAAGGGTCCGTCACCTAGGCAGGTGTGAAGTGTTGCCGCTGCCCGGGCGGTCAAAAAGGTTTGGGGCCACCGGAAGGCACAATCAACGAGGTAGGGGGAGGCGGCAGCGGTGCCTGACTCTCTCCTCCACCGGCCATGAACGCTGAACTTGCGCCAAGATGACGCCCGGGGCACCCCAACCGAACGCGGACGACCCCGCAAGCACCCCGACCGAACGTACAGCGTTGAAAGCAGTGGGATGACAGTGTCA
>CAYFUO010000038.1:0-14291 GCA_964346255.1 uncultured Actinomyces sp. | reverse complement strand
CCCTCCCCTTTCTCCTTCAGACCCGTTGCGGGCAACCGGCCCACCTAGGGTCCCGTCTTCCCCCATCGTCACGTAGGCGAGTCCCTTGCCGCCGCGTGAACGCGCCCACTTCTGCCACTTGTCGAACGTGCGGCGCGACTGGGAGGCACCCCCCGGCATGAGGACCGCACCCACGTAGGGGGCGTTGAACACGCGGAACGGGGAGCCCTTGAAGTACTCAGTCAAGTCGACCAGTTCCAAGCCGAACCGGAGGTCGGGTTTGTCGGTCCCATACTTTTCCATGGCCTCCAGGAACGGCATCCTGGGGATCGGGGTTTCGAGGTCGTAGCCGATCAGTGCCCAAACGTTCTTCAGGACCTTCTCGGTTTCAGCGATGACGTCGTCCTCGTCAACGAAGCTCATCTCCACGTCGAGCTGAGTGAATTCTGGCTGCCGGTCCGCCCGGAAGTCCTCATCACGGTAGCAGCGGGCCAGCTGGAAATACTTTTCTATGCCACCCACCATGAGCAGCTGTTTGAACAGTTGGGGGGATTGGGGCAGCGCGTACCAAGAGCCCGGCTCCAAGCGGGCGGGCACCAAAAAGTCTCGCGCGCCCTCCGGTGTCGACCTGGTGAGGGTGGGTGTCTCCACTTCCACGAACCCGTCGTCCAAAAGGGTCTCCCGCGTCACGCGGGACATGTCAGAGCGCAGTTTGAGCGCCTTGAACGCGGGGGGCCTACGCAAGTCTAGGAACCGGTACTTGAGGCGAACCTCTTCACCGGCACCAGGCTCGTCAGCGTGAGTGGACACCCGGAAGGGTAAGGCCTCGGAAGTGTTGAGGATCTCAACCTCATCTGAGAGCACCTCGATTTCACCTGTCGGCAGGTTGGGGTTCTCCATGCCCTCAGGGCGCCTCGACACCTCACCGGTCACTTTGACCACGTATTCGGGGCGTAGCCGGTGGCCGACCTCTTCGTCGCGCACCACGACCTGGGTGATGCCGGTGCGGTCCCGCAGATCAATGAAGATGACGCCTCCGTGGTCGCGGCGGCGATCCACCCAACCTGAGAGGGATACCGTTTCACCTTCCGCGTGGCTACCCAAATCTTCCGCTTGGTGGGTTCTGTACACGAGGGCGTCCTCCCTTGCCAAAGTTTCGTTACCAGCCTGATTGTACGGTCCAAGAACCCTTTGGAGTAATCGGGGTTAGCGACGCTGCGCCCACCGCCCTCCCCAGTCGGCTACGTTTGAGGGTTGAGAGGCGCGGATTGGAGTGCGGGACGAACCGGGAGCCGGGCCCGCCTGAAGACGGGGTAGTGAGAAAGGTGTCGCATGGGGAGCGGAAAAGGAACTCAACGTTTCACGCCCGTGGAGCGCACCCTCCTCATCGGCTCCGTCGTCCTCATAACCCTTTTCGCTTTCGAGTCGCTAGCCACCACCACCGTGATGCCCACGGTCCTCTCCGAACTTGGCGGGGTTTCCTGGCTGCCACTCGCGTCGGGGGCGGCCCTAGCGATGCAGGTGGTGAGCAGCGCAGCAGCTGGCCCCCTCACGAACTGGCGTGGGCCCCGCACCGTCCTCGTCGTTGGCGTCTCCTTGTTCGCTGGGGGGCTTCTGGTGGCTGCCTTCTCCCCATCTATAGGCTTCTTCGTTGCGGGGCGGGCCCTGCAAGGCTTAGGGGCGGGAGCAGCCACAGTTCCTCTCTACGTGCTCGTCGGTTCCCTAGTGGCCCCACTAAACCGGCCAACATTCTTCGCAGCGTTCTCCATGGCGTGGGTGCTGCCCTCCCTGATCGGGCCCCCAATCGCGGGTCTCATCGTCCAGTGGTTCGGTTGGAGACCGATCTTCTGGTTCGTCCCCATCCTGATCGCGGGAGCCTCCCTAGTGCTGTCTCCCCTGCTCGCGGACTTGCAGGTGGAAACAGAGGAAGTCGACGTCAAACTGGCGCGCCACGCGACCCTCGCCGTGGTTGTAGGCGTTTCTTTGTTGGCCGCCCAGTTCTCCTCCTCTATAGAAGGCATGTGGGCTCTCGCACTCCTTGCCGCGTCCCTATCCGTCGCACTCACCGGGTTGTCGCGCCTGCTCCCGAAGGGGACCTTCAGGTTCCAAGCGGGAATCCCCGCCCTAGTCGCGACCCGGGGTCTGACTATCGCCGCCCACGTTTCCGCCACCTCACTGGTCCCCATGGTGTTGCAGGACGTTCACGGGTGGTCGGCGGCCGCCGCGTCTCTAGCGGTCGGTTTGGGGTCCTTATCTTGGGCGGCAGGCTCAATCCTGCAGGCCCGCGTTCACACCAACCGAGTGCGGCTCGTTGAAACTGGGGCGGCCGCGATCGCGTTGGGGCTCGCGGTCCTCATCATCCTGCCTAGCGACTGGGCGTTTTGGCCTCTAGGCATCCTAGGTGCGGTCATAGCGGGCCTTGGCATTGGGCTGGCGCACGCGACCCTCTCCGACCTCGCTCTAGCACGCCTCCCCCAAAGTGAGCACGCCACCATTTCGGCGGCACTCCAAATCGCTGACACGGCAGGCCCAGCCTTAGCCCTCGCCCTCATTTCTGTGGCTCTGATCGTCACAGGTATTGCGGGGATGGCGCCGTGGTCGGCGGCGTTCGCAGTTTCTCTGCTGGTCGCCCTGCTCGCAGTGTTCTCCGCGCGACGCATCGGGCAGTAAGCCGCTTCGGCGTCTCAGGCGGTGGGCTTAGCCACCCGTATCCTGGCTAGCCCCTCATCAGGCTGCCAAGTCTCCAAGTCAGCGGGAACCTGAGTGCCATCCACCAAGTTCTTCACGCTATGTTCATCCCCATCCAAGAACCACACGTAAGGGATGCCCTTCCGGTTAGCCTGCCGGATTTGCCGGCCAAACTTGGCGCTCGTCGGAGACACTTCCGCAGCGATCCCACGAGACCGAAGCACCCGTGCCACCCGGTTAGCGTCCGACCGCTCCTCTTCACTGGGGACGAGGACGAACACCGCCGACGGGGACGGGCGGGAGGCAGCGAGCAAACCCGCATTCAAGATGAGGGCCGCCAAACGCGTCACCCCAACAGACAGTCCCACCCCCGGGAACACGCGGTTTCCCGCGGAAGCCAACGTGTCGTAGCGTCCCCCAGAACAAATGGAACCGTAGCTTTCGAAGCCGGGAAGCGTCGTTTCAAACACGGTTCCCGTGTAGTAGTCGAGTCCCCGCGCGATACGCAGGGCCGCCTGCACTTCGCCGGGCGCGACCTCATTCAAACTGTCCAAAACCTCAACCAGGTTGTCCAGCCCCCCTCGCGCACGATCGTCTAGGGGGAGGCCAAGGGCCTCCACTTGGGCCCGTAGGTCTTCCCCACTGGCCGCTTCGATCTTGGCGATCGCGAGGATGAGCCCAGTTCGCTCCTCAGACAAACCGAGGGCCCCCAGCTCTTCAGCGACACCGTCTTCACCGATCTTGTCGAGTTTGTCGAGGGCGCGCAGTGCCCCATCAAAATCCTCTACGCCGGCCGCCTGCAAGAGCCCCTGCATGAGTGCCCGGTTGTTGACCTCCATGAGCACGGGGCCGATACCCAGGTTGCCCAGGGCTAGCAGCATCGCTTCAGCGACCTCAACATCGTGGTGGGTCCCCAAAGTGTTCTGCCCAACGATGTCGACGTCAGCCTGCGTGAACTCCCGGAACCTGCCCTCTTGGGGGCGCTCACCGCGCCACACCGACTGAATCTGGTAGCGCTTAAACGGGAAAACGAGGTTCGAAGAGTTAGCCACCACGTACCTGGCGAGAGGCACCGTCAGGTCAAAGTGCAAGCCGAGAGTGTTGCCGTCAACCGTTCCACCCACGCCCTCCCGGGCGCCCTGCAGCCTCCGGAGCAGGTAAACCTCCTTTGAGGTTTCCCCCTTCGATTCGAGGGCCGACAATGGCTCCACACTGCGCGTCTTCAAGCCTTGGAAGCCATGCAGTTCGAACGTCTCTCGAAGAGTGTCCTCAACGTGTGCTTCCACGATGCGCTGGTCTGGCAGCCACTCGGGGAAACCAGAAATAGCGTGTCTGGACATGCGTCACCCACTGTCTGTATCAAAAAACATTGTTGGCCGCCGCCGTTGCTCGGGGCAGCCGCCCGCCTACCTACCGTTCGTCAGCGCAAAGCGCGTTTCACGTAAGGGTTGGTTTTCTTCTCCGCACCCCACTGTGTCTTCGGCCCATGTCCGGGGAGCAGCACCGTTTCGGGATTCAGCACTGCGGCTAGGGTGCGTAGGCTCTCATCCATTTCCTCCACGTCCCCACCGGGTAGGTCCGTGCGCCCAATGGAGCCCTGGAAAATGACGTCGCCAGCGAACGCGAGCGGCTCCTCTAAACCTTCAGCGCCCACCAAGTAAATCGCTGAACCCGGCGAATGTCCGGGCGCTGGGATCATCCGGAGGGTGACGTTCGGGACTGGCTGCCACTCCAACTCAGAAATGGGGGTCGCCGAAGCGGGTTTCCGCCAATCGCAAAGCCCAAGGTGAGCGAGCGGCAATCCCACTTTCTCCGCCGGATCATCCAACCAGAACAGGTCGGGGCGCGGAATGTAAACCGGTGGAAGCGAAGCGGCATCTAGGTCCTCCGCGACACCATCCGCAACCGCTGCCGCATCCCAAACGTGGTCGAAGTGCCCGTGCGTGAGGAGCACAGCGCCCAACGTGAGCCCATTGTCCGCCAGTAACTTCAAGACGCGGTCCTTCGTTCCGGGACCGGGGTCAACAACGAGGGCCTCCGTGGACCCGTCGGGCCACACCACGTAACAGTTCGCGTCAAATAGGGATGTTTTGAGTTGTCTGATGTTCAGCATGGCTTCCTAGTCAATAGTTAGCTGTACCTGCTCCAGCCACATCTTCTTCACGTCGAGGGCGTTCTTCGTCTCCTGCGCCAGCTTCGTGTCCCCCGCAGCCTCAGCGGAGGCGAGGGTCGCGTCCAGTTCCGCGATGGACGCTTCCAGCTGGTCCAGCATGCCTTGGGCGCGGGCCTGCGTTTCGGGGTCCGTGCGCTCCCACTCTTTGTTCTCCGCCTCCCGCACAGCGCGTTCCACTGCGCGCAGCCGGCCCTCAATCCGGTTGAGGGCCCGGGCGGGGACGTGCCCCACTTCCTCCCACTCGTCTTGGATCCTCCGCAACTGGTTTTTGGTTGCCTCAATATCCTTCACTGGGAGGAGAGCCTCAGCTTGAGCGGCCAAAGCTTCTTTGGCCTCCAAGTTCTCGCTGTACTGCTCATCAACTTGGCGTTCGTGGTCGCGGCGGGAGTCAAAAAAGACTTGCTGGGCGGCGCGGAACCTAGCCCACAGAGCGTCATCATCCTTGCGGGAGGCACGGCCCGACGCTTTCCACTGGTCCATCAGGTTCCGGTAAGCGTTCGAGGTCGCGCGCCAATCCGTCGAGTTCTGTAGGGCTTCCGCCTCTGCGATCAGCTTCTCTTTAGCTGCCTTAGCTTCGCTTTGTTTCACAGCTAGGGAGGAGAAGAACTGGCGCCGGTTGCGGTCAAACAGGGTGCGGGCCGCAGAGAACCTCTTCCACAAGCCGTCCTCCACACTCTTTTCCAAGCGGGGGCCGCGACGCTGCTGCGCTTTCCACGCGTCCAGGAGGTCGCGGAGACGCTGACCGGAGGCCTTCCACTGGGGGCGCCCCGGGGGCTGGGCGGCGACCTCCTCAGCATCAACAACAATCTGAGTGCGCTCCTCTAAAGCCTTACCGCGCGCTGCCTTGCGCTCATGCTGGATCTCTTCCTTGCGGGTGGACACCCTGGAAGCCAACCCGTCGACGCGCCTGCGAAGCAAACCAAGATCCCCCACTGCTGACGGCTGAGTCAGCGCCGTCCGCAAAGAAGCCAGGGTCTGGTCTAAATCCTTGGGGGGAAGCGTGGGGAGCCGCGCCTCAAACAGGTTTATGGTCGCCTCCAAATCCTGGAACCTGCGCACATACAACGCGAAGGGATCCTCTGGAAGCCCGCCAGGGTAGGCGCACACCATCCGGCGTTCGCCCTCGTCAATGACCCAAACGTTCCCTTCAGCGTCGACAACGCCAAACGGGTGTTTCGGGAAGTCCTCGCCACTATCCTTGGCGGCTACTTCAGGCGTGGTCGGTTCCTGGGGGGCGACCGGGGAAGTTTCTTTGTCAGTCAAAGCGTTCCTCACAAGCTCTGGGCCAGGCCGTGGCCTGGAAAGCACTCAAGGGAAGAGTGCAGCGCGTACTTTCATGCAACGATATCCTACTTCGCGGGCACCGACACACCACCAGTCATCCGGTTGGTCGGCGAACAACGCCTCGCCACGGACGCGAAATGGTGCTAACTCTGCTGGCCGCCCTCTAGGGCGCGGCTTCCAGTGCGCTCGCCGGAACCTCACTTGTGACGCGGGTTGCATCAAACACGCCGTCTACCCGCTTCAACGCGGCCAGAACCGAGTCGAGGAATGAGACGCCTGGTAGCCCGAACGTGAACCGTGCGGTGGCGATCTGCTCCCCCGTCGCCTGCATCGACCCAGAAACTATGTCGATCTTGTGATCCGCGAACACTTTAGAAAGGTCACTCAAGAGGCCCGGCCTGTTGAGACTTCTGATTTCCACTTCCACTGAGTAGTGGCTGCGCGACTGGTCTTCAGCCCACGTGACCGTCACGAAGCGTTCCGGGTTCACGTTCTTCAGGTACCGGGCGTTCACACAGTCAGCCCGGTGCACTGAAACGCCTTGGCCCCGCGTGATGAAACCGACAATGCTGTCTCCGGGCACCGGCTTACAACATTTAGCGAGCTTCACCCAGATCTCGTTGGAGGAGAACCCCTCCACTTGGATCGCAGCGTCTGACCCCAAGTCGGAAGGAACCCTATCCAACCTGCTGGGAGTGAAAGCCTCAGCGAGAGTCTCCTCCGTGCCTGCGGCGCCCCCCAGGTTCTCCACCAACCGGTTGACCACGTTTTGGGCAGAGATATGGTTCTCTCCGACCGCCGCGTACAGCGTGGAAACATCCTTGTAGCCCATGGCGGTGGCGACCGACATGAGCGCCTCATGCGTCATCAGGCGCTGCAGTGGCAGGTTCTCTTTCCGCATCGCTTTCGCGATGTGGCTTTTACCCAAGTCCATGTTCTCTTCGCGCTGTTCACGACTGAACCAGGATCGGATTTTCGATTTGGCGCGCGAGGACGCCACGAAAGACAACCAGTCCCTAGAGGGCCCGCCCTTGCCACCACTTGAAGTGATGACTTCCACGGTGTCCCCTGAATCCAGCTTCGTGTCCAGTGAGACCAGTCGCCCGTTGACCTTCGCACCCACGGTCGCATGCCCGACCTCGGTGTGAACCGAGTAGGCGAAGTCGACTGGCGTGGAGCCGGGCGGAAGCGTTTTCACATCACCCTGGGGGGTGAAAACGTAGACTTCATCGCCTGCGATCTCGAACCGGAGGGAGTCCAAGAACTCCTCAGGGTCCCCCGTTTCCCGCTCCATTTCCACTAGCAAGCGCACCCAATCCATCTGCTCTTTAGCGGACATGGCGTCGCCTTCACCCTTGGTGCCTGGGGCCTGCTTGTAGCGCCAGTGCGCGGCAACACCATATTCGGCGCGTTCATGCATTTCGCGGGTGCGGATCTGCATTTCCCCCGTCCGCCCGCCGGGCCCCACCACGGCTGTGTGCAGCGACTGGTACAAGTTGAACTTGGGCATCGCAATATAGTCTTTGAAACGGCCTGGGATCGGCTTCCACCTAGCGTGGATGGCGCCCAGTACGCTGTAACAGTCCTTTACCGAGTCGACCAGCACCCGCACGCCGACCAAGTCGTAGATCTCGTCGAACTGTTTACCCCGCACGATCATCTTCTGGTAGATCGAATAGTGGTGTTTTGGTCTGCCGGTGACAGTGCCCTTCACCTTGTTGCGCCGCAGGTCCTCCTCTAGGCTGCGTGTCACCTCGTTCAGGTACTCATCGCGCATGGGGGCCCGCTCGGACACGAGCCGGTCAATCTCTTGATAAACGTCGGGGTAGAGGGTCCTGAAGCTCAGCTCCTCCAACTCCCACTTGATCGTGTTCATGCCCAGCCGGTGAGCCAGCGGAGCGTAGATCTCCAAGGTTTCGCGGGCCTTGTTCTTCGCTGACCCTTCAGGCACGTGCTTCCACGTGCGAGCGTTGTGCAAGCGGTCCCCCAGCTTGATGAGTAGGACCCGAATGTCCTTGCTCATCGCCACGATCATCTTCCGTAGCGTCTCACTTTGAGCGTCCGAACCGGCCCGAATCCGATCCAGCTTCGTCACCCCGTCAACGAGGTGCGCCGTTTCGGGCCCGAAATCTTCAGCCAACTGTTCCAGCGTGTAGTCCGTGTCCTCAACCGTGTCGTGCAACAGTGCAGCGACCAGCGTGGGAGGGGTCATGCCTATTTCAGCGAGGATTGTCGCCACAGCCACCGGGTGGGTCACATAGGGTTCCCCAGACTTACGGTACTGGCCCGCATGCCACTTCTCAGCCGTCCTGTAAGCCCGCTCAATGGTTTGGGTATCAGCGCGGGGGTGGTGGGCTTTCACGGCGCGAATCAGTGGTTCGATTTCGGGGATGGAACTGCGTCCCCGCGACGCGAACCAGGCGAGCCCTGAGCGCACGAACGACCCCGAGCCGGGCGCCTTCGGAGGTGTCAGAGCCTCTTTCGGTTCCCCGTTGACAGCGGTCACTGGGGTGACATTGGGGTGGACAGTGTCCACGGCCTCCGCCGCATCCGCGTCCCCCGCAAGGTCCGCGGCGACCTCGTCTACATCTGCCTGCCCGGGGGCAGGCGCGGGTTGCGCGCTCGTTGATTCCACGTACCAATGATAGGCCGGTTTACGAACCTTTGGCGATAAAAGGCTTGCGACCTGCTGAAAGTCGTAAAGACCGGTTAGTCTTCCTTTACCTTTAGAAGGTGATCTACCCGAATGCCGGGCAGCCTGTCGCGGCCGTTCAGGTCCTCCAACTCCAACAGTACGAAAACTCCCTCAACGTCCGCGCCAACCCCGCGGAGCAGTTCGACTGCCGCGGCGGCTGTGCCTCCGGTGGCGAGGACGTCGTCGACCACCAGCACGCGGGCCCCCTCAGGCACCGTTTCTGGACGGATCTCCATGCGGGCAGTCCCGTACTCGAGTTCGTAGTCGACACCGATCACGGGTGGCGGCAGTTTGCCGGCTTTCCGGCAGGTCAGCATTCCGATGCCCAGTTCGTGAGCCAACGGGGCGGCCAGAATGAAGCCCCTCGACTCCAGCCCAGCCACGTAGTCAACGCGCCCCCGATACTCTTTCGCTAAGGCGCCCGTAAGCTCTGTCAGGACCTCACCGTTCGCCAAGAGTGGCGTGATGTCACGGAAGAGGACGCCCTCTTCCGGGAAATCTGGGATGAGACCAATGTTGTCTTCAACTTTCTTGCTGAGCTCTGCATCTATTGGGTTCGGCATTTAGCTCTTCTTTCTCCGCTTCCGCTTTGGTTGCGCCTGCTGCCCCAAGTGTCTGCCTGGAGTCTTAGACACGGACACTTTGACTTTCTCGGGCACGGGCCCACCCTCAACTTCGACGCCACGTTTGGCGAGCACTTCGTCTCGGTGCTCAGCCGTATCTTTGCGCAGTTGCGCCAGAACGGAAAGTGCGGGCGAAGCGATGAACACCGAGGAGAAGGCACCAACGAAAATCCCGATGAACAGCGCTAGGGAAATGTCGGTGAGGGTTCCTGCACCGAGCAGGAATGATCCGATGAACAAGATAGAGCCGACAGGCAGGATGGCGACCACCGACGTGTTGATCGACCTGACCAGGGTCTGGTTGACACCAAGGTTGACCAGCTCCGAGTACGTGTACCTGTCCTGCATTTTCCACTTCGCGGTCATTTCGCGCACGCGGTCGAACACGACCACCGTGTCGTACAGCGAATAGCCCAGGATGGTGAGGAACCCGATCACGGTTGCTGGGGAGACTTCCACTTGGGTGAGCGCGAAGAACCCGACCGTGATCACTAGGTCGTGTGCGAGGGCGATCAGTGCCGCGGCGGACATGGTCCACGAACGGAAGTAGATGGTCATCACCACCGACACGAGGACCACGAAGATGACGATCGACTGTAACGCTTTCTTGGTGACGTCTTGGCTCCATGTGGCGCCAACCGAGTTCGTCTGAACGTCCTCGGGCGAAACCTCGTAGGCGGACGCCAAGTCGTCGCGCAGGGCGATCGTGGTGGAGGTATCAAGGCTCTGGGTTTGAACGCGGATGGAGTCGGAGCCGAGAGCCGAGACGCGAACGTTCTCAGTGATCCCGTCTTCAGCGAGGACGTCGTAGGCGATCTGTTGTTCGGTCCTTTGGGTGTCCGTGATGATGAACTGGGTGCCGCCAGAGAACTCAATGGAGGGGTTCAATCCTTGGATGCCCAAGATCGCTAGGGACGCGATCATCAGTGCGAGGCCGAGCCCCAAGAACTGTTTGGCGTGTCCAACAATGTTGTAGGAGCGTTCACCGGAGTAAAGTTCGTTGCCCCACTGCGAGAAACTAGTCATTTTGTGTCTCCTTAGTGGATTCTTCAGCCGCGGGAGTTTCAGCGCTCTTCGCGTTTTCCGCTTCGAGTCGCCGGCGCTCCGCTAGGGACAGCCTCGGCTCCCCACCACTTCCGCCTGCGCTCACCAGCGCCGGCTCGGGGGTTTTCTCCCTGGGGCGCAGTGAAGGCGCCTCCTGCTTGCCACGCTTCTTCGGTGCCGGCGTGCGGACTTGCCCGCGACCAACATACGTGCTGGCCTTGGCTCCCAAGTGTTCACGGTCCAAACCGGAGAGCTTGTGGCCTTGGCCGAAGAAACGGGTCCGTACGAGCAGCGACATCATCGGGTGGGTGAAGAGGAAGACGACCACCAAGTCCATGACGGTGGTGACGCCCAGCGTGAAAGCGAAGCCCTGCACCCCACCAACTGCGAGAACATACAGCACGGTGGCAGCGACCAGGTTCACGGCGTCAGAGATGAGGATGGTGCGTTTAGCGCGGCCCCACCCGTCCTCGACAGCGACGTCCAGCGCGCGTCCGTCCCGAACCTCGTCTCGGACCCTCTCAAAGTAGACGATGAAAGAGTCCGCCGTGAATCCGACTGCAACGATTAAACCCGCAACGCCGGGTAGGGACAGCCTGTATCCCATGGTCCACGACAGAATCGTGATCGCTAGGTAGGTGAGGATCCCAGCCACCAGCAGTGAACCGGCTGACAACACTGCGAGGCCCCGGTACTGCCAGAGCATGTAGAGGACCACGAGGATTAGGCCCACAAGGCCCGCCCACAGACCCTTCTCCAAGTGGTTGGTGCCTAGGGTCGCAGAGATTTGCTGCTCAGATTGGACCTCAAAGTTGAGGGGCAGCGAACCGAACTGGAGTTGGTTAGCCAAGCTCTGAGCGGAGGAAGCATTGAAGTTACCGGTGATCTCCGCTTTCCCGTCGGTGATCGGAGAGTTCATCGCCGGGGCAACAATGACGTTCCCGTCTAGGACCACGGCGAAACGGTTACGGGTCTGGTCGGTGTCTTTCAGGTTATACAGGCGCTCCGACGCTTCCGCGAACTGTTGGGAGCCCTCACCGTCCAACTCTAGGGACACGCCGTACTGGCCGGTCGCCTGACCGGTCGCAGAAGTTGTCATGCCGGCGCTCGCCCGCTTCAAGTGGGTTCCCTCAATGTCGACGGGGCCGAGAAGGTATTTGGAGGTGCCCTCTATGTCGCACGCGACCAAGGGCTTCTCCGGGTCATCCAAGCGGTCCCCCGTGAGGTTCGCGGGATCCGTGCAGTCCAAGGTGAGGAATTGGAGGTAGGCGTCTTCCGTGACCCATGCCATGTCCGAGTTGTCGGTGGGGGTCTCCGCGGGCTCCGTGGAGATCACGCCGTCACCGTCGAGGTCCGCGAGTACAGTTCGAACCTCTTCGTCGGTCATCTCCATGGTCTCGCCACTCTGAGCGATGTCAGCCGTGGTTATGGCGGCGGGCATCCCCACTTGCAGCACGGGCCGGAAACGCATGGTTGCTGAGGAGCGCACCAAGTCGAGAATGTCCTCATTGGTGTCCCCGGGGATCGACACCACGATGTTGTTCGCACCGAGGGTTGAGATCTCTGCTTCTGCGACACCTGAAGCGTCCACCCTCTGTCGGATGACGCTGATCGCTTCTTCCATGTCCTCTTGAGTGACGGTCTTGTCTTCCGCGCCCTCAATGAGTTTCGGGGTCAAGATGAGCTGGGTGCCGCCCTCTAAGTCGAGGGCGAGCTTCGGAGTGTATCCCGCGTCATCGGTGAAGTGCCCAATGGTGAGTGCACCGAAAGCGATCAGTGAAACGATCGCGAGCGTGAGCAGGTTGCGCCCGGGATGGTTTTTCTTTTTAGCCAACTTGGTGGAACCTTGCCTGTGCGTTCGGTTTTACTTGTCTTCTTTTGAAGTGTCTTCGCTGGGGGCGAAGTTCTCGCCCTGCTCCGTCGCCTCTTCTACTTCCACGTCTTCCACGGCGCCGTCAACGACAACGTCTTCGGCGGAAACCACGGTGGTCTCAGAACCTTCAGCGTCAACCTCTTCGATTTCGACAGCCTCCGTTTCGGCGAGCTCTGCGCTGGCCGCGTCGAAGTCGAAGTCGTACTCTTCCTCTTCACCTTCGGGGGCGCCTTCGATCTCTTCGGTTTCTTCAATCACTTCGAAGGGGGGCTCCCCAACCTTGGAGACAGCGGCCTCCAACCAGTAGGTTTCCTCACCGCTCGGTGTCTCCAGGATGACGACCTTCCCATCCTTGTCGACGAACCGACCGAAGAAGCCAGAGTACGTTTGCACCCACGCGCCGGGAACCATTTCTTGGCCCAAGCGTTCTTCACGAGCGTCCGCCCGCTTCTGCGCCTGCTTCTTTGAGAACTGGCTCATCAAGAAGAGGCCACCAAACATGATGACCATAAACAGTACGATTTCCACTGTGCACTCCCTTACAGGTTGGAAAGGCTGACGTGCCGAAGAAAGTCTAGGCGAAAGGCCTTAGAAAACGTAGGTGGCAAGTGGCTATGTGCCGAACAACGCTAGTTCGTCCGGGGGCGTAAGCCCCAAGTGATCCCACGCCTTCTTAGTTGCGACCCGCCCCCGAGGCGTCCGCATCAGGAACCCCTGACGAACCAGGTAGGGCTCGGCAACCGTCTCTAACGTCTCAGCTTCCTCACCAACCGTGTGGGCAAGCGTGCCCAAGCCGACTGGACCGCCCCCGAAAGTCTTACAAATGGTCTCGAGAACAGCGCGGTCCAAGCGGTCAAGTCCGAGCGGGTCAACTTCGAATAAGCTCAACGCCTCCTTCGCACGCGTCAAAGACACCTTGCGTTCCCCCCGCACCTGCGTGTAGTCCACGACTCGGCGCAGCAGCCTGTTAGAAATACGCGGTGTACCCCTAGAACGCTGCGCTATTTCGTCAGACGCGCTCACGTCCAACGGCGCGTTCAGTAAGGCCGCGCTGCGCCGCACCACCTTCTTCAAATCGTCGGTGGAGTAGAACTCGAGGTGTGCGGTGTAGCCGAACCTGTCCCGCAGTGGGGCGGGCAGCAGCCCGGACCGGGTGGTCGCCCCCACCACGGTGAACCTGGGCAAAGTGAGGGGGATGGAGGTCGCGCCCGGCCCTTTACCGACAATAATGTCGACCCGGTAGTCCTCCATCGCAAGGTAGAGCATTTCCTCCGCGGTCCGCGCAAGCCGGTGGATCTCGTCGATGAACAACACGTCGCCTGGTTGCAGGGAGGACAGTATGGATGCGAGGTCGCCCGCGTGCTGCACAGCGGGCCCGGACGTTAACCGTAGGGACGCGCCCATCTCCGCAGCGATGATCATCGCCAGAGTCGTTTTCCCCAGACCTGGGGGGCCCACTAGGAGAACGTGGTCGGCGGCTTCCCCCCGACCCTTCGCTGCGTCAAGAACAACTGACAGCTGGCCGCGCACCGCCGGCTGCCCAATGAACTCTTCTAACGATCGAGGGCGCAGCGCAGCCTCCGCTGCCCTCTCCAGCTCATCGGCGTCGGGGGCCACGATGTTGGACTGCATAGCGTCCTCGTCATAGTCCACGGCTGGCCCCCAACTGGGCTAACGCGGCCCGCAACATTTCCTCCATGGTTAAGAACTCGCCTTCCAAACCGTCAACTGCCCGGGTCGCCACTGCCCTGGGCCACCCGAGCTGTTCGAGGGCGGTTGCCACCGCTTCAGCCTGCTGAGAGCGGCTCGGCTTTCTAGGCAGTGGACTTGCCTGGTCGGGGGCTCCCAGCTTGTCCCCGATCTCGAGCACCAGTCTTTGCGCCGTTTTGCGTCCCACCCCAGGAATGCGTTGCAGGGTTTTCAGATCCTCTT
>CAYFUO010000037.1:0-15073 GCA_964346255.1 uncultured Actinomyces sp. | reverse complement strand
GCCTAACCCAGGCTCCGGTGGCGGTGGCTAAGCCTAGTCCCGTTTGAAAAGGCGCTGGAAGATGGAGGGACCCCGTTTACGGGCCGGGTCTTGGGCCCAGTTATCCAACTCCTCTTGAGCGGCCTTCGCGGCCTGCTCATCTTGGCCGGGGGCTCCGAGCCTCATCTCCGGTTCGGGGAGCGTCTCACCCCGCTTGTCGAACTCTTCTTTGATCGTCACCAGCCAAGAGGGGTCGGTGTTCGGGTGGAAGTAGATCGCTTCCCACAGTTCAGGGCGCCTACCCGCAATGATGGAGAGAGTGTAGGCGTCGGTGTCTGGGTTCAGGACAATCTCATCGTCCGTGTCCCCGTGGGTCACGTTTTCACTGGACATTCTTGTCACCTTCATGCGGGTTAGGGTCTTCGGTTTCTTCTGATGAACGTTCAGCGTCCTCCTCGTTTGGGGAGGTTGGAAGGACGTCCTTCATGGCTTCCGCGACGGCGTCCGCCGCGGCTTTAGAAGCGTCGGCCACGAACTCCGACGCTTCACTCACTAGGTCGGCTGCCGTGGTGGAGGCGGACTCCCACGCTTTCGTCATGGACTCAGCCAACTGGTCTCTCACCCCGTGGCGCAAGATTTTGCCCAGCTGGCTGCGCGGCATCTCCTGCAGATACGCGATGTCCTTCGGTAGCGCATAGTTGGAGAGCTTCTTCTTCCCCCACTCGCGGATTTGTTCCAAGGTGGGCTGCGGTTCGCCCTCGTTCATCACCAACGCTGCGGTAACCACTTCCCGCGCGTCGTCAGAGGGGATCCCCACCACCGCAACATCTTTCACGCCGGGGAAGTCCCGGATCGCGTCTTCCACTTGGGAGGGGTACACGTTGAACCCGCCAGACAGAATCAGTTCTTTACGGCGGTCCGCGAGGTACAGGTAGCCCCCATCGTTGTAAGCAATGTCGCCCGTCCTGAACCAGCCTTCAGAGGTGAAAGCGCGCGCAGTTTCTTCCGGGGCGCCAAGGTAGCCGCTGAAAACTTGGGGGCCCTTCACAATGATCTCGCCGGGCTCCCCATCTTTCACGTCCTTCGTAGGGTCGTCCAGGTGGACGAGGCGCACCCTAGTGGACGGGAAGGGTAGCCCCAGCGTCCCTAGGCGGCGCTTGTGCGACAGGGGGGACCCGGTGAGGACGGGGGACGTCTCCGACAGCCCATAGCCCTCCAAGATCACCCCGTTGGTTGCGGACTGCCACAAGTGGGCGACCTTATCGGACAGGGGCATCGCGCCAGAAACCGCGTAGCGAATGGAGGTGATGTCGGTGCCCGTCTCAATCGCCCCCTTAGCGATCCGCTCAAACATGGGTGGCACACCCACGAAGAACGTCACCTTACGCCGCCGTTGCGCTTCGAGGGCTAGGGGAACATCGAACTTGGGGAGAACCACTTGGGTGGCCCCCTTTTTCACTGCTGACAGCAGGAAGAATGTGAGCCCAAACGCGTGGAAGTAGGGGAGTAGGGAGTAGAAAACTTCGGCGCCCTCGTGCAACTTGAACACCCAAAACAGGTTTTGGTCAACGTTAGACCCCAGGTTCTTGTGGGTGAGGGGAACCGACTTCGGCACACCGTTCGTACCACCCGTGTGCAAGATGACCGCGACGTCATCCACTTTCGCGTGAGGGTAGGAGCGGGGGATCTTAGAAGTGGTCTCGACCGCCTCGTCCCAAGACATCACCCATTCAGGCACTTCTCCCCTCAGCTTCCCACGCTGTTTGCGGGCAGCTTTCACGGGTAGGGAAAGCATGAACCGTTCTTTCAGGGGCATCCCCGCAGAAATGTCTACGGACAGCACCGTCTCCAAGGGAGAAGAGCCGCCCCTGGGGAGTTTCTCCACGGTCTGCTCCCACGCGATTGCAACCTTCGCCCCGTGACGCTCGATTTGGCCTTTGAGCTCGTGGGCGGTCGCCAGCGGATTATGTTGGGCTGCGATAGCTCCGATCCGCTGGCAGGCGTAGAAGGCGACGAACGCTTGTGGACAGTTCGGCAGTGCGAGCGCCACAGTGTCCCCACGTTCCACCCCCAAGTTGACCAACACTTGGGCGGCGCGCTCAGTTTGGCTCAAAACTTCAGCGTACGTGGTGGTCGCCCCAAAATAGTCGATGGCCAGCACGTTGGGGTAGCGGGAAGCTGTGCCCTCTAACAGTTTGAATAGAGAGTCTTTCGCGATGGGGATCTCGTAGGGGACCCCAGGCTCGTAGTAGTGGTGGGCCTGTTCAACAATCGGGTCGTATCGCATTCGTAGCATCCCTAAATACTTGACGGTGACCAGACCAGCATATCGGTGGGGGCCCGACACTTGCACAATCCGTGGGGTCTCACAGACTCCACTCAGGCGCCCAGCAGTGCGGGCATTGACCGCGAGGACTCCGGGTAAGGGGAGAGAAGTGGGCGGCGACGCGGATCGCAGCCTAGCCGCGTGGCTTAGGGAATGTAAACGGTGACCTCTTTGAAGGGCGCCCCGCCCTCGTCCAAGAGGCGCAACGAAATCAGTGTGGAGCGGGCCGCGTCCTGCACAGTGTCGACCACTTTGGAGCCGAGCTCATGCAACGTGGCCGCACTGAGGGTGCAGCGTGGAAGGTCGAGGTGGGGGATTGGGGGCACCTGGCCCCACCACAGTCCCTGGTGTTCCCTGCAGGTGACGCACAGTTCCAGCATCCTGACCTCACTTAGAGTTGTTCGACTTCGTTGTCGTTGAGCCTTAGCGCTCTGGGTTCAGTGTTTGGGGCTAATGTTCGCGTTCGGGCACGTGGAAATGGGTGAGGTGCATGTGCCCGGTGGCGAGCTCCGTGAACGGCTCACTTCCAGTTAGCACCGCAACCGCTGAGGTGGGGTATTTCGCTTCGAGCCGCCTCGCGTCGTCGCTGGAACGGTCCTTCATCAGTGCGAGGGCGGTCGCCGAGATCGCGGGTTCATGCCCAACCAGGGCGACCTTCGCGTTCGTGCCACCCATTTGTCGTAGGACGTCCAGGTAGACGCGGTGGGACCAGTTGTAGAGGTCATCCACGTAGTGGACCGGGCCCTCTAGGCCCGCACGCTCCAAGGTCTCGCGGGTGCGGGTCGCTGGGGAACATAGGATCAGGTCGAAGGGGCCAACATGCTTGTTGATCCACTCGCCAGCCATCTTCGCCTGCCGCTTACCGCGTTTCGCTAGTGGCCTCTGCTCATCCCCCACACCCTCGGGGTATTCGCTTTTGCCGTGGCGCAGCAGCACAAGAGTGTTTTTCAATCTACGTCCTCCCCAGCCAAGAACCGTCGCCCACTTGTTACACATTGTGCCCCAAAACACGTTAGTCAGCAGCGGTCTCAGCGCTGTACAAGTCTTGCAGGGCACAATGGGACCATGCTTGACACTACGGTTCCGCACAAGAAGTTCTTCATGAAGATCTCTGAGGAAGACGCTTCCGCCCTCCCACCGGCTGTTCTTCCCCCCGGTTACAGTTTGCTCCTCTATTGGGAAGGTGGGGGCCAGGCGTGGGGTGAGATCCAAGCGTCCGTTGGCGGATTCGACTCTGTTGAAGAGGGGGAAGAGTTTTTCCGAACCGTATTCCTGCGCCACCCGCAGGAGGTGGCCCGCAGAGTCCTGTTCGTCCTGGACGCAGACGGGGCCCCAGTGGCGACCGGTTCAGCGTGGTTCGCGTGGGACGAGGACGGGAAACGCATCCCAATCCTCCACTGGATAGCCACCAAACCCGGCGAGCAGGGGAAAGGGTTGGGGCGCGCCGTGGTGGTGGAGGCGATCAGGAAGTCTCTTGAACTGGATGGTGGGCCGATCATGCTTTCAACCCAGACGGGAAGCCACGTGGCGATGAGGCTCTACCATGACCTCGGGTTCAAGACGTGCAGAACCGCAGTGTTCACCTCGGAGAAGATGCGGGACGGGAAGCTCTTCACTGGCGCCGGTGAGAACCAGTTTGAAGAGGGCCTGGAAGTTCTCCCCCAAGTCGTGGAGGAAGAGTTCGTTGAACAGCTCCGGGACGCCGCCATCTGACGCGCCCACCTGCCGTCGAAAGAGAGTTAGTGGAGGAACAAATGGATGATCACGCTTTCGCGGGCCTAGTGTCCCAGTTTGAGGCTGCAACCGACGCTTCCGGAAAGCCGTTGGACGTGCACGCCCTCATGGTGAAAGACGGGGGCAAGACCTTTCTGCACTCTTTTCGTTCTGAGGAGCGCCCCTCAGACATTCGCAGCCTGTCCAAGACGGTCCTCACCCTGATCGCAGGAGCAGTCTCCAAGCAGAACCCCCAGTTCACTGAGGAAACGTTGGTGTGGCCCTATCTGGAGCGGGCTTTAGGTGCGGCGCAGTTCGAGGCTGCAGCGGGCAGTGAGAACCTGGAGCGCTGGAAGAGGGTGAAGGTCAAGCATCTGCTCACCCACACCACCGGTTTCGATAGGGTCTTGCTGATGCGCGGCGACCTCGTCGGAAGAGACCTGAACCGACTGGTTGAGTTCGTGGTTTCCACGCCGCTCGTGCACGAGCCCGGCGAACACTACCTCTACTCAAATGCCGGGTTCTACTTACTGAGTGTCGTCCTCCAAGAGTTCCTGGGTGAAGAGTTGGGGGAGTGGGCGGGGAAGAACTTCTTCATGCCCCTAGGTGTTGAACAGTGGCGTTGGGAAAAGTATGGGGACTATTTGGCGGGGGCAACCCGCCTGTGGCTGCGGCCCACCGACCTCATGAAAATCGGGGAACTACTGTTGGCTGAGTCGACCGGTGAAGACGCTGGGACGGGTGGCACCGATCTTTTGCCTGCCGGCTGGGTGAACATGATGAAAACGTCAACCACCTTCACCCCAAACGTTGACGTCGCATCCAACCCCCACTTTCGCCGACACGCTTACGGGAGTGGACTGTGGGTCGGCGCTAAAGATGGGATTTTCTTCGGACACGGCACCGGCGGGCAGTCCCTCGCGATCATCCCTAGGAAAGACGCGGTCGTGATCACCCTCTGCGACCAGGGGGACGTGAAAAGGTTGGAACAGTTAGTGGAACAAACAGTTCAGAGCTTGGGGGCGTGAGGTAGGAACGTGGACGGATACAGCGCACAACAAATCATCGACGCGGAAGCCCCACTGTTGGCGGCTGGGGTGCCCCTCATGGCGCGGGCCGCGAAAGCACTCGCCAACATCGTTGACGCAGAACTCGAGGACCTAGCGATCCCCATCGGGGCGCCAGCGGTGCTCATGCTGGTTGGGGCGGGAAACAATGGGGGAGACGCACTCTACGCAGCCAAACACCTGTCGGAGGCGGGGTACCAAGTGGGCTTGTTGCCCGTCCTTGGACGCATCCACGAAGAAGGACTGAAGGCGGCCCTCGACTCGGGGGCGACCCTACTAGCGCCCGTCGGCGCGGACCCCGACGCGCTAGTTGAAGCTGCCGAGGAGGCGGCCGCGCAGGCAGCGGTGGTGGTAGACGGGATTTTGGGGACCGGCTCAGCGGGGCAGGCTGCGCTGCGAGGCGCACCCAAGAAGGTGGTGGACGCGCTCCTTGCGGTCCAAGCGGCACGCGCCGTTGAGGGAGACCCTCTTGTGGTGGTGGCCGTGGACTTGCCCAGTGGTTTGGATGCGGACACGGGCGAAGCCCCCTCACCGACAGTGTTGCCCGCGGACGTGACCGCCACGTTCGGCGCCTGCAAGGCGGGCCTGCTCATTGGGCGGGGCCCCGAGTTAGCGGGTGACGTTGTGGAAGTGGATATCGGCTTGAAACCGAACCTTGCCGGCCAGGTCCCCAAAGTGTCCCGGTGAGCACCCCCAGAACCCGACTAGGCTGGGGCTAGTGAGCGAAAGATTGGGGCTAACAGAAGATGAGTGACAACGGGCAGAACCTGAACCTAGAAGAGAGTGCGCGAGCCCTAGCGGACATTATTGAAGACAGCAGGTCCGTCGTCTTCCTCGGAGGGGCAGGCGTTTCCACGGAGTCGGGTGTCTCCGACTTCCGGTCTGAGGCCGCCCGCGAAGCCGCTTTCTCAACCTACGGTTACACTCCTGAAGAGCTGCTCTCGAGGTCGTTCTTCCTCAAGAAACCGGATGTCTTCTTTGACTACCAAATGTCTTTGGTGGACGAGGACGCGAAACCTAACGATGCTCACAAGACCCTCGCCAAATGGGAAAAGGATGGGCGCCTCCTAGGTGTCGCAACCCAAAACATTGATGGCTTCCACCAGGACGCTGGGAGCCGGAACGTGTGGGAGCTGCACGGGTCGATCATGCGGTTCTACTGCATGAAGTGCGGGACCCCCCACCAGTTAGAGGAAGTCCAAAAGCAGTTGGATGCGGGCGCACCCACCCCAACGTGTCAGTGTGGGGGCATGATCCGCCCGGACGTCGTCCTCTACGAGGAGGCCCTCCCGGAAGAAGCGTTCGTCCGCGCCGCCCAAGCGATCAGCCGGGCTGACACTCTGATTGTGGGGGGAACGTCCCTAGTGGTTTACCCGGCGGCTGGGCTGCTCCAAGCGTTCCGCGGCCGGAGCCTAGTGATAATCAACTACCAGCCGACACCAGCGGACGCCTCCGCCGACCTAGTGTTGCGCCAGCCAATCGGGAAGTTGCTGGCCGCCACCGAGAAAGTCCTCCAACAGGACGCGCACAAGCTCCCCTAATGGGGTATCATGGGTGATCTACCCCACACGGGTGGGGGTCATCTTATTGCTCAGTCTCGTCAGTGAGGCTCCGAGCTAGGGACCCGCGGGAAGGCTGCGGAAGTTGATCTCAATGGCGAGCTCTCGACGGGTAGGACGCGGTCTACGCGGGTCCCACTGAAATTTTCACGCGCCCCAGTGCCGCGGGCCCAATGTCCGAGTGCCCGCTCGCCGAGCCGTTAAGCGTCTTTCTTTTTGTTCAGTTCCCCGCGTTCCACCAGCGCCTTGGGGGAGCGCCACCTGCGCGCCATCATCATCCGAGAGTAAGCGTAGAACCAGGATCCCTTGGGGATTTCCGCTTTCGGCCAGCGCTGCGCAATGTTCTTCTTGATGCGGTGCCAGACGACGTATCCCTCAATGAAGGAGCCGAACAGTAGGAGGTAGAAAAAGATCGTTACCCCCAAAATGATTCGGGACGCAACCATCGTGGGCAGGGGAACCACGGAGATGAGCAGCATCGCAGCTAAGAAGATCAGCATCGCGGGTAGAAGGAACTCAGAGAACGACCAGCGCGAGTCAATGTAGTCACGCGTGTACCGCCGCACACGGCCCTTATCCCGGGCTGGCAAGTACCGTTCATCCCCGGTTTCTAGCGCTCGCCTCTGCCTAGCCCAAGCCTCGTCCTTCTTGGCTCTAGCCTGCTTTTTCGCGAGCTTCCGGTCCGTTGGAACGAGGGGGCGCTGCCGGGCAGCCTCCGCCTCTTTCCTGCTGCGGGTTGGGCCCTTCTTCTTGGTCGGGTCGGCGTTGAAGTCTGTCTGTTCGCTCACGCGTCAAGGCTAGCGGACCGCTCGCCCGCGCCCAAGTCAACGCCAGGGGGCAGTCCTTGCCTATCCGGGTAGATTGGGACCATGAACGAACCAAGTCAACAACTTTTTGATCGGATTGAGACTGCTGTAGATGCCGAGTTTCCCGGCATGCTGCGGGACCTCGCTGAACTGGTGTCCATCCCTTCCGTTTCCTCCGACCCCACGAAGGCCGCCGAGCTTGAGCGCGCAGCACTCCTCGTGGAAGCCTATTTTTCCTCCCTCGGGTTCAACGCCTCCATTGAAGTGGCGGCAGGCGAAGACGGTGTAGAGGGGTCCCCCGCAGTGATTGCTCGGGGCCCGAAGTACGAGGGCGCCCCCACCGTCCTTCTCTACGCCCACTACGACGTCCAACCCGCACCCCACACCCCCGGTTGGGTGAGCCCCCCGTTCGAAATGGAGGTTCGGGGCGACCGGATCTTCGGGCGGGGCACGTCCGACGACGGTGCGGGCGTCATCGTTCACTTGGGCGCCCTGCGAGCCTTGCAGGCCCTCCCTAACCAGACACCTTTGAACGTGATCGTGTTCATTGAGGGTGAGGAAGAGATCGGTTCCCCCACGTTTGGGCCCTTCCTCGACAAGTTCCACGACCGGTTGGCCGCCGACGTGATCATCGTGGCGGACTCCTCCAACTGGACAGTTGATGTTCCCGCCATCACCTCCACACTACGGGGCGTGGTGAGCGTGGATGTGACGGTGAAGGTCGCCGACCACGCTGTCCACTCCGGCATGTTCGGCGGACCCCTCCTCGACGCGTTGACTGTCGCGTCCCGCCTTATCGCCACCTTGCACGATGAGGCTGGCGACGTGGCAGTCCCAGGGCTCACGAGCTCCGAAGAGGCTGAAGTTGATTGGGATGAAGAAACCTACCGCGCTGACGCCTCCGTCCTCGAAGGGGTCGAGCTGGCGGGCACGGGCGACCTCGCGGCGCGCGTCTGGTCGAAGCCAGCGATCGGCGTGATCGGGATAGACGCTCCCGCGGTGAACGAGTCCGCGAACGCGATCATCCCGGAAGCGACTTTCAGGCTTTCCATGAGGGTCCCCCCAAGCCAGAAGGTGGAAGACGCGGCGGAAGCGCTCGCCGCTCACTTGACCGCCAGCGCCCCATTCGGGGCGACCGTCGAGGTTGCCGTCCAAGAGATGGGTCCCGCCTACACCGCCGACTTGGACCATGAGGTGGTGAAGGACTACCGGGAAGCCCTGTCTAAGGCGTGGGGTGTCGACGCGGTCGCCATCGGTCAGGGGGCCTCGATTCCTTTCATCGCGAAGTTTGAGGAGGCGTTCCCGGAGGCGATCATCATTGTTACCGGCATTGAAGACCCAGCCACGAAAGCTCACGGTGAGAACGAGTCCCAGTCCGTGAAAATATTGAAGAACGCTACCGTCGCTGAAGCCCTGTTCCTCGCGGGTTTAGCGGAAATAGTCTGATGCCTAGCCTGGGCACTCGGGTGCTGGTGGTTGGCCACTGGGACCTCACCAGCCCCGACTTGTCGGGGGGTTTGCGCGCCGCGACTGACGTTGTCACTGAGGGCAGTGGGTTCGGTAGTCCCACGGACGCAACCCAGGACGCTTTGGGGGCGCTGGCGCGGGGGATCCGCTCCACGCGCGAACGGATGACGGGTAAGCGTGAAGCCGCGGCCACCAGTGATTCTGGGGACCTCACTTTGGAGGTGGTTCCCTTCGGCCCAGCAAGGGCTGCTGAGCTCGCAGCGAGCCTTGCCGCGCAGTCGGGGGATCCGTCCGGGGGAGGCCCCACCGAAGGGTTTTCCCAGCCCACTTTGCTCATTTCGGATCCGCGCGGCGCGGCTTCCTCAAGGGGTTTGGGTGAAGCCATCCGCGCTGCGGCGCTTGGAGGGCCAACCACTTTGATCATCGAGGGTGGTCACAGTAGCCACCACGATTGGGGGGCGGGCCTCCTCACAGGCCTCGCGGGTGCTGGTCTCACGGGTGCTGATCTCACTGATCCTGGCCCCACTGGCTTCGAAGGTTCAAGCCTTGATGAGGACAGCAGTGAGGAGCAGTGGCTTGCCGCCCTAGAAGACGCTCAAGCCTTTTTGGATTCCACGGGGGTGTCACCCGTCTTCGCGTCTCAAACGGCTCGTCCGCTCATAGGGGCGGGATCCCCGGCGCAACTGACCCCAACGCTGCAGCCCCGCGCCACCGAACTTCACGGGCCTCAAGCCCTCGCGCCGAGCCTGGGATCCTCTTCGACCCCCGGGTTCGGGTCCCTCACCTTTTCTTCTACTGCCCTCCCAGCGGGGCCACTGGTGGGGCAGCGCGTGCAGGCCGCGTTGGTTCGCCACTTCCGCAACCATGGTGGGGTTACGGATCCCACCCGCATGTCGGGTTCGGGAGCCAGTGGGGGAGCGGCGGCCGTCTTGACCGCCCTCGGAGCGCGCCTGCGCCCTTCCTTCAACGTGCTAGAAGAACTCGTGGACCTCGAAAGGCGAATCGCTGAATCGGACCTCGTCGTCGCCTTGGAGCCCCACTTGGATGTGCCGGAACTGTCCGACCTCGGACTCACCAACATCACCGCCCTAGCGGAGAAGAACGCGAAACCTGTGGTGGCTGTAGGGGTCAGGTCCTCCCTTTCCTCCCCTGAACGCGCGGAGCTCGGCTTGCACGCAACGACTCTCTTGGCCTCCGACCTCGTCGGAAAAGATGCATTCGAGGACGCTGGTAGGCGAGTCGCCCAAACTTGGCTGCGCGCAATCTGAGGCCACGCGCCGAAGGTGGGGTGGGGGCGCCGCTGCGCGGTGGGCTAGCGTGATTAGGCTCAAAACGGGGCGGGGCTGGATGACACGATCTGGCCTACAGCGTAGGGTGAAGGTGTTTTAAGTGGGCCCGGCGGCTAAGTCCAACCGGGCGTGAGAAGACGCAGGAGGCCACGCATGTCCGACGTGACACAGGAATTGCCCGCACACGAAGTCACCATTACTGACGCGGCGGTGCACAAGGTGAAGAGCCTGTTGGAGCAGGAGGGCCGCGATGATCTGCGGTTGCGTGTCGCAGTCCAGCCGGGTGGCTGCTCGGGACTCATCTACCAGCTCTACTTTGATGACCGCACCCTAGATGGGGACGCGCTCGTTGACTTCGACGGTGTTGGCGTGGTGGTGGACCGGATGAGCAAACCCTACTTGGATGGTGCGGTGGTCGACTTCTCTGACACGATCGAACGGATGGGTTTCACCATTGACAACCCGAACGCCGGCAACACTTGCGCGTGCGGGGAGTCTTTCCACTAACAGATGGTTAGGAACATGACTTTGAAAACTGTGCGTGGGATCGGAGTTCTCGCTGCGCTGGTCTTGGGTGGCAGCTTGGCTCTCACCGGGTGCACCAGCGACGAAAACGGTGGTGAGGGGACGGCTCAGAGCGACGCGAGCCAGTCCGCCGGTGAGGCCGGTCCTGTGGTGGACCGGGACCCGAAAATGGACTTGCCCGAAATCAAGAATGACGAGAAGGACGAGGACGCGGCCCCAGAAATGGTGCCAACCGACACGGAGCCCCCAACCGAGATTGTCTCCAAAGTTTTGTCTGAAGGCGACGCTGAAGACGGTGACGTGAAGGATGAGGACGCGGTAGAGGTAGATGAGAACGCGGTCCTCGTAGTCAACTACGCGGGATGGCTTTGGGATGGGACACCGTTCGACTCTTCGTTCAGTCGTGGTGAACCCGCAGTTTTCTCACTCAACAGCGTGATCCAAGGGTGGAAGTACGGGCTGGCGGGGACACACGTCGGTGACCGAGTCCTCCTGGTGGTTCCGCCTGAGTGGGGCTACGGCCAGGAAGACACCAGCAGCATCCCAGGTGGTTCCACACTGGTTTTCGTGGTTGACGTTCTCGACTCTTTGGGGGCTGACACGGCTATCTTGGAGGACGCGCAGCCAACTGACGAGCTGTTGCCGGATGGTTTGAAGATTGATGGGGACCTAGGTGAAGAGCCGGTCCTCGTGTTCAAAGCGGGTGCCGCGAGCCCCGACGGTGAAGAATCGATCGTAGTCGCGGAGGGCAACGGCCCGGTCATCACATCAGACCAAACGGTTGTCTACCATTACATCGCCCAATACTGGGGTGAAGAGCATGCTGCCACCACCACTTGGGACGTCGGACCGGAAGCGATCCCCGCTGCTAACTCATTGTTCCTAGGTGAACACGTGGGGTCCCGGCTGCTGCTGCTGATCCCAGCCACTGGTGAAGACCAGCCCGCCATGGTGATGATCGTCGATATCTTGGACGCTTACACCCCGTAAGCCGTGTCCTCCCGCCGCGGTAGGGGAACCTCGCGGCCTGTTAGTAGGTACACTTGTAGCTTGGTTGGGCGCGGGCGCGCCGAATGTTAGGAGACCCCGGTGAGCGAAGAATCAGTCGATGTGATCCTCTACTCTGCGGACAGTGCGAAACGTGAACTCATCATGGAGGGGACAGGCCGACGTCCCGGTCGCGACACCCCCACCATCAACTGGATCGAAACGGCGACACCTGCCGGCGTCGTGAAGGCCGTGGAGGAAAAGAAGCCCGCCATCATGGTGCTCGACGCTGAAACCCCGAAGGTTGGGGGCATGGCGGTGGCGAAGCGGGTCCAAAACGAGTTGGACTTTCAGCCTCTCCTCGTCCTGTTGACGGCGCGACCCCAAGACGCGTGGCTGGCGAAGTGGGCGGACGCGGCGTTCACGGTTCTCGCCCCCTATGATCCGTTGGAACTGCAAGAGACGATGACTGAAGCCCTGAAGTGGGTCGAGTAGGCTTTTCGCCCCCGCGACACGCGGCCACGTGGGACCAAGTGGCGCCCCTGCTGGCAGGCGGCGGCACACTGGAGTACGAACAGGCGCGTTCCCTCATGCGTTCCATCATGGACGGAGAGTTAGACGAGGCGCTCCTAGCTGCCTTCCTGTCGATTATGGCTGTGCGCGGGGTTGCGGTCTCCGAACTGCTCGGTCTTGCTGACCAGATGCAGGCGGGGTCGGAGAAAATAGATTTGCCCAGCGACGTCGTTGACGTGGTGGGCACCGGTGGGGACGAGGCGGGGACCGTCAACATCTCTACGATGGCCGCTATCCTGTTGGCAGCGGCGGGCTACCCGGTGGTGAAGCACGGGAACCGGGCGTCAACGTCCTCGTCCGGATCAGCGGACGTGCTTGAAGCGCTCGGCGTCCAGCTCGCCGCGAAGAACGACGCGATCATCGAAGCGTTCAATGAAGTGGGCATAGCTTTCCTGTTCGCGAACAAGTTTCACCCGTCCATGCGTCACGCGGCTCGCGTACGCCGCGTCTTAGGGTTCCCAACAGCTTTCAACGTGCTTGGCCCACTCACTAACCCGGTCGCCCCCCACGCTTCAGTGGTGGGGGTGGCGAGGAAAGAGGCGGCCCCCCTGGTTTCGGGCGTTTTCGCGGAGCGGGGCACCAACGCTTTCGTGATGCGTGGGGAAAACGTGGGGTTAGATGAGCTAACCACCGTTGAACCGTCACGCCTGTGGATCATTCAGGGTGGGGAGGTCACCGAGCACGTCGTCAACCCAGCGGAAACCCTCGGCTTGGAGGAAGCGACTTTGGGCGATTTGGTTGGTGGCGGCCCAGAAGATAATGCTGCCATCGCTCGGAGTCTTTTCGAAGGGGAACGCGGACCCATTTTTGATGCGGTCGCTCTGAACGCGGCGTTGGGCATCATGGCGTCCGATGTGGCGTCCGGGCGGAGCGCCGCGAACTGGCATGATCAAGCCCAGTTCAACCGGGGTCTCGCAGGCGCTTTCGAAGTGGCATCTGAAACTCTTGCCAGCGGGGTCGCGGGGGACACCGTGGAGCGCTGGGTGGAGGCCACCACAGAATAGCTGCGGTCAACCCGCGAACAGGTGGCCCAAGTAGAACGCGAAGAGGGTGAGGTGCGCGGCTGCGAAAACTGCCTTGCGCCCCTTTCTTCGCCCCGCCCCCAGGTGGGGCCTTTCAGTGGCAAATGTTGCGAAGGACAGCAGCAGCGTCGCGCCTAGCAACCCCAGGTTCGCTGGGCTTTCCCCCATGACCACCGGCACCCCCGTGATTAGGCTCAGGGTGAGGACCACGGGAATGGTGATGCCGAGCGTGGAGAGAAGGGCGCCGTGGGTGAGGTTGGAAACCCGTTGGGCCTCCCCGAAACTTGCTGCACGCAGGGTAGTGATCGTCTCAGGTAAGAAGACGATCATCGCGATCAGGAGGCCGGACAGGGCCACCGGGGCCCGCGCTGCAACGACGATGCGCTCCAACTGGTGGGCCATGTCGTTGGACAACACTACGACCGGAACCATCAATAAGGCGATCGCCGCTGTTCGCCCCACCAGCTCCCGGATGTTTTCCCGGATCACGGGGCCGATGTGCGAGTGCCGGGGGAGCACGGGTGCCCCGCTCGGAGACTTGCCGGCCCGCGCGGCGCCGGAGCCCACCTCTTGGAAGGCTGCGCGCCACGGCCCCGTCTGCAGGTAGAGGAACCCGCCGTACAAGACCACGGAGACGGCAGCTACCGCGACCTGCTGGCCTGGCAGGAACCGGCCCCCCGGGTCACCTAGGGGGAGCGTGGGCAGCGCAAACGCGAGGGCCAACATTGAGGTGATGAGCGCCAAGTAGATGAGTGCGCCCCTCCTGTTCGCCACCGCCCGCGGGGTCCTGTGTGCTTCAACCACCAGTGCAGCCCCGACCACGAGGTTCAAAATGATCATGGACACCGCCATGATCGAGTCCCTAGCGATCGTCTGGTTGGGGCCCACCCCGAGCATCACAGCCGAAATGAGGATCACCTCGATTACCGCGATAGACACGCTCAAAATGAGGGTGCCGTACGGGTCGCCAAGGATTGCTGCGAGACGCTCCGCCTGAGCTACTACGCCCGCGGAGCAGACTAAGATGACGCCGACGAGGGCCGCCAAAATACCCGCACTGGAAACCAGGGGTAGGGGTGATTGTAAGAAGTCTTGCAGCAGGAAAGCGGCGACCGCCGCCACCCAACCCAAGGTGAGGCGCCCCACCAGTTTCGCAGTGAAAACCCTGTGAGGGCCGCTGCCCCCACGTTGCGGCGGGTCAGAGCCGTTCGAGGGCGAGTGGGCCTTCAGGTCAGTCGAGCCCCAAGTGGAAGGCTTCTTCCAAGTCAGAGTTGGAATAGGTGCGGAAGGCGACGTGGGTGCGCAGCGTGGTCACGCCGGGAACCTTCGCCATCCCGTCAGCGATGACGTCAGCCAAGTTCTCATATTTCGACACTTTGACGCGCGCGATCAGGTCCACGTCTCCCGTCACCGAATACACTTCTCGAACCCATTCCAGGTCCGCAATTCCTTGAGCCGCCTCAGGTATCCGGTCCACGTCACAGTTCACCATGACTATCGCAGTTATCATGTCCACTCCTCAACCCCAGCGGTGCATTGTTGGTAGCCAGTCTACTTGGCCCGCGGCGCTGTCTTTCCCGTTGGGCGAGCATTTCGGGGCGCCCCGGCCAAGGTGGGCCCAACTTGCGCTAGATTACGTGTAGAGATGTGGGAGGCAGGCCACCCACTCGGGCCCCAACAGCTCGAACGCGTCTTTGCAAGGAGTGATCGTGGCGTTCTACAACGTGTTTAAAACATTGGCGGGACCGCCACTGCGCACC
>CAYFUO010000036.1:0-15829 GCA_964346255.1 uncultured Actinomyces sp. | reverse complement strand
GTGTCCGTCGCTGATCGTGTCAGCAGCGCGGCCGTGTTCGCCACGTCGACCTTGGCGTCTTCACCGTGGGTTTCACGGAACTTCTCTTTAGCGTCGCGACTGGGCCCCTCGTAGATCCCAGCCATCGCGAGCACCGGTTCCCTACCCGGGGGCGCGGGGTTCCCCTGGGCGTCAGCGAGACTCAAGAAGAAGGGTTGCTTCCGCCCGTCAGGCTCCTTCTGCCACTCGTAGTAACCGTTCGTGGGAATGAGGCAGCGCCTCTTCTTCACCGCGGACCGGAACGAAGGTTTCTCAGTGACAGTTTCAGCGCGCGGGTTGATGAGAGGCTTAAAGTTATCCTTCGCCCAGAAGGGGACCAGCCCCCACTGTTTCAGGTCGAGGACGCGCTCCGACGATTCCGCGCGGTCCGTCTGGACAGAGCGGATCATTTGGGAGGGAGCCTCATTGTAAGAGGGCTTGTGCTCCCCCTCTATGACGTCAACGTCGAAGAAGGACGCCAACTCTGGGTCGGCCGCAAACATGGTGAATCTTCCGCACATGCCTTCAAGGATGCCACGAAAACGGGGATCAGTGTGAGGCGGTCAGCACCCGCAGGCCGCGCCTCAACGATCCTCACTGGGGGTGGCTGAATCCCCGCCGTCGACCTCGTCCAACTCTTCACGCAAACCCTCAAGGTCGTCCGGTGGGTTAGGGCCCTTCTTGGGGAACCCGGGCCGGGTGGCGAGCAGGCGTTTCAGCTGGTTTGGGGTGAGAGACAGACTCCAGTCGGAAGCGACGGGCAGCTGCCAGTTGCGCCAGTGAGCGACGAAAGTGAAGGACGAGCCGATGATGGTGGCGGCGATCATCCCCGCCACCGGCCACCCCACCTCATAGAAGATGACCATGGTGGCCGCCGAAACTAGGGCGGGGGTCGCGTACAGGTTGTTGCCCCCGAACACCATGGGGACGTTCCCCGCCGTCACATCCCGGATCATCCCGCCACCGACAGCCGTGGTAATGCCGAGCAGCAGGGCGGGCATGATCCCGAACCCAAGGGACAGTGTCTTTATCGCTCCCGTCGCCGCCCACGACCCCAACACCACACCGTCTGCGACGACGAGGGGCACCACCCAAAACTTGGAGTCCATCTTCCACAAGAACGCGATCGCAGCCCCAACTAGGGCCGTGGAAATGTAGAACGGGTCGGTGAGCGCTACTGGGGGGCCAGCCTGCAGCATCAAGTCTCGCAGGATCCCGCCACCCATGGCGGACATGATCGCCAAAATGATGAAACCCACGGCGTCGAAGTGTTTGGAGCGCGCCAGTTTCCCGCCCAACACCCCGTTCAGCAGCACGCCCGTCAAGTCGATGGCGCGAAAAACTTCGTTAGAGAAGATCGCGTCAACGTCAATCAAGCCGCCACCCCCTAGCCGCCAAGCAGGCTCCCAAGCCCGAAGGTGACAGTGGCAGCCGCGTAACCGATCCCCAGCTGGCGGAGGGCCGACACCCAGGCGACCCTCCCAGACAACAGTCCAACTGTGCCACCCGTGAACAGTAGGACCACGCCGACAACCGCGGCGCTCACAGCGACAGCCAACAAACCCTGCAAACCGAAAAGGTAGGGCAACAGTGGGATGAACGCCCCGATCCCAAACGACAGAAATGAGGAGAGCGCCACCTGGAAGGGGTTCCCGATCTCATCCCCAACACTTACGCCGTCGCTCCCCTCCAAACCCAGTCCCACCGTTTGGGGTAGGCCCGCTTTGGGGGTCCCTTGGATGGCGGTGGGCACGGCCTGGAACAGGGAGCGGGCGTGAGTGTCCGCATCCGCTTGGCTTTCACCTCGCGCCTGGAACAGTAAAGAGAGCTCGTTTTCGTTCACGTCCAACTGCGCCAAACTCCCTGGCGGAAGTGGTGCTGGCGCTGACGCTTCAAGAAGTTCACGGGCCGAGGACACGCTGATCCACTCGCCCGCCGCCATCGACAATGAGCCGGCGAGAAGCCCCGCGACGCCCGTGGTGATGACCCACTGGGTCCCCATGCCGGCACCCGCGACACCCAGGATGAGCGCCAAGTTGGAGATGAGGCCGTCGTTCGCACCGAAGATCACGGCACGGAAGTTGCCGGCCATGCGCGCCCGGGAGGCAGCCGCAAGTGAGCGGACAACTTCGCCGTGAACCTGCTCGTCAGCGGCCATCCGGTCGGTCGCGTCACTTTCCCGCTCGTACGCGTTGCGTTGCTCTGACCTTTGGACGAGGGCGAGGGCGAACACTGACCCGAACCTGCCCGCCAACGTTGCGAGCAGTCGTGAACCGAGTTTTGGTTTGGGGGGAGGCTCCGCGTGATCACCTAGGAGGCTCTCCCAGTGTCTCTCGTGACGGCCCTCAGCTTCCGCGAGGCCCAACATGATCTGTTGGCTCTCACCTTGCTCACGTTTCGCCAGGTTCCGGTACGTTTGGGCTTCTATGCGCTCCTCAGCCAAATATTCGCGCCACCGTTTGATTTGGGTGGGGGTGGGGTTCTTCTGGGGGCCCCCGCTGCGGTCCACTTGTTCCACGCGCCCGTCATGCACCTGCTGTCATCCCTTCCATCCGCGAACCCCAACCGGGTTGCCGTGGGTGTCCCTCAGTTGCCGTCCACCTGACCGAACTGCTCACCGGGCTCCTCTACGATGTAGGTTTCGACGGCGATGGTTGGGCCGACGATTTTGCGGTGCACGTCCTCGGCGAGCTTCTCGGTGACGGCGACCCCCTGGATGCGGACGGCGTCGGCCGCCCGATCAGCCACTTTTTCTAGCCCTGAAGAGACGAGGCGCGTGTGCCGAAGGCGGGTGAGGCCCCGTTTGAACCCCTCATAGTATTTGGGACCCGCCTTCGAACCGAGCAGGAAACCCGCACCTAACGCGAACGCGAACGTTGTTTTCTTACCCATTGCACCCTCACTGTTTTGAAGTGTCCTGCTTGGGGTACAAGCAGCGGAGCGTTTCTGTCACAATCCTAACGGGAGTGCCGTCAGAGGATTTTTGGGGTTCGCTTTCGCGCACGTTCAAAGTGGCGACGAGACTGGTGGGGCGTCCTCGCCCATCACAAACCACCGCTAAGTCTCCCCGTTTCGGCAAGTCCCCCTCAGCGAAAGCGTCGACAGGCACTTCCGTTGCAAGTTTGAGTGTCCCCTCACGCACGAGGGCGGCCAGCAGACCATCCGCTTCGCCCCTTGTGTCCCCCAAATGCATCCACGGGGGCTCCACGCTGGAAGCCTGCTGTTGTCCGAAAATACCCTCAAGGGTCGCCCAACCCACGTGGTCTCGGGTGAACGCCCAAAAGGCGCTCACACGTTCCTCCGTGGGGGGCAGTGGCGCGGAAACACGTCCTTCCACGCTGCCTCCCTCACCCGTTTCGCTCATGAAGCCCACCTCGCCAGCCGTTCACGGCCGCGTGGGCCAACCCCAACACGACCCGTTTCGGTAACTCTCGCCTAACGATACCGCGCCCAGCGCCACCCACCCCCACGCCCCCCACTTTCCAGTCGCCCGCACCTTTCGTGAGCCTGCCCTTATGTTCGCGGTTCGTGGAACGGCCGGGTCGGGTCGTGCTTTGGTCGGGTGTTTTCGGTAGTTTGGAGCTGTGGTTGACATAGAGATTACGACGCCCCGAGGTGCCCGACTGGCGGGCACGCTCATCGACCCGGTAGACAGTACTGACGCTGCCGTGATCTTCTCCCACCCACTTTTATGTGACCGAGAATCCAGCCCCCACTTCCCCGAGTTGGCGGCCAAATACCGCGCCTTGGGCTACGCGACCCTCATTTTTGACTACTCGGGCCACGGACTCTCTGACGACCAACCGATCACCATGGACCGGCGCACGGAGGACCTGCGGGCCGCCTCCGGATGGTTAGCAGACCAGGGTTTCACCCGCCAGGTCCTGCACGCCCACTCCACCGGCTCCATTTCTGCCCTGAAGTCTGGGGCACGCGCCGTGAAAGCTGTTTTCCTCTCCAGCCCCATCACTGGTCCAATGGACTTTGATTGGGAGGCGATCTTCTCCCCAGAACAGTTGGAGGAATTGGAAAAGAACCTGGTGACACGCATCAAAGATGACTCGCCGGGTCCCCGCACGTTCTTCGAACTCACCCCCCAAACCCTGCTTGACCTGTCACTGAACAGTGAGGAGGAACTGTTGGAGGGTCTCTCCGTCCCAACCTTCGCCCTCTTTGATGAGCTGGATGTGGAAAGGGGCGTTTCCACGGGTGTGGCAAGCCTCTCCGCTAGGCTTCCCGCACATTCCGTTGTTGAGGTCGCGCGCGAAACTGACTTCTCTCAAGCGAAAAACTTGGATCGGCTAGGGGACATTGTGGTGCGCTGGGCACTGCGGAACGTGCCACCTAGGCCGGATGCGACTTACGAGAACGTGTTCAAAGCGGCTGACAAGCAGACTGCTCGGTCACGGGTGCTCCGCCCTGGCCCCGCCGACATGGATGACCCGGGCTTAGAAGATAAGGGGACTGACAGCGAATGAGTGACCCCACTCCCGGTCGGAGTGGGGGGCAGCGCACGCGCCGCAACCCCACGCGCAGCCGCCGGGGCCACTCACGCGGGAAACGTCTAGGGGCGCCTCACGCGTCGTTTGGGCCGGCCCAACTCGCTGCGAGAGCCGCCGCCCTCCCCGTTGTCACCTACCCGGACCTGCCCGTCAGTGACCACCGGCAGGAAATAGCGGACGCCATCCGCGACCACCAGGTCGTCATCGTGGCTGGTGAGACGGGTAGCGGTAAGACAACGCAGCTGCCGAAGATCTGTTTGGAACTGGGTCGAGGCATTGCGGGCATGATCGGTCACACCCAACCCCGACGGCTCGCAGCTCGCGCCGTCGCGGAACGCATCGCATTCGAGTTGGGGCAGAAGGTTGGGCGCGAGGCGGGCGACGTCGTCGGCTACCAAGTGCGGTTCACGGACGAGGTTGGTCCCACGACCCTCATCAAGATGATGACCGACGGGATCCTGCTAGCCGAAATGGGGTCCGACCCGAACCTAACCAAATACGACACGATCATCGTGGATGAAGCCCACGAGCGCAGCCTCAACATCGACTTCATCCTCGGATACTTGGGGCGACTTCTGCCGAAGCGCCCCGACCTGAAAGTCATCATCACGTCGGCAACGATCGACTCTGAACGCTTCCAGGAACACTTCGAAAAGCAAGTGGGTAGCCACGTCCCCATCATCGAAGTTTCGGGGCGAACCTACCCCGTCGAAGTCCGCTACCGGCCCCTCATCCCCGACGTCCAAACGGGCGACCACGACGCTGGGAAGCCTTGGCACGAGGACGGAAACGCGGATGAGGCGGCCTCCCCCATTGGCACCATGCTGGAGCCCGAACTGGACCCGGGAGAGTTCGCGACCCTCGGCTACGGCCTCGGCGAAAACCTCGACTTAGAAACTGCCCTCACCCACGCGGTTGATGAGCTGCTCAGTGAGGACGAGGGCGACATCCTCGTCTTCCTACCCGGTGAGAGGGACATTCTGGATGCGCGGGACGCCCTCGCCGAACACTTGAAGGACCGGTATGTGGCGGACCCGGCCAGCCGCGACCGACCGAACGGCATCGAGGTCCTCCCACTGTTCGCCCGCCTGTCCGCGCCTGAGCAGCACCGGATTTACGCGCCTCATAGTCGCCGCCGCGTCATCTTGTCCACGAACATCGCTGAAACGTCCCTGACTGTCCCCTCGGTCCGCTACGTGATCGACGCGGGCTTAGCGCGCATCAGTCGTTTCTCCAACAAGACGAAGGTGCAAAGGCTCCCAATCGAAGGGGTCTCCAAGGCTTCCGCTGGGCAGCGGGCGGGGCGCGCCGGGCGCACCAGTCGGGGCATCGCGATCCGCCTCTACTCCGAACGCGACTACGCGGCCCGCGACGACTTCACGGAACCGGAGATCCTGCGGACCTCGCTGGCTTCCGTCATCTTGCAGATGAAAGCGCTGGGGTTGGGGGACGTGAAGGACTTCCCCTTCCTAGATGCGCCCGCGCCTAGGGCTGTGCGTGACGGCGTCCAGTTGTTGGAAGAGATCGGGGCGCTGGACGGCCACCAAGAAATCACTAGGCTGGGCCGCACCCTCGCCCGACTCCCCATCGACCCGCGCTTGGGTCGCATGCTGATTGAGGCTGACCGGCTCGGGTGCGCCTCCGAAGTGCTGGTCATTGTTGCAGCCCTGTCCATCCAGGATCCGCGTGAACGACCCGTCGAACATCAGGATGCGGCGGACGCCTCCCACGCCCGCTACGTCGACAAGCGCAGCGACTTCATCACCTACCTGAACATGTGGCGGTACTTGAACTCTCGGTCCCGAGACATGTCGGGCAGCGCTTTCCGCAGGCTGGTGCGCTCCGAGTACTTCCACTACCTGAGGTTCCGCGAGTGGCGCGACATCGTGCGCCAACTGCAACAAATGACCCGGGAGGTGGGGATAAAAACTTCCGCGCTTCCACTGCCGAGCCGCCGCGAAATCGAGCTCTCCAAAGGCAAAGGCGTGGACCCTTACATAAAGGCCGCCATCGAAGGCGGTTTGGGTACGAGGGCGGCCGACGTCACCAACATTCACAAGTCGATCCTCACCGGACTGCTATCCAACATTGGTAACTGGGATGAGGCGAAGAAAACTTATGTGGGGGCCCGCGGCACGCATTTCACGATCTGGCCCGGCTCAGGGTTGAAGAATCGGCGCCCCAAATGGGTGATGGCAGCAGAATTGGTGGAGACTTCCCGCCTGTTCGCTAGAACAGTTGCGAGCATCGAACCGGAGTGGGTGGAGCGTTATGCGCGCCACCTAGTGAAAAGGTCCTATTCGGAACCGACTTGGTCGAGGGCGCGCGGCGCCGCCCAAGTGAACGAGAAAGTGACCCTGTACGGTCTCACGTTGGTGGCTGACCGGAAGGTTCCTCTCAGCCGACTGGGGAACACCGACTTGGGCGCGGACTATGCGGCCCGGGGGCATGCGGGGGCCGCATTCGCTCTTGCACTGGAAGGCCAAGAGGACCCGGGTCGTCTCACCGCGGAAACGTTGGCGAGGGAAATGTTCATCACGAACGCCCTCGTCCTAGGCGATTGGAGGGAGAACCATCACGCGTTCGTGAAACACAATGCGGAGGTGATGGAACGCGCTGAGGAAATGTCGGAACGCATGCGTGACCCTTCCCTAGTGCCTGATGAGGCGGCGCGCTACCAGTTCTTTGACGCGCGCGTCCCCGGGCGCGTGGTAAGCGCAGCCCAGTTCAACAAGTGGTGGGGGAAGGTGCGGGAGAGAAACCCTCACCTGTTGGATTTCACGCTTCAAGACCTGGTCCCCCAAGTGGAGACGCTGGATGAGACCCATTTTCCTTCCCATTGGCGGCAGGGAGACCTGTCGTTGCCGCTGTCGTACTCGTTTGAGCCGGGTTCTGACAGGGACGGGATCACGGTGACGGTCCCACTGGACGTTTTAGCGCGCGTGGAGGACACGGGGTTTGACTGGCTGGTCCCAGGTTTGTTGGAGGAGCTGGTGGTCGCGATGATCCGGGGGCTACCCAAACCGAAGCGCAGGCCGCTCGCTCCAGCGACCCAAACGGGTCAACAGGTGCTAGCGCGGATAAAGTCCGGGGCGGAGGCGGACCCGAGTGAAACCGCCGGCGAAGGGGCGTCCTCGTCGGCGAATGGTTCATTTGCGGCGCCGGCCTCCCCCGAGGCTTCGGATGAGCCCGACCCCTATTCTTTGGATGCTTCTTTGGAGCGTTTACGCGCTTGGGGTGGGTCAAGCGGTGCGGTCTCCACCCAGAGGAAGCCCAGCAGGTCCGCGCCCGCGAAGAACCGACCGTCAGGGGGAGTGCCCCCGCAGGAAACCCGCTCTAAGCAGAGTGGGGCGAAGAGCCACACGAAACGCCAAGGTGTGAAGGCCGCTGCCCCACGTTTCGACACGTCGTTCGCCGACAGCATTCGCGCTTTGAAGGGGGTTGAGATCTCGGAAGAGGATTTGCGGCACGCGCGCGCCACGCTCCCTCCCCACTTGAGTATTGGGTTCCAAGTGGTGGATGGGCGCGGAGCGATCATCGGGTACGAGCATTCTCTGCCTGCACTGCAGAAACGGTTCTCTAAGAGGGCGGCCGCCTCACTCCAAACAACCGTGGAACAAGCGTTGCGGGCAGCCCAAAGCAGCCAGCGTGCGGATGGTGGGCGGAGCAAAGCGAGCCAAAGCCAGCAATCGGGGGGTGGAAAACGGCGGGCCTCACAGACCCCAGAACCTGCTGGGACGCCTAAACCGGTGAGCGCCAGTGCGCCTAGACCGGCGGCGCGGGCGGAGCGGGCCACGAACTTGGATGCGAACCTGTTTGACGCGCTCAGGCAAGAGAACGTCACCTCACTCCCCAAGACACCTTTGCCGAAGGTGGTGGAAGCGAAGAACTCTAGGGGGCTACTGGTTCGCGGCTACCCCACCCTGCTTCGACAGCCGAAACGAACCCTGAAGGCGCCGGTGGCGGTTGGTGTCGCGCAGAGCGTGGGGGAAGCAAACCGGGACTGGGAGGACGGCCTAACCCAATTGCTCGTCAACGACCTCGCGCTAGAGACGGGGAGGGTGACGAGTAGGTGGAGTGGGCGGGAAGCGCTGATGCTTGCTGCCTCCCCTTACAAGAGCACCGAAACCCTGGTTAGGGACGCGCAACTGTTGGCGATGAAGAACGTGGTTGGGACCCTCACTGGGGGGAGGCCCAGCCAAGTTCGGGACCGGGAAGCGTACGAGGCGCTGCGCGCGAGTGCTCGCGACCAGTTTGAGGATGAGGTTTATGAGGTGCTCGGCCAAGTGGTTGCAGCCACTTCCGCCTACGCCCAGTTGGAGGAGGCTTTGCAGGGGAGCGTGAGCGCGTCGAACGCTTCGGTGCGAGCCGAAGCGAAGCAGCACGCTGACAGTCTCTTCTTTGATGGCTACTTGCTTGACCTGCCCGAACCAGTGTTGCCGGGTGTGCCCAGGTATTTGAAGGCATGCGCTCACAGGGTGACTAGGGCTAGGAAGGGGCCGCGGGAGTTGCGGCAAGATGAGCAGCGGTCCACAGAGCTCGCCGCCGTTGAAGATGTCCACAGTCAAGTCCAAAAGCGGGTTGGGGCGCGGCCCTATTCGGTTACGGTGGCTTCCGAGATGGATCAGGTAGCGATGCTTTTGGAGGAGTTGCGGGTGTCTTTGTTCGCTCAGGGCCTTGGGGTTGCGCAGCGGGTTTCCCCCACCAGGATTCTTCGTCGACTGGACGTGGTGGAGCGCAGTAAATGAGTGGGGTCGACGGCCCACTTGAGGCCCCACCCGCCCCACTGGACGGAACGCTTGAACAGGTGGCGGCGCGCCGGCCCCCGTTTGACGTGATTTCTGAAACCTTAGAGTTGCTTCACCGCTACGGGAAACACGATTGGCGGGTGGAGTGGGATGGGGCGAAGCGCCGTGCTGGCGCCACCCACTACGCGCAAAAGAAGATCACTTACTCGAAGCCGCTTGCGGTCCTCTACCCTGAGGCGACTTTGAGGGAAGTCATGTTGCATGAGGTTGGGCACGCCCTCGCCGGCCAAAAAAGTGGGCATGATGAAAAGTGGGCTCGAACTGTCCGCCTTTTGGGCGGCAGCCCCAGTGTGACTTTGCCCGCGCACCTGCCAAAACCGGAGGCCCGGTGGCGGGGCGAATGCCCGAAATGTGGGGCGACCCGCACACTGCACTCAGCTCCGCGACGAGTGGTTTCTTGCGGGAAGTGTTCGAAAACATTCGATGGGGACCTCGTATTCACGTGGTATTTGCATGGGGAGCCCACGACACCGCCCGGCGCTTACCTGAAAGAACTCCGTTTGCTGCGAAGGCGGGGGAAGGTCGCCTGACCCTCAGGGGGACACCGCGACGCCCCACCAAGGTTAGGTGACCCGCCCCAACCTGGCCCAGATGTATCAGGGCGATACGTCTCTGATATATTTGGCGCGTCAATATTGAGAAGGCAGAAACCGGTTGTTCGGAGGACCCTTGGGATTGCGCGCCAGCACGCTTGAGCTTGCGATACTTGGTGAACTCACCGAACCACTGCATGGATACGAACTGCGGAAAAGGCTCACGGAAACACTGGGTCCCTTCCGCACTCTGTCATTCGGTTCTCTCTACCCCGCACTACACAGGCTGGAAGCGAAGGGGTTCATCAGCCAAGTGGACCCCGAGGACGCTGGCACGTCCCCACTCGCGAAACGGAACCCCACAAAATATGGCACGAAGAATAGGGGCGCCGCGAACCGGTCTGAGGGTGGCACGCTCAGGAAGAGCAGCAAACCCAAGCGTCGCCAAGTGGTTTACCGCATCACCAGGGAAGGGAATGCTCACCTAGCTTCCTCTCTGACGGACGCGGCAGTTGACGACGACTCGTTGCCGCTCACCATGGGTCTCATGTCGAAAGCGACGCCAGCCACCCGGCTGACCTTGTTGAAGGAACGTCGCAAGAACGTGGTCGCACGGAAAGAGGCGGGGGACAAGGCGAAAACCAGCTCAGACTTTTGGATACGTTCCAAAGCAGAGTTGGACACCAGCCAAGCAGCCCAAGAGCTGGAGTGGCTGGATCGCCTGATCGACTCCGCGGGGATCGCCCCAGAGTTGGGGGAACAGAACGGATGACAGCTTCAAGCCATGCTGCCCATGAATGCAAGGGAAACGAATGACTAAGATTCGCACTGCAATCGTTGGTGTAGGTAACTGCGCCTCATCACTGATTCAAGGCGTCGAGTACTACCGGGAAGCCAAAGACGATGACACGATCCCAGGGATCATGCACGTCCGATTTGGCGACTACCACGTGAGCGACATTGAATTCGTCGCGGCGTTCGACGTGGATGAGGCGAAGGTCGGCAAGGACCTCTCTGAAGCAATCGTTGCTGAACCCAACTGCACCGTGAACTTCACGGAAGTTGGCGACCTGGGGGTTGAGGTGCTGCGAGGCCCGACCCTGGATGGCATCGGTGAATACTACGAGAACGTCATCACCGTCGCTGACACGCCAGCAGTTGACGTCGCCCAAGTGCTGGTCGATAAGAAGGTGGACGTGCTGGTGTCCTACCTCCCCGTGGGTTCGGAGGAAGCTAACCGGACTTACGCGCAGGCCGCGATGGACGCGGGCGTCGCATTCGTGAACTGCCTACCCGTCTTCATCGCGTCGGACCCTACGTGGGCGAAAAAGTTTGAGGACGCGGGCGTCCCAATCGTTGGAGACGACATCAAGAGCCAGTATGGCGCGACCATCAGCCACCGCGACATCGTGCGGCTCATGGAGGAACGCGGCGTGAAAATTGAGCGCACCTACCAGTTGAACGTGGGTGGCAACATGGACTTCATGAACATGCTGCAACGCTCCCGCCTAGAGTCAAAGAAGATCTCTAAAACGCAGGCGGTCACCTCCAACATGAACTCTGAGGTCGCACCCAAGGACATTCACGTTGGCCCCTCCGACTACGTTCCGTGGCTTGACGACCGCAAGTTTGCGTTCGTGCGCATTGAGGGCACCACTTTCGGGGATGTCCCCATCCAAATGGAGTACAAACTGGAAGTTTGGGACTCCCCCAACTCTGCGGGCATCGTATTGGACGCGATCCGCGCGGCGAAGATCGGTTTGGACCGGGGGATCGCGGGGCCACTGTGGGCGCCTTCCGCCTACTTCATGAAGTCCCCACCCATCCAAATGGCTGACTGGAAGGCCCGCGCCCTAGTCGAAGAGTTCATTACGGACGGCGGGAATCCGGGTGGTCCCGGCGACTTCTACGACGCGCCAGACAAGTAGAGCCGGCCATAGACGAGGGGCCCACAACCTTAGAAGGTGTGGGCCCCTCCCTCATCTGTGGGACTCACCCGAACCAAGCGTTGAAGTAGGCGTAAAAGTTCAGGTTCCCCACTGACGCGCACGGCCCCCCAACGCGTTCCAACGCGTTTTGGTTCGGCTGGTAGGGCGTGTAGTTGTACAGGTTCGAGGTCGCCAAGTTCTCAATGTAAATGGTCTCTCCCCCGCAGGAGTCTTCCGGAGCGTAGGGGACGTAAATGTTTTCGTAGGGGCGCGCCATGTACTTGTACGGGTTCTGCTCGTAAACCCTCATTTGGCGGGCCGCATAGTAAACTTGGGTGGCGAAACCAAAATACTGCTCATCGCAGTTCGAACTGTCGGGGCACGCATACCCCATCGCGATCGTGTAGCGGCCCTCATTCAGACGTAACCCCGACGCGGTGATCAGCCCCTGCTCCTTTTGCAAAGTGGTGAGGAGCACCTGAGGGTTGATCCCGCAGCTCATGGCCGCCTTGTGGATGATTGAGGCTGCAGTGTCTTCTTCCGCGCCCTCGAAACCTGCCGGGCAATACTGGTCGGGTTCAAAAGAGGGGGAGGCCGTCACGTATTCGGCTAGGCACGGGGTCCCATCAACACCGGTCCGGCAACCTTCATTCCACTCGGCAATGAACTCAGCGATCCCCTCTTCGCTCAGTGCTCCCGTGTCGAAGAACTGTTCATCAGTGATGATGCTTCCTGGGTTGAAACCTGCGAAAGACAGTGCGGGTGTCATGGGTTCTGGGGGTAGAGCGTCTTTCTTGACCACCGGCGCTTCCTCCCCAGGCTCTGTTTGCCCTCCGAACAGGGTGTGGAAAATGGGGCTTGCAAGAACCCAGAAAACCCCACCCAACAGGAGGGTCACCACAGCCACCACGCCGAACCTTCGAGCCCAGTTGACCCGACGTCTGCGCCTTCGCCTGCGGGGAGGGGGAGCCGCCTGGGGCATCCTAACCCACACGTTTCCGCTCTGGGTTGTGGTGGGGCGCTTGATGCGGACGGTCGGGTAAACACTCACCCGCTCCGGGCTGTTCCCCTTGGGCTGCTCCTCTTCAGGCGGGCCCACCTTCGACCAGCTTGGCCCCGCTTCCCCCGTCCCCACTGGACCAGCTACGCCTGTGCCTTGATGTGATCCAACAGGTTAGGTGTCGCGTCTTGGAGAGTGTTGAGCGTCAAGTAGAAGTCATCTTGCGTGCCGTACCAAGGGTCGGGCACGTTCATTTCGCTGGGGCTACGCAGCTTCGCGTCGGAGGCGAACTCACGGTAGAGCCTCACCTCTGGCCTACGGTTTTCGGGGAGCCGCTTCGCGAGCCGGTCGATGACCCTCTTATGCTCATCCGTCATCGCTAGGACGAGGTCGAAATCCTCCATGTGGCTCCTCGACAGTTTCTGTGCTCCCCGGTCCGGGACGTCGTAGCCGGCTTGCCGCAGCACCCGCGCGGCCCGCGAGTCGATGGGGTTCCCAACTTCCCAGCCACTTATAGCCGACGACTCAACTTCCACGTCCACCCCCGCCTCCGCAGCCTCCTGTTGGAGCACCACCTCAGCCATTGGGGAACGGCAAATGTTTCCCGTGCAAACCATCATCACCCGGTAGACCACAGGCCCCTCCCTTTCCCAACCCATCCTACGAGGCTCCAAGCCCACCCTACGAGGCGCAGGCCAACCCTTCCTTCAGAGACTCTAGATTGGAAGTGTAAACGTCAATGAGGTCCTCGTCGGAATCCACCTGCACTTCAATCGTGTCGAGCGGCAAAGCTTTAACACCCAGGGTTTCCGTCATGTGGCTCTCATGATGCTCAGAGGTTAAGGTTTCGATGAAGATTGTGGTGACCCCCCGCTCCTCCACGAGGCCCTTCAACTCCATCAGTTTCGCGGGTGAGGGCTCCGCCTCCGGATCAATGCCCGTCACACCCACTTGCTGCAGCCCGTACCGTTTCGCCATGTATCCGAACGCCTCGTGCGTGGTGAGCAGGGTTTCGCCCTCACAGTCCGCGAGGGCCGCATCATATTTTGCTTCCACCTCATTGAGCTTCTTCGTGAGCTCTTCCGCTTTCTTCTGGTAGTACTCCGCTTGAGGCGGGTTCGCTTCCGCGAGCACGTCCGCAACCTCTTGGCCGATGTAGGACATGAGGACCGGGTCAAGCCAAACGTGGGGGTCCCCAGCGATCAGCTGATCCTCTGGCACCGCACTCAAAACGTCGATGCTGGCCACCCCCGACTGGCCTATCGCTTCTTCCACGGCAGGCTGGAAACCTTGAGACAAGTAGAGGACCAGGTCGGAGCTTCCGAGGCGCTGCACTTGGGCGGGCGACAGTTCGAGGTTGTGGGCGTGACCGGACGTGGAGGACAGGTCCTCCACCACCACCTCATCGCCACCCACGGCCTGCGCTACGTAAGCCAAGGCGTAAGAGGATGTTGCAACAGTCGGCACCCCATCTTTCGACTGGACAGTTCCGCCCTCGTCCGAACAGGCGCTGAGAGTCACCATCGCCATCAGTAGTGCGAGGGCGATAGCGAGAAGACGTGAGGCGTCCACCCACCTCCCCCGCGCATTCACGGTTGTCGCCGAAGGCTGCTGGGAGGCGCGGGTCGAGGCGCGTCGTTGGTTTGGGTGCATGCGAACACAGTACGCCTGATGAGAACCCTTATCAATAAGGATTGGGGGTTAGAAGTCCCAGTCGTCGTCCTCCGTGTCCTCCACCTCACCAATGACGTAGGCGGAGCCGGACCCGGAGAAGAAGTCGTGGGTTTCCGTCGCATCGGGCGCCAGTTGAGCGAGGATTGCGGGGTTCACGTTGGTTTCATCCGCGGGGAACAACGCTTCGAACCCGAGGTTCATGAGGGCCTTATTCGCGTTGTAATGCAGGAACTTCTTGACGTCGCCGGTCAAACCAAGAGGGTTGTACAGGTCCTCCGTGAACTTCACTTCGTTCTCATACAACTCCAACAGCAGGTCGTAGGCGAACTGGCGCAGCTCCTCTTGCCGCTCCGGGGACGCCTCTTTGTAGGCCAACTGGAACTTGTAGCCCAAGTAGTACCCGTGGATCGCCTCATCGCGGATGATGAGGCGAATGATGTCAGCAGAGTTCGTGAGTTTCGCGCGGGACGCCCAGTACAGGGAGTAGTAGAAGCCGGAGTAGAACATGAAAGACTCCAACATGACGGAGGCGATCTTCTTTTTCTCCGGATCATCCTCCACGTAGAAGGCGTTGATGATCTTCGCCTTGTTCTGCACTTCGGGGGTATCTTCCGCCCACTTGAACGTCCGGTTGATGTCCTCCGTGTTCAAGAGGGTGGAGAAGATTGAAGAGTAGGACTTAGCATGCACGGACTCCATGAACGCAATGTTGGTGAGCACGGCTTCTTCGTGGAGGGTGCGGGCGTCGGGAATCATGGACACCGCGCCGACCGTGCCCTGGAGCGTATCCAGCAGCGTCAGGTTGGTGAACACGTTGGAGAACACGTCCTTTTGGATTTGGTTCAACGTCGCCCAAGAGGGGAGGTCGTTTGAGAGTGGAATCTTCTCTGGCAGCCAGAAGTTCCCGGTGAGCCGGTCCCAAACTTCAAGGTCTTTGTCGTCTTCGATCTTGTTCCAGTTGATCGCTTCAAAGACCGTTTTGCCGTCCACGTCTTTGACCATCACACCATCTTTGGTTGTCACGCTTCGCCTCCATACGTTCAAGATCGGGCGCCCCAACAGGGGCGGATCCCCCGCCTTATTGCGGCGGTGGGAGCACCTACCTTGTTGCGCCCATGCGCCCGCAAGCTTAACGGGCTCACCTACGACTTGCCAGATGGCGTTTGGCCACACGACCACCAGCGGGCGCACCGCCCCAGTCTTAGTCGTCCATCAACTGCTTCAAACCGGCAAACACGTTCTCACCGTTCGCCCGCAGGCCATCGTGGTGCATGCGGGAAGTTATCCACAGCCTAGGGTTCTTCAACAATCCGGCTGTCCTCTCCGACAGGACCCTCGGCACGTAGATATCGTCGTTGTACACGAG
>CAYFUO010000035.1:0-16608 GCA_964346255.1 uncultured Actinomyces sp. | reverse complement strand
TTGCAGGAAACACCACCCGCAAAAAGGTCAACGCGATCGCTATGTGCGATCCAGAAACGGCAGTGAGATGTGTTAGAGAGGTGGTCAGCATCGCCTCATGCGTTTCCTCGGGCAGCCCCCGATCATCCCCTAACGCCATCCCACTGATCAACGCCCCGTTAGGTCCGCCGAAAGAGGCTGCGGCAGCCGCCAAAGCGGTCTTTACCCGGTCGACCCGCACCATCCAAGACCCCGCCTGCGATTTCACATCTATGCGGGTTGCAGTGATCGACCCTAGGTAGGGTGGTTTTGCATCGTCGAAGGGTTGGAACTTGCCCTCCACCTCAACCTCAGCCCCCCGGACTAGGCCTTGGTAGCCCTCAGCCTTGGGGCTCACCCGCAAGGTGGCGCGACCGCGCTCCCTCACCTGAATCGTGACCGTGTACGTCCCCCCATCCCCGAAAGACCTAGCGGACGTTTTCGGGTCGCTAACCACTTTCCCCACCACCACAACCGTTTCGCCATCCACAGCCGTTGCCAGCGGCGACGAGTCCAAGCGCGCTTTCGCGACGCCGCCGACCATTAGGGCCGCAGCGCATGCAACCAACGCGACCACCAGCGTGAGGGCCTCTCCTCGACTCCGCAACAAACACCAGACACTCGCCAGTAGGGTCGCTGCCGCAAGCGTCCCTGTGAGGCCAGCAGTGAAGTTCAGGCCCGCGACGGCGCCCAGCCAAGCCCCACCAGCGACGCCAAGCAGGCGGAGGTCAATTCCCCGCTCACCCACACTTTTGGATGGGTCCTCTCCTTCTTCTCTTGAGGCTGTGGCGTTCACTCACACACGCCGACCCGCACCCGTTCGAGCATCACCGCCCCGATCCCCGACACTTCCGTCAACTGTTCTACGCTTGTGAACGGCCCGTTAGCCTCCCGGTGATCCAAGATCCTTTGGGCGAGTTTGGGGCCAATCCCATCCAGGTCTTGTAACGCGTTCAGGTCCGCCGAGTTGAGGTCGACGCACCCTCCGCCGCCGGGCGCCGCAGCCGCGCTGTCACCTGTGGCAAGTGGCGCCTCCCCCTCGGCCGCAACGTGAATGTGGGACCCGTCAGAAACGAATGCTGCTAGGTTCACGGACGTCAGGTCAGCCTCCGGGCGCAGTCCTCCAGCAGCCTCAACGGCATCAACGACCCGTGACTGCGCTGGCACTTGAACCACCCCGGGCAATCCGACGGCGCCAGTCACGTGAACGATCACTTGAGAATCTGAGCCTCCCAGCTCCCCACCGTCTGCGTCCTCACCTCCTCCTGACGCACCCTCGGTGAGCCCATAGCCGGGCTCAGAAACTTGGGGCGAATCTGCGTCGCGCGACTGTTCAACCGCCGCGGGAGCATGCTGGGCGTTCGCTGTTTCCCCGCTGGTGAAGCGCAGTAAACCGAAGGCAGCAAAAACGATCACCCCGACCACTGCTACCAGCGCGCTAACGGGGTGGAGTCGAAGACGCCAGCGCTGCTCATCGACCCGAAACTGGAATCCGTCACCCACAGTCCGCACCCCCAAATCCGTCACTGGTTTCCTTTGCGCCAATCGTGTCAGCGCCAAGAAACAGCCGGAGGGCACCTGCAGGCTAAGTGGGGACAATCGCGCGCCACCCGCCCTGTGGATGGGAGGTGAACGGGCGGTTTCGTCTCCTGCGCCTAGACTGTCCCCAGAGAAGGAAAGGCCGCGAACGTCGCAAGATCGGGAGGGTGAACATGAAAGTCGCTTTCATTGGGGCAGGGGCAATGGCTGGCGCCATCGCGAAAGGCGCTCACAAAGCACAAAGTGACCAGTGGGACTTCACTTTCTACGACGTTCTGCCAGAAGCCGCCCAATGGCTGGCTGACGAAGTGGACGGGAAGGCCGCCTCATCCATCCCAGAAGCCGTTGAAGGCGCAGACATGGTCGTCCTCGCAGTTAAACCGCACCACCAGGCCGCGGTCATCACCGAGCTACCCGAAGGTCCCGCCACCATCGTTTCTATTGCGGCGGGCCGCACCACGCAAGAAATCACCAAAGAGTTGGCCGCCGCTGGCTCCCACCCTCCCGTTGTACGGGTGATGCCTAACGTGAATGCTCTGGTGGGCGCTGCGACCTCGGCCATCTGCGCGAATGAGGTTGCAACCCAAGCGGACATTGAGGCTGCCTCCGCCCTGTTTGACGCAGTCGGGACCACGATGGAGATCCCGGAGAACCTATTTTCAGCGTTCACTGCACTCGCTGGTTCCTCCCCCGCCTTCTTCTTCCAAATCGCTGAATACCTCGCGCGCGCGGGGGTAGCCCAGGGCCTCACAAAAGCGGAGGCCATAAACGCGGTGGTGGGTTCCATGTACGGGAGCGCGAAGACGCTCGCCGCCGCCCTCGACAATGGAGAAAATGCGGCGTCCCTCGTAGATAAGGTTTGCTCGCCGGGGGGCACCACCATCGCCGGCCTGTTGGCCGCGGAGGACGCGGGCCTTGGCCCCTCCCTTGTCGCAGCCGTCCGCGCAACGGTTGCCCGCGACAGAGAGTTGGGCCACCAAGACGAAAAGTAGTTTGGCCCCACCCACCCACCCAAGTAATTTTGTTTCCAGTCCACCACCGATTTTTGGAGCGCCACTCATGAGCCGACCCAACGTTTCAATCCCCCAGATCCTGCCAGCAGCGCAGGTCCCCGACCGGGTGAGCCCCGAAGGGTTGGAAGAAAAATGGATGAAAGTCTGGGAGGACGACGACACCTACCGGTTCGACCGGGACGCAGCGAAGGGTGACATCTACTCGATTGACACCCCGCCCCCCACGGTTTCCGGCGCCCTACACATGGGCCACGTGTTCTCCTACACGCACACGGACACGGTCGCCCGCTTCCAACGCATGAGGGGCAAGGAGGTTTTCTACCCGATGGGTTGGGACGACAACGGCCTACCCACGGAGCGGCGCGTCCAAAACTTTTACGGCGTGCGCTGTGACCCGTCCCTCCCATTCGTGGAAGGTTTCAAGCCTCCGCACGAGGGCGGAGAAGGCAAGTCGATCCGCGCCGCCGACCAAATGCCGATCTCTAGGCAAAACTTCATTGACCTCTGCCTCATTTTGAGCTCTGAGGACGAAAAACAGTTCGAAGACCTGTGGCGCTACCTGGGGCTGTCCGTAGACTGGGACCTCACCTACCAAACCATTGGGGACGACGCCCGACTGGTCACCCAATACGCGTTCCTCCAAAACTTGGCGCGCGGGGAAGCCTACATGGCTGAAGCGCCAGGCCTGTGGGACGTCACCTTCCAAACCGCTGTCGCGCAGGCTGAAGTGGAGCCCCGCGAATACCCCGGCCACTACTACAAACTAGTGTTCTCCGGTGAAGCGGAAGAAGGCCAAACCCCCGCGGGCCGCGACGTGGAAATCGAAACCACGCGCCCTGAACTGCTCGCCGCCTGCGTCGCCCTAGTCGCTCACCCTGACGATGAGCGCTACTCGGACCTGTTCGGTACGTACGTCACGTCCCCCGGGTTCAACGTGTCCCTACCCGTCCTCCCCCACCCTCTAGCCGAAATGGATAAGGGCGCCGGCATCGCCATGTGCTGTACTTTCGGTGACTTGACGGACGTCCAGTGGTGGCGAGACCTGAACCTGCCCCTGCGCCCCATGCTGGACCGTGACGGCCGCACCGTGCGGGAGGTTCCCGACTGGATCACGGACGAAGAGGGGATCGCCCTCTTCGAACGCACCCTGGGCAAAACCATGTTCTCCACCCGCAAAGAAGTGATCGACGCTCTCACTGAGACGGGTCAGTCCCCAGGTGAGCCGGTCGCCACGATGCGTATGGCTAACTTCTTCGAAAAGGGTGACAAGCCTTTAGAGATCGTCACTTCCCGCCAGTGGTACCTGCGCAATGGGGGCAAAGAGTTCACCCGCGAAGAGTCCACCTTGGACTTGCGGGAAGAAATGTTGGAGCGCGGCCGCGAACTCAAGTTCCACCCCGATTTCATGAGGGTGCGTTACGACAACTGGGTGGAGGGCCTCAACTCTGACTGGCTGGTTTCCCGCCAACGCTTCTACGGGGTGCCAATCCCCGTTTGGTATGGGGTGGACGAGGACGGAAACGTCGACTTCACGAACATCCTCACCCCAGACGCCGCTGACCTTCCCATCGACCCCACCTCTGACGTCCCAGATGGTTACACGGCAGACCAGAGGGACACTCCGGGCGGGTTCCACGGGGAAGCGGACATCATGGACACTTGGGCGACCTCATCCCTCACCCCCCAGATACCTACCGGGTGGCTACGCGATGAGGAACTGTACGACAAGGTTTTCCCCATGGATTTGCGCGCCCAGGGCCAAGACATTCTGAGGACTTGGCTGTTCTCCACGATGCTGCGGTCCAACCTGCAGTTCGACTGCTTGCCGTGGGAGAACGCGGCGATCTCCGGATGGATTTTGGATGCTGACCGGAAGAAGATGAGCAAGTCCAAGGGCAACGTGGTGACCCCCAAGGAACTACTGGAAAAGTACGGTTCCGATGCGGTGCGCTACTGGGCGGACTCCGCCCGCCTCGGCACGGATGCCGCTTTTGACGAGGGCGAAATCAAGATTGGGCGCAGGCTCGCCATCAAGCTTCTGAACGCGTCCAAGTTCGCTCTCTCACTGGCCTCCCTCGAAGGGGACCTCCCACTGGATCCGGCCATGGTCACGGAGGAAGTGGACGCGGCAACATTGGCTGCTCTAGCCGAGGTGATTGAGACTTCCACTAAAGCACTGGACAAGTATGAGCACGCGCGCGCCCTCGAAACCACGGAAACATTCTTCTGGACGTTCTGTGACGACTACATCGAGTTGGTGAAAGACCGGGCCTACAACTCTGAAGGGGAGTTCTCTGCCGAGGCCTCCCGCTCAGCGCGGGCAACCCTAGGGTTGGTGGTCGACGCGTCAATCCGCCTCTTGGCTCCCTACCTGCCGTTCAGCGCGGAAGAAGCGTGGTCCTGGTATCGTCCAGGCTCCGTCCACGTCTCCCCCTGGCCGGTGGCAGCTAACTATTTGGAGACCCCCGCAACTGGGAACCCCGCCGTGCTCGATGTCACTTCGGAGGCTCTCACCCGCCTGCGGCAAGTGAAGTCGGAAGCGAAGGTTTCCCCGCGCACCCCATACTTGGAGGTCACCTTGGTTGGCCCCATAACCGAAGTGGAGCTTCTCACCCCCGTGCTCGACGACTTGAAGAGCGCATCCAAAGTGACTGGTGACTTCACTGTCACCGGGGACGAAAGCGCCGAACACTTCGCCGTGGTTTCCCACACTCTCGGTGAGGCACCCAAGCGGCGGAGAAACTAGCTGAAGCAACCAGCCGACCAGAACAGGACCACTAAGAATCATGCTTAACCGCCTTTTTGGAAGCGGTGACCCTGAAAACCCGAACCCGGACAGTGAAGGACCCGGGGCGACCTCGGGGGCTCAAACCCCTCCAAGCGAAACTGGTGCAGCGGAGCGGGTCGTCACCGAGGAAAGGGACAACGCGGAACGCGACTCGGAACACAATGGCGAAGTAGCTACGCAGGCGCTGGAGTGGCGCGCCCCGATCCTCACCCGCGTAGACGACGACACTTCCATCCCCACCCTGTTGCAGCAGCGGGTGGAGCGGGACCCAAGGTCCCCCCTCGTCGAAGTGAAGCAGCGGATGACGGGCACGTGGCGCTCCATGACAGCCGGCCAGTTCTGGGAGCAAGCACAAACGATCGCTGAAGGGCTGATCGGGATGGGCTTGGAGTTTGGTGACCGGATCGCGATCATGAGCCGCACCCGCTATGAGTGGATGCTGCTCGATTTCGCGTCGTGGGCGGCGGGACTGGTACCCGTTCCGATCTATGAGACTTCCTCAAAAGCCCAGATCACCCACATCCTGAAAGACGCTGACGTGTCACTGGTGATCACGGAAACGGTGATCATGGCGAACTTGGTTGAGGCCGCTGAAGAGCAACTAGACCGGTCCATCCCCATCCTCTCTTTGGACCAGGGGGCTTTGAACACGATTGAGACGGCCGCGGCAGCAGTTCAACGCAAAGACGTGACGGCCCGAACGAACCGTTTGACTGGGGACTCGGTGGCAACCATCGTTTACACCTCAGGGACTACGGGCTCCCCGAAGGGCACTGTGCTCACACACAGGAATTTCACGGAGTCAAACCAGAACTCTCACCTGTGGATGCCGGAAGTCGCTGACCACCCGAAGTCGCGGATGCTCATGTTCTTGCCCCTCGCACACACTTTCGCGCGCTTCCTGCAGGTCTACCAAGTGACGGGTGACGGCGTCATTGGGCACAGCAACGACATCAAGAACATGCTGTCTGACTTCGCGTCGTTTAGGCCCTCCTACCTCCTGGTGGTCCCCCGCGTCCTCGAGAAAATCTACAACTCCGCTGACGCCCAAACTGGGGCGGGAGCGAAGAACCGGATGTTCAGGTGGGCGGCGAACGTGGCTGTCGAGTACTCGAAGGCTCTAGACACTGAAGAGGGCCCGTCCCGACAACTGAAAAGCCAGCATCGGGTTGCGTCCGTCCTCGTCTTCTCAAAACTCACCCAGCTGGTTGGCGGCAACGCCGACTTCATAATCTCTGGGGGAGCCCCCCTGTCGGATAGGCTCGCCCACTTCTATCGGGGCGCGGGCCTACCCGTGCAGGAAGGGTACGGGCTGACGGAAACGACGGGGCCCGTGTCTGTGAACACCCCTCAGCTCACCAAGATTGGGACCGTGGGCCCGCCGCTGCCACCGACGATGGTGAGGATCTCCGATGAGGGTGAGGTCCTATTGAAGGGCCCCTCCGTGTTCAAGGAGTACCACAACCGTCCCGACCTCACGGAGGAGGCGTTCACGGAGGATGGCTGGTTCAAGACCGGGGACTTGGGTTCCCTAGACAAGGACGGCTACTTGAGGGTCACTGGCCGCGCGAAAGAAGTGATCGTCACCGCGGGCGGCAAGAACGTGATCCCCTCCCTACTGGAGGATCCACTGCGGGGCCACCCCCTGATCAGCAACGTGGTTGTCGTTGGTGACGGGCGCCCATTCGTCGCCGCACTCATAACTTTGGACGGCGACATGCTTCCCGTTTGGTTGAAGAACAAGGGCCTGCCGAACATGACAGCATACGAAGCCGCCCAGAACCCTGAGGTGAGGGCTTCCCTGTCGCAGGCGATCGACCGCGCGAACGAGAGCGTGTCCAGGGCAGAGTCGATCCGCAAGTTTGAGATTCTCCAAACTGACTTCACGGAAGCCAACGGCTTGTTGACCCCATCGATGAAGGTGAAGCGGCGGGAGGTTCTACGGAAGCACGCTAGTGACGTGGATGCGATTTACGGCGCGAAGCAGGGTTAGGGGCGTTCTTCTTTCCCGTACCCCTCTTTTATGACTTCATGGTGGCGGATCACTTCTTTCACCATGAAGTCCAGGAAAGTCTCAGCGAAGTCCGGGTCCAAACCTGACTCTTCTGCGAGGGAACGTAGGCGGCGCACCTGTTGGCGTTCCCGCTCAGGGTCCGCGGGGGGCAGCCCTTCCCGCGCTTTCAGGTGGCCGACGCGCTGGGTGCAACGAAAACGCTCCGCCAAAATGTGGATGAGCGCGGCGTCAATGTTGTCGATGGTGCGCCGCTCTTCAGCCAACTGGGGAGGGATCGGTTCACTGGTCACTGCCCCACCTCCGTTCCGACGCCTATGCTATTCGACTTTGACCCTCGTCGCCCCGGAAAACCTGGGCGGCACCAGTGCCATTGACCGCCTCATCGGTGATGACGACTTTGGTGACGTCAGGGTCGGAGGGGATCTCATACATGAGGTCGTTCAAGGTCTCCTCCATCACGGAAGCCAAACCTCGGGCCCCCGAAGCTCGGTCCATGGAGGTCCTAGCGATCGCTTTCAGAGAGTTGTGCGTGAACTCTAGGTCCACCCCATCCAACTCAAACAGGTGCTGGTACTGGCCGATCAAAGCGCTCCTAGGTTCCGTGAGGATCCGCACCAAGTCCTCTTCGGAGAGCTCACTGGTTGAGGTGACCACGGGGAGACGCCCAATGAACTCTGGGATCAGACCGTACTTGTGTAAATCGTCTGCCGTGACTTCGGCGTAAAAGTCTTCAACCTCAAGCATCGGTGTTAACTCACTGCCGAAACCTGTCTTGCGTTTCCCTAGCCGTGCCTTCACGATCTCATCTATCCCGGAGAAGGCGCCCGCCGCTATGAACAGGATGGAGGACGTGTCGATTTCTAGGAACTGTTGGTGCGGGTGCTTCCTGCCCCCTTGGGGTGGCACAGACGCTTTGGTTCCCTCAATGATTTTCAGAAGAGCCTGCTGAACGCCTTCGCCCGACACGTCGCGGGTGATCGAAGCGTTCTCGCCCTTACGACCAATCTTGTCGATCTCATCAATGTAGATGATTCCCCGCTCAGCCTTCTTAATGTCGCCGTCAGCGTCTTGGATGAGTTTCAGGAGGATGTTCTCCACGTCCTCACCCACGTAACCAGCCTCAGTCAACGCGGTCGCGTCCACAATAGAGAAAGGCACATCCAAAAGCTTCGCCAAAGACCGCGCCAAATGGGTCTTACCTGTCCCCGTAGGGCCAAGTAGGAGGATGTTCGACTTCGTCCCCTCTAGGGCCCCAGAGGCACCAGACTCCCTAGATCGCACCCTCTTGTAGTGGTTGTACACCGCCACAGACAGCGCCTTCTTGGAGCGGTCCTGACCGACCACCCACGTGTCTAAGAAAGCCTTCACTTCCTTAGGTTTCGGCAAGGCTAACCGTCGAGGCGGCGGATCTTTCGGCAGTTCCTCTTCCAAAATGTCGTTACACAGCTCCACGCATTCATTGCAGATGTAAACGCCGCTACCGCCGATTAGCTTGCGCACTTGCTTTTGACTCTTCGAGCAGAAGGCGCAACTCAGCAGCTCCGGACCATCGTTGAATGAAGCCATTTACCGCCACTTTCTTTCGCAGCCACCGGGAAGGGTGCTTCGGATCAACTTGAGCCTATTGCACACATCCGACAGTTCAGTGCGCCCCGCGCGGCGTGGCGCAACCGGAGCCCCTCCCCACCGCGCTAGTGCTCCTTCAACTTTCGGCCGGAGAGCACATGGTCGATGAGCCCGTACTCCTTAGCCTGCTCGGCGGTAAGGATTTTGTCTCTCTCAACGTCCCTGCGCACCCGCTCCTTGGTTTGCCCGGTTTGCTCAGCCAAGGTGTGTTCCATCCAGTCGCGCATGCGGTCGATCTCGTCAGCAACAATCTGAATGTCGGACGCTTGCCCCTGCACGCCTTCCATTCCCGGCTGGTGGATCAGGATTCGAGCGTTCGGCAACGCCATGCGTTTTCCCGGCTCACCCGCCCCAAGCAGGACCGCAGCAGCGGAAGCAGCCTGTCCTAAGCACACGGTGTGAACGTGGGGGCGAATGTACTTCATCGTGTCGTAGATGGCGGTCATCGCGGTGAATGAGCCACCCGGACTGTTGATGTACATGGTGATCGGGGAATCCGCATCCATGGATTCGAGCACAAGAAGCTGCGCCATCACGTCATCCGCTGACGCGTCATCCACTTGCACGCCGAGGAAAAGGATGCGGTCCTCAAAGAGCTTCGCATACGGGTCCTGACGCTTGTAGCCGTAGGCTGTGCGTTCCTCAAATGTGGGAAACACGTAGCGGGCCTCCGGCATTTGCCTGCTCATGGCCTCAAAGTAAGGTTTGGAAGTCACTTGTCGCCCTCTTTCGCACCAACACGCCCAATGTTCTGGGGGTCGTAAACAATGTGGTCAACGAACCCGTAGTCCAACGCTTCTTTCGCGGTGAACCAACGGTCCCTATCGAAGTCCTCTTCGATCTGCTCGACGGTCTTCCCAGTCTTCTCAGCAATGATCTCCGCGAGCTCCCTCTTCATCTGCAAGATGAGGTCCGCGTTGATGCGAACGTCGGTTGCACTGCCCGCTGCCCCACCTGAAGGCTGGTGCATGAGGACGCGTGTGTGAGGGGTGATGAACCTTTTGCCGGGGGTTCCCGAAGTAAGTAGGAACTGCCCCATCGACGCAGCGAGTCCCATTCCGACCGTCGCCACATCCGGTTTCACGTACTGCATGGTGTCGTAGATTGCCATTCCCGCAGTGACGGACCCACCTGGACTGTTGATGTACAAGTAAATGTCCTCATCCGGGTCTTCAGCGGCCAAGAGCAACAGCTGCGCGCACACAGCGTTCGCACTGTCATCGCGAACCTCGCCACCCAACCAGATGATCCGTTCCCGTAACAGCCGCTGGTAAACATTGTCGGTTAGACCTAAGCCCTCCCGGTCACCACCGGCAGCGTAAGGTTTCGTTTCCAAGGTTTCTCCTTCCCCAAGCGGCTAACCCGCCCAAGCACGCTTCGTGCCTCGCATTGCAAGGCTAGTCGTTCCCCCCGATCGGGTCCCACTATTTTCGCTATTGAAAGAAGCTCCCCGTTCAAAACGTTTGTGGAGCATTCGGAAAACTTCCCTTCAGCAGTTCTGAAAGGTCCATGCAGTCGCGGAAAAAAGAAGGCTTAAGTGAGATCATGGATGTGTTGAATGCCCCTAACTAAGGTGGGATCGGAATGTTCGCCAAGCTCGGAAAGTTCATAACGGGTCACCCCGTAGTGGTTCTAGTCACGTGGCTAGTGGTCGTGGTTGTCGCCAGCTTGGGTGCCCTGTGGGGTTTCGGTGAAGGGAACCTCTTCAAACGAATGGAAACATCCGAATATTCGATCCCTGGGTCCGGCTCCGAACAAGTCGCCCACCTCACCGAGTCGAAGGACGAGCATGGGCCCACCTCCCTACTGGTCGTCACAGGTGTCGACGTCGATCAGAACGAAGCAGAGGTCGCTGAGTTCGCTAAAGAGAACCGGGACCTCTTCGAGGGAACCTACGTGGACTCTGTTGCGGACGCGTTCATGATTTCCGAAGCCCAAGAAGAGGCTGAGGCTGAGGCCGAGGAAGAGATTCAGAAGACCATCGAAGAGGAAACTGAGAAAGCCCTAGCTCAGGTTCTTGAAGAAGCTGAAGCTTCGAAGGCTGAGGCCCAAGCGCAGATCGAGGCTGGCGTAGCTGAGGCGGCTGCCATGGGCCCGCAGGCTGAGGCGATGGCCCGAGCCCAAGCGGATGAGGCCCTAGCCCAAGTTGAGGCCGAGACAGCGGCCGCCGTGGAACAAGCGCAAGCGGAAGTCGCAGCCCAAGTCCAAGAGGAGGTGACCGCCCAGGCCGAGGCCGCAGCGAACGAGCCTGACGTCCTCAAACAGAAGGAGGACGCTGAAAAGCAGAAGGAAGCGATGCTTTCTGACGAGGGCGGAGGTTGGGCAGTCATCGTCACTCGGGACGCGGGACTGGACTCTGAACAGGACGCTGCAGCGCGCACCGAACTCGACGAGGCGACAGCCAAGTATCAGGAGAAACTCTCGGAAACCTTCCCAGGCGCTGAAATCAATGAGATGTCCCAAGAACAAGTCGAGGACTCCATAATGTCCATCGTGCAAAAAGACTTGGTCAAGGGGGAAGCCATCGGTTTGCCGGTGGCGGCGCTCCTGATGGTCATCGTGTTCGGTGGAGCACTCGCAGCGGGAATGCCCCTGGTGGGGGCGCTCAGCGCGATCGCAGCTGGCATGGGGGCATTGTGGGCGCTGACGTTCGCTACCACCGTGGACTCCTTCATCTTGAACGTTGTCTCCATCATCGGGGTTGCTCTATCGATTGACTACGGGCTGCTAGTCGTCTCGAGGTACAGAGAGGAAGCAAGGTTAATCAGGGCCGCCCAAGACGACGGGTCCCGCGCGTCCCGCAGCCCCGCTGGACTCCAAAGTCGGGTTGTGGTCCCAGCAGTCACCACGACCATCCAAACGGCGGGGAGGACCGTGCTGTTCTCAGCTGTCACGATTGCCCTGTCCCTAGTTGGCCTGTTCCTCATGCGGGTTCATATGCTGAAGATGATCGCCCTCGGCGGCATAGTAGTAACACTTTTGGCTGTGCTCGCAGCGGCCACACTCGTGCCCGCGCTGCTGACCCTGCTGGGACGCAAGCTGTTGGTGCCCTCCCCGATAACGAAGCTCCCCGGATTCGGCAAACTGGTCTCAGTCGTGGGTGACTCCACCACGGATCACGGCTTCTTCTACAAGCTTGCCCGGTGGGATGAGAAGCGCCCCTGGCTGGTCATGCTCGTCTCCGCCGCCGTCTTGATCGGTATGGCAACCCCTCTCACAACCCTGACGTTGCGGAACAACTTCGCGGACTACATTCCCGCCGACGAGGGCGTAGGCGTCGCATACAACACCCTACAAGCCGAGTATCCGACACTCGCGACACCTGACGTGCAGGCGGTCGTGGACGCGCCAGAAACCTCGGCGGCCGTGATTGACCTCGTGGAGGCGACGGGAGCCCTCCCTGACGTCAGCGATGTTTGGGTGGAACCGTTGGAAGCGGATGAAGAAATGACGGTGGTCACCGTCCTCGTCGACGCGGATGACGCGGTGGGACCCGAGGTCACTAATGTCGTCTACGAAATGCGGGACATGGATGTCGGCGCAGACGTTTGGGTGGGTGGCTCCGCAGCTATCCAACACGACTTCAGCCACGCGCTAGGCCAAGACGCTGGAAAAGCTGTCGCCGTGGTCCTAGTCGCAGTGTTGGTGCTGCTGTTCCTGATGACAGGCTCCCTAGTGGTGCCGGTGCGGGCTCTCATTATCAACACGCTGTCGCTCGCAGCCTCCCTAGGTGTCACAACCGCCATTTTCAACAACGGTTGGATTGGGGTTCCCAAGACGAATGGCTTGGAGACTTTCATTGTCGCCGTGATGATCGCGTTCGGCTTCGGCCTAGCGATGGACTACGAAGTGTTCCTGCTCGCCCGCATCAAAGAGTATTGGGATGAAGGTAAGGACAACGACACGGCGGTTGCGATGGGCCTGCAACGATCGGGACGCATCATTACCTCTGCCGCCGCGATCATCGTCGCTGTGTTCGTCGGATTCGCATTGGGCGACATGATAGCCATCAAACAGATCGGGGTCGCATTGGCTGTCATGGTGATCACCGATGCGACCATCACCCGCCTATTCCTGGTCCCATCTGTGATGACGATTCTCGGCAAATGGAACTGGTGGGCCCCGAAACCCCTAGCCAAGCTGGCTGACAAGATCGGTTTGAGAGAGTAACACTCCGCCGCCCCGCTAGCTCCCCGGCTGCGCCCCCACCAACAGTTTTCGCGTGGGTCCGCGCAGCCTCGCGCGCGCGGAGCCCACTGAACGCAACAGGTCCGGTGATCTGCTTGGAGCAGATCACCGGACCTAATGTTGGGATTGAGGGGCTCCCCTACTCTTCTTCGTCCACCTCGATGACTGCCTCACCCTCGCCGAGATCATCGACGTTGATGGAGAAAGCGCCCTGATCATCGACTAGGCCGCCGAACTCATCGTCTTCAGCAGCCTCCTGTTTCGACGCGGTGAAAGCGGACAAGTCCACAACGTTTCCGTCCGTGTCCCGCACAACGGTGTCCCCCAGAACAGCGACGAGGCCTTTCGTGCGCGCGAGCTCCGCGTACATGTTTTGGATCTGGCCCTCGTCCTGCATCATGGCAGCCATGTCCAAGCCTAGGGTTTGGGACGCGTGCATCATGAAGTCGATCAGCTCCTTCTGATCCACTTGGACTTCCATCTCTTCAGCCAGCGTGTCTAAGAAGATCTGCTTCGCGAGGTCCGCTTCGATGCGTTCGCGGACGGCCTCGAGCACCTCTTCATCAGCCTCACCGTCAGTGCGGCGAGCCACTTCACTGGCGATCACGGTGGCGGGCAACAGGATCTCGACTTCTTCCAACAGCTCTTCCAACAGTTGGTCGCGGGCTTGGACGGCCTGCTGACCAAGCTTCGAGCCGCGCACCTGGTTCGCCAAGTCCTCACGGAGTTCCTCAACCGCGTCAAACTCAGAGACCGTCATCACGAAGTCTTCATCAACTTCTGGGAGCTCACGCTCTTTCACGGACTGGACCGTGACGTCAATGGTTGCGTCTTGGCCCGCGTACTCGCCGCCACGGATGGGGGACGTGAACTGGACGGTGTCGCCCGCACTTGCCCCCTCCAAAGCCTCATCTTGGCCTTCCATCATGGAACCTGAACCGAGCTCATAAGAGACGTCAGCGAGAGAATCAATCTGCTCGCCATCGACAGATGCTTCCAAGTCGATGGTGAGGAAGTCACCGTTTTCAGCGGGGCGATCAAGTGTCTTCAGGGACGCGAAACGGCTGCGCAACTCATCGAGTTCAGCGTCAATGTCTTCTTCCGTGACCTCAAGGACTGGCACTTCCATTTCACGGCCCACTAGGTTCGGCAGGTCGAACTTTGGCACCACGTCCATGACGGCAGTGAACACCAGTTTCCCGCCAGGTTTCCCTTCGGTGGCTGGGATCTCTTCAACCTCAACCTCCGGTTGGGACAGTGGGCGCACGTCGTTCTCGATGATCGCTTCGTTCAGGTAGGTCGGCAGGGAATCGTTGATGACCTGTTCGATCACGGCGCCACGACCGAACCGTTGGTCGATGATGCGGGGTGGGACGTGTCCCTTCCTGAATCCCGGTATGTTCACCTGATTCGCAATGTCTTTGTAGGCCTCAGCCATGAACGGTTCGAGTTCCGAGTAGTCAACTTCGACCGTCAGCTTCGTTTTTGTTGGCTCAAGGTTTTCGACGGTGCTTTCCACGCGTCCTCCAGTTCTTGGATACTGCAGTTCTAACCTGCTCAGTGTTCGCGGGTTTCGCCCGCTTCTGCCCAGTGCTGGCGTCCAGCAACTTTCCCAATGGTACGACAGAGACCTTCCCCCAAGCACGCACCACCTGAGTGTGTGCTAAACGACTCAAGACCCGAAGGTTGGGGAGGTGAGTTCGTTGTATAGTTGTCGTGCTGGGAAACAAGCATGCGGGCGTAGCTCAATGGTAGAGCCTCTGCCTTCCAAGCAGATGGTGCGAGTTCGATTCTCGTCGCCCGCTCCGCTAGCCGCGCAACCGCGCGGCTTTTCTTTTACCCCCAGGTCACTGAGTGTGGGGGATGACGGTCACGGTATTGCCACTGGGCGTTGGGGCCTCTGTCCGTTCGGTTGCTGGGCTCCCCTCCAAAATGGCGGCGATGCCCGCGTGCCGGCTGGCCGCTTCCTCCGCTGAAATGGTGGAACCTTCCGCTCCCGCCGCGGACAGTGGGTAGACGCGGTGACCACCGAAACGATCCACGGTCACAACCTGCCAGGTGGCGTCAACAATCTTCGGGTTCTGGTCTTCTTCCTTCAAGAACGTGAAGTAGGCGAGCAAGCCTGAAGATGACTGTTCAACACAGCATTCAGTGGACTGGTTAGAAACGAAGTTGCCGAGTCCGTAAGCGATCCACATGCCGTTCCCATCAGGCCCGCCCTCGAGCAGGTCAATCGTTTTGGGGACGTGAGCGTGGTGAGAAAGCACCAGGTCGATCACGCCGGACGCGGCCAACGTCTGGGCGAGGGTGATCTGCTCTTCTTCGGGGTCCGTCATATACTCCACTTCGCAGCAGTGTAGGGAAGCGATGACGACGTCAGCGCCCGCCTCGCGGGCAGCAGTCGCTTCCGCGATGAGCCTGTCGGCGTCGATCATTTGGACAGCCCACGGGGCTTCCTCAGGCATGGGGATCCCGTTGAGGTTGTGTGCGGAAGAAATGTGGGCGACGATCGCTGACTGGTCCTCACCTTCCACCACGTACAACTGGGGCGCAGCGGCTTCTGCTTGGCTGCGGGAAGTGCCAACGTGCCCCATTCCGGCCTCGTCAAAAGAATTCAGCGTGTGCACGACGCCCGAGTAGCCCTGGTCGAGGGAGTGGTTCGTCGACGTTGAACACCCATCCCAACCAACTGCGGCCATGTCGTCCACCAAATCCTGGGGAGCACCGAAGATCGGGTACCCGGAGGGCTGTTGGTCGCGCGGCACAACGGGAGTTTCCATGTTGCAGATCGCTATATCAGCGCCACTTATGTAGTCGGCGACGGGGGCCATCAGCGTGGTGAAGTCCCACCTTTCCCCGTTCCACGCGCTGTCGGCGACAGGCATGTGGATGAGCATGTCACCGCCACCTGTGACGGTGAACTCTAAGGGGGCGGCGGGGGCCTCCTCAACGACGACTTCCTCAACCACCTCCGGTTCACTTTGCGGCACCTCTAGCACGTAGGTGGATTGGGCGTCCGACTGCTCTGGCTGGGCTACGGTGCGCCACGGCGCGGCGATAGCAACCAACACTCCCACAGCCATCGCGAGCACGACGCCTAGTACGAGGACGATTTTGCCCTTATTCCCGTTAAACATAGGTGGACTATAACACCGATGCTGCGCCCGATTGTGCGGGTGGGAAGGGAACGCACGTAAGACCCACACTTCAACCACTGGCCCCTAGGGACTTGGGCCCACAAACGCCTTTAGCGTCCACTGCAGCGAGCGGCTGCGACAGGCGCCCGAACCGGGATGTCTGCCAACGCACCCGCGCCAAGCCAACAAAAAGCGGGACATAGAACGAACTATGCCCCGCCACACCACACTGTCGGGGCGACAGGATTTGAACCTGCGACCTTCCGCTCCCAAAGCGGACGCGCT
>CAYFUO010000034.1:9840-17134 GCA_964346255.1 uncultured Actinomyces sp. | reverse complement strand
CACTGACGAGCAGATCATTGACGTTTTAGCCAAAGCTATCAGCGAGTGCGAGAACGCTGAACACACCAGCGGTGAGGACATTAGCCAGCCCAATGGTGGGGACGTTGACCGGCCCGGTGGTGAGAACGCTGAACACGCTAGCGGCGAGAACCCTGTTCGGCCCGGTGGTGGGGTGGTCGTGTTGGAGGCGGCTGTTGTGGCTGCGTCTTGGTCTCATGGGCAGTTGTTGTCCCCGGGTTGGCCGGGTGTAGTACTCGCCCCTTATCCACACGGGCTCGCCCTTATGTGACCCCTTGTTCTTGGGAATCCTTTCCTATGAGTGCCTACAACCCTGTTTTTCTAGGTTCGCGGCACACCAGTTGCACATAAGCAGGAAGGAAAGGGTGAGGTTTTGTGGGTAAACGTGCATCAACTGCTAAGGAACGCGCCCAAGCGGTGGCGTTGTTCCGGTATCAAGTGATTTCCCCAGCACTTGAAGAAGGATTGTCAAAGGCCCAGCGGGGACGGGTCGTCCGCCAGTTAGTGACACAGGTATTTGATCATCCTCTTACCGGACCCAGAAAGTATTCTCGGGAGAGCATCGACCGGTGGGTTCGTGCTTACCGTGAGGGTGGGTTTGACGCTTTGGTGCCAGCGGTTGCTAAACCCGCCCCCCGCATAGACACAGGCGTGTTAGATCTTGCGGCCGGTTTGAAAGCGGAAAACCCGGAGCGTACGGCAGCTCAAGTGCGGCGTATCCTTATTTCTTCTACGGGTTGGTCACCTTCAGAATCAACACTGTTGCGCCTCTTCCACGCCCGGGACCTCATGATCCCCGCAGGGCACAGCCGCGAGGTGTTTGGCCGTTTTGAAGCAGTAAGAGCAAATGAGCGTTGGGTAGGGGACGCGTTGCATGGGCCGAAACTGTTCGGGAAGAAAACCATCCTGTTCGCTTTCCTGGATGACCATTCCCGCCTACTGGTGGGCTACAGGTTCGGCTTCATGGAAGATACTATCCGGATGTCCTGGGCTCTGCGTGGCGCCTTGGAATCTCGTGGTGTGCCGGAGTCGTTGTATGTGGATAACGGGGCCCCTTATGTTGATTCTTGGCCGCTAAGGGCCTGTGCGAAACTCGGGGTCCGCTTGATTCATGCCACCCCGAATCGCCCGCAAGGGAAAGGGAAAATCGAGAGGTTCTTCCGCACAGTACGCGACCAATTCCTCGTTGAACTCACCGAAGAGGCCCTAAAAGAACTCGAAGAAGAAACCAACGACCCGATGGCAGGCTTGGTGGAGTTGAACCGGTTGTTCACCGCGTGGGTAGAAACCGCCTACCACCACCATGAACACTCCGAAACCGGGCAGACACCCTTAGACAGGTGGGACGCGTCCTGGGCGAAAGTGGGGCACCGTCCCCCTCTACCCTCAGGTGTTGCACTAACCGAAGCGTTCCTGTGGTCAACTCACCGCACGGTAACGAAAACAGCGACAGTGTCCCTGCACTCCAACACCTACCAAGTAGAACCCGCACTAGTAGGGCGCAAAGTGGAACTAGTGTTCTCCCCCTTCAACCTGGAAACCATTGAAGTGCGCTACCAAAACAAAGCGTACGGTCCCGCTATCCCCCACGTGATCAACCGGCACGTACACCCCAAAGCACGCTCGGAAACACCCGGCCCAACCCCACCAGCAGCGACGGGCATCAACTATTTACGTTTGATGGGTGAAGACCACCAGCAACAACTCCGCACCGACCAGACCATCAACTACCACGCCCTAACCAACCCCAAAAACGATGACAGTGAGCAGGTTGTTTCATGAGTGTCCAAAAAGTCCAAGAATACTACGGGTTCACCCGCCTACCCTTCAGAAGTGACATCGCCCCTTCCATGCTCGCGCGAACCCAAGCACACACCGAAGCCACAGCCAGGATCACCTGGTGTGTAAACCAAAGGGCTATCGGGGTTATCACCGGTGAAGTCGGTGCAGGTAAAACCGTGGCCATAAGAGCCGCCACCAACGCTTTAGACGCTTCCCGCCACATGACGATCTACCTACCCAACCCCGCCATCGGCACTAGGGGCATGCTTCACCACATCGTGGCAGCCCTAGGACAAGTACCCGCCTACCACAAGGCCACACTCGCCCCCCAAGCCGCCAACGCACTCGCTAGTGAACAAGCAGAGCGGGGACGCACCCCCGTACTCGTCATTGATGAAGCCCACCTGCTAGATAACCAGCAAATGGAAACCATCCGCATGCTCACCAACCACGACATGGACTCCGGAGCCCCCTTCGCGACCCTCCTCATAGGACAACCCATGCTGCGTCAACGCCTACGCCTAGGAGTCCTTGCCGCCCTGGACCAGCGCATCGGTATCCGTTACAACCTGTCGGGCATGCAACCAGAAGAAACCGGGAACTACATCAACCACCATTTGAAAATCGCTGGGAGAGCCGACACCCTGTTCAGTGATGACGCGATCAGCCAGATCCACCTCGCCTCCCGCGGCTACCCCCGCGCCGTGAACAACCTCGCCACCAACGCTCTCACCGCTGCCTGCCTCAAACAACAAGCAATCGTTGATGAAAAAGCGGCAAGAACCGCCATCAACGAAATCAACAGCGACTAAAAAGAAAGACCACCGTCAAGACCACCATCCCCCCGTCAAGACGACGGGCCACGCGTCAACAAGACCACCAAAGCCCTGCCCGAACACCCCGGGCAGGGCACACCCATCACAAACCACCGTCAAACCCAAAGACGCCACCACCGTCAAAACCAACGACGGACAACAATCGCTGTGCCGTACGCCGAGCTGCTCGGCGCGCTGCATGAGGCGGAAGCACCCTGGGTGCAGTTGGATGAGCCGGGGGTCACCTCCGACATGCTGGGGGCAAGTGAGGAAGAAGTGGCCGCCCTCGTGCGGGAAACCTACGAATATTTAGGCCAGTTGAAGAACCGCCCCCAAATCCTAGTAACCACCCAGTACGGGGCGGCGCCCCTAGCGGTTGAGGCGCTCACTGAGACGCCCTTGGAAGCGATCCAAGCGCCACTGGTGAGAAGCCGAGAAACCCCAGCGGAAGGTTTCGCGGGAAAAACGTTCGTCGCGGGGGTCATCAATGGCCGCAACATTTGGCGCGGGGACCTGCAACGCAAACTAGACATCCTGGAAGACTTGAAGAAACAGTTGGGTGAGGACGCTGACCTGTCCATCTGCACCACCACCTCCCTACTGCACGTCCCCCACACGACCGCCGCCGAACAGTGGGAAGACCCCGCGCTGGACGCGGACCTTCACCTGTGGCTAGCGTTCGCCGACGAGAAAGTTAAGGAAGTCGTGGCACTCGCGAAAGGCATGGAGGAGGGGCCGGAAGCGATCAAGGACGAACTCGATGTCGCGAACGCTGCCACGAAGCGTAGGGATGAGGCCGAGGGCGTCACTGTTGGTGCCGTGCGCGACCGGGTCGCGAACCTGACTGACGCCGACAAGGAACGCGCCCCCTACCCGGAGCGGGTGAAAGCACAAGAACACTTGGGCCTACCTCCCCTACCCACCACGACCATCGGGTCCTTCCCGCAAACACCAGAAATCCGGAGGGCCCGCGCCGAGCACGCGAAGGGCGCGCTCAGCGATGAGGCCTACGAGGAGCGGCTCCAGGAAGAAATCAAGCGTGTCATCGACTTGCAGGAAGAGTTGGGGTGGGACGTCCTCGTACACGGGGAAGCTGAACGAAACGACATGGTGCAGTACTTCGCGGAACTGCTCGACGGGTTCGCGGTGACGAAGAACGGTTGGGTGCAGTCCTACGGGTCTCGCGCCACCCGCCCACCGATCCTGTGGGGCGACGTGCAGCGCAGTGAGCCGATGACTGTGAAGTGGTCCAGTTACGCCCAGTCGCTCACCGATAGGCCCGTGAAGGGCATGCTCACGGGGCCCGTCACCCTTCTGGCGTGGTCTTTCGTGCGCGAGGACGAACCCATTGGGGATGTGGCGAACCAAGTGGGGTTGGCGCTACGCGACGAAGTCAGCGACCTGGAAGACGCTGGGGTTGAAGTGATCCAGGTGGACGAGCCGGCGCTACGCGAGAAACTACCCCTCCGTAAGGCGGACCAGAAGGACTACTTGGACTGGTCAGTCGGATCCTTCCGGGTCGCGACCGGTGGTGCGGCACCGGAGACTCAGGTGCACACTCACCTGTGCTACTCCGAGTTCGGGGACGTGATCGACGCGATCGACGGGTTGGACGCGGACGTCACCAGTTTGGAGGCGGCCCGCTCCCACATGGAGGTCCTCCCCGAACTGGACAAAGCGGGTTTCCACCGCCAGATCGGCCCCGGCATCTACGACATTCACTCCCCCCGAGTGCCGTCGACAGCGGAACTGGAGACACTCCTCGGTGAAGCGCTCGCAGCCGTGGAGCCCTCACGCCTGTGGGTGAACCCCGACTGCGGACTGAAAACCCGCAGTTACGTGGAAGTGGAGCCGGCACTAGAAAACATGGTGGCAGCAGCGAAAGCTAAGCGAACCCAAGCGGAGGCCGGCACCGAACAGTAACAGGGTAAGCTAAATGTGAAGTACACGACAGGGAGCGCGCTCCCGGAAGGAGACCCAATGACTGAAACGCCTGCAACAGGGGACAAAGACAACTTCCTGAAAGACGCTGAAGAGAAGATCCGGAAGGTCGCGGAGGACGCCGGCCTCGACGCGAAGAAAGTAGCTGACAAGGTCACCGAAGCCGCGAAGAAGGCGAAGGAAGACGGCTCCTTGGACCTCAAGAAACTGAAGGAACACTTCGAGGCGACCTTCAAGCGTGGCACGCACCCGATGGACCCGGGTGAACTCCACCCCGACGATAAGTAGCCTGGCTTTCCCCTACGGGCGCCCCGCGGATTTTCCGTGGGGCGCTTATACTTGCCTCATGAACGTGACATCTATCACCCAAGCTGCTGAAGAACTGTTGACCAACGCGAAGTCCGACCCGAAGGGCGTAGCCGTTTTCCGCCTATACGGGGGGTCAGGCCTGCAGTTGCGCCAAACCATGGTGGGGATCGCAGCCACGAAAGAATTGGAGAGGCACCCGAACCCCGGTGAAGCGACCATCCAGGTGCTCTACGGGGTCGTGAACCTCCTGTGGGACGGTGGCGGGGTCGGCCTCCAACAAGGTGAGTGGGTGGCTGCGCCCGCCGGTGACCACTCGATTCAAGGCGTGCAAGACGCGGTCGTCCTCGTAACCGCGGTCGGCAACTAAACCTCTAGGGTGCGGCCCTTCGTTTCCTGCAGGGTCCACGCCGCCACCGCGGCAATGAGGAACCAGGTGGCCAGCACCCCGAAGGTGAAGCCGATGCCCCCCACCCGCATGAAAACGGGGACGGACAGGGGTGCGATCATGGATGCGATGCGGCCGAACGCTGCGGCCGCCCCCGTGCCTTTCCCACGGATCGCGGTGGGGTACAGCTCTGGGCTGACAGCGTAGAGCGCCCCCCACGCCCCCAAGTTGAAGAACGACAAGACAGCGCCGCTAAGAACCAGCAGCACCCCCTGGGCGTTCCCACCATCGATGACGCCAGAAGCGACTAGGGCGAATAGGACGGCGCCGAAGGCGGAGCCCGCCAAGAACGTGACCAGGGTCTTCCGTCTCCCCCACTTTTCAATCAGGTAAGCGGCGGCCAGGTAGCCGGGCACTTGGGCGAGGGTGATCAGCAGCGTGTAAAGGAACGATTTCGCTAGGCTCTGCAACTCACCGGAAAGCAGTGTGGGTAGCCAAATGAAAGCGCCGTAGTAGGAGAAGTTGATCCCGAACCAAACGATCCACAGGGCCGCAGTGCGTTTGCGGAGGCGCGGCGACCAAATCGAATGCTCCGGGGTGGAGGGAGCTTCCGCAGCTAAGGCGTCCTCGTGCGCATCAACGCGAGCGTTGGCTGCGACAGACCACCGGTAGGGTTTCGCGGCCTCGAACTGGCGCACCGCCTGTTCGGCCTGCTCGTTTTTGCCCCGCGACTCTAAGAACCGGACCGACTCGGGCAAACCGAAGCGCACGATCGTCGCATAAATGGTGGGGACGATCCCCACTGCGAGCGCCCACCGCCACCCATTGGCGGAAAGTGGGATCACGAAGTAGCCGATGAGGGCCGCCATGATCCACCCGAGCGCCCAAAAGGCCTCCAAGAAAACGACGAGGCGGCCCCGCATCTTTTTGGGCGCGTACTCACTGACCAACGTGGAGGCGACAGGCAGTTCCGCGCCCAACCCGAGACCAACCACGAACCGGAGGACGATGAGGGCCCCAACTGAGGTGACGAGGGCGGAGGCGCCCGTCGCGATCCCATACACCAGTAGAGACAGGGCGAAGACGTTTCGTCTGCCCACTCGGTCGGCGATCAGACCGCCTAGGGACGCGCCGAGCGCCATCCCCACAAACCCAATAGACCCGATGAAGGAAAGAGTGGTCGCGGACAGGTCCCATTGGACGGCGAGGGCCGCCATCACGAAGGAGATCAGACCCACGTCCATTGCGTCGAGAGCCCAGCCAACGCCGGAGCCGACGAGGAGTTTGGTGTGTGCCCGGTTGTACGGGAGATCATCGAGGCGCTCACTGCGCGTCTTTACATGCATGGGGCCGATTCTTTCACGATCATGACGCCAGTCACGCTTGTTGCTATTTGGTCACATACGTCCCTGGGAGGCTAGGAACGCTTAACCCTTAGTTGTCTGACAACTACCATGGGGGTGGCTCAGGGGCGATTTCGGTTCCGATCCGAATCATTTTCAAGTAGTGAGGTAGATCCTGACAATGAAGAGAAAGAACCTACTGGTCGCAACCGCAGCGCTGACTGTCGCTGCGTTCGGCCTCGCGGGCTGCTCCGGCGCCGACAAGGCGGCGGACGAGAAGGACACCCAAGAGTCGGGTGCGGCCGCGGAAGAAACAACTGGTGATGCCGTAGAGATCGAGTACCTGCACCGTCTCCCCGATGGTGAGGGCATGATCAAGGTCGACGAGACCGTTGCGAAGTGGAACGAGGAACACCCCGACATCCACGTGAAGGCCACCAAGTGGGACGGTGAAGCCGGCGAGATGATCAAGAAGATGGAAACCGACATCGCCGCGAACTCGGGCCCCTGCTTGGCGCAGCTCGGCTACGCTGAGGTTCCCGAAATGTTCGTGAAGGGCCTCACCGAGGACGTCACGGAATACGCGGAACAGTACAAGGACAACTTCTCTGGTGCCTACGGCATGATGAAGGTTGGCGACACCGTAGTTGGTCTCCCCCAGGACACTGGGCCCCTCGTGTACTACTACAACCAGGAAGCCT
>CAYFUO010000034.1:0-9740 GCA_964346255.1 uncultured Actinomyces sp. | reverse complement strand
GTTGGTCTCCCCCAGGACACTGGGCCCCTCGTGTACTACTACAACCAGGAAGCCTTCGAAGAGCTGGGCCTAGAGGTCCCCACCACTCTTGACGAGTTCAAGGCTGCCGCTGCTGCGACCGCCGCTGAAGGCAAGTTCATCTCCGCTTTCCAGCCGGATGAAGCCCAGTACTGGCTGTCCGCTCAGGCCGCTGCCGCTGGTGGCTCCTGGTACAACGTTGAAAACGACGAGTGGGTTGTCACCGCTGACGGCGAGGCGTCCACCGTGGTCGCCGACTTCTGGCAGGAAATGCTGGACGAAGACTCCACCCTCGTTGTTGAGCGCTGGTCTGACGCGTTCAGCAAGGCTCTCGTTGACGGCGAACTCATCGGCCACATTGGCGCCGCTTGGGAAACCCCCCTCCTGAAAGATGCCATGGAGGGCACTGACAACGACGGCAAGTGGGCCGTTGCCTTGATCCCGGACTTCGGTGCGGGCACGCTCACCGGCCCGGACGGCGGTTCCGGTGTTGCGGTCATGAAGGGCTGCGAATACCCAGAGCAGGCCATGGAGTTCAACAACTGGTTCAACACCCAGATTGATGACCTGGTCAGCCAGGGCCTCGTTGTCGCCGCTAAGGGCACCATGACGACCCCTGAGGACATCAAGGCCTTCTACGGTGGCCAGGACGTCTTCGCGACTCTCTCCGAAGCCAACGAGTCTCTCTCCTCTGACTTCGCTTACATGCCGTACTTCTCCGCGGTGAACTCAGCGATGACCGAGGCGGGCGCGGCTGCTGGCGACGGCAGTGGCACGGTTGCGGACATTTTCTCCGCCGCACAGGAAAAGTCGGTTCAGGCCCTGAAGGACGCGAACCTTCCGGTTGCTGAGTGACCATTCCTAACTAACGCGAAATAGGCGGGCTCGGGGCTAAGCCCCCGGCCCGCCTTTTTCGGACCTCAATCAAAGGAGATTCTCTTGCCGTCCTCGGCTACAAAAACTAAAGAGAGGCGCAAACACTTTCACTCCAAGGACCTGCGGGAAGCGCGGACAGGTATAGCGTTCGTTGCCCCGTTCATCTTGGCGTTCACTCTTGTCTTCCTCATCCCCATCATCGTGTCGATCCGACAGTCGTTCTTCCGCAAACTCCCGTCAGGCGGCGGCGTTTACGGGGGCGGGGAACTTGAAGACACTTTCGTTGGCATGACGAACTACCAGGAAGTTGTCACTAACACCCACTTCTGGGACGGGATCGGCCGCGTCGTCGGTTACGCCCTCTTCCAGATCCCGGTGATGATTTTCTTGGCGCTCGCCCTCGCCCTACTCATCGACTCCCAAGTCATCCGCAGGGTCACGATCTTCAGGCTCGGCAACTTCCTGCCCTACGCGATCCCCGGGATCGTCGCAGCCATGGTGTGGTTGTACCTGTACACACCGGAGATCTCGCCCATCGTGAAGGGACTGGAGTCCATAGGCCTCCACGTTGACTTCATGAGCCGCACGATGATGCTGCCGTCCATGGCGAACATGACGACGTGGACGTACACGGGCTACAACATGCTGATCTTCCTGGCAGCGTTGAACTCGATCCCTGAAGAGTTGTACGAGGCCGCCCGCATCGATGGGGCCTCCGCCTGGCAGATCGTCTACAAGATCAAGATCCCACTAGTGTCGGGCGCCGCCCTGCTAGCGATTTTGTTGTCGATCATCGGCACCATCCAACTGTTCAACGAGCCGGTCGTCATGCAGACGGCGAACCCGTGGATGGGGAACGACTACACGCCAATGATGATGGCCTACAACACGATGATGGGGTCGATAACCCCCTCCGGTGACGGCCCAGCATCAGCCGTGTCCATTGTGATGGCGCTGATCGCAGGCACCCTAGCCGCCGTTTACGCCCTCCTCCAGACCAAGGTGGCAAGCAATGAGTGACGTGAAAACAGAAGTGAAACAGGAGAGAAAGTTCTTGTCGCGCATCGTGCGTGAAGACCCCGACAAAGAGGTTTACACGCCGCTGCCGAAGAGCCTCCAGCCCTCAAAGCTGGCTAAAGGACTGACGATCGCGGCGCTAGTGTTCGCGCTCATCTACTTCCTAGCTCCGATCCTGTGGATTATCATTTCCTCCACGAAAACGAACGCGCAGCTGGTGAGCACCAACGGGTTCCTGTTCTCCGAGATCCATTTGGCGGGGAACTACACCAAGTTGATGAGCTGGACCCAAGACCTGTTCTGGCGTTGGGTTGCGAACTCACTGCTCTATTCAACGGTCGCTGGCGCTGTGGGGACACTGATCTCTGTTGCGGCCGGCTACGGGCTAGCGAAGTTCCGTTTCCCGGGTAAAGGCCTCACCATGGGATTCATCATGGGTGGCCTGCTCATGCCTGTCGCCCTGCTGACGATCCCCCTCTACATTGTGTTCCACAACCTCGGGTTGACGAACACGATGTGGGCGATCATTATCCCCTCCATGGTCTCCCCATTCGGGGTGTTCCTAGGGCAGGTGTACGCAAAATCCTCAGTGCCAACAGAACTGTTGGAAGCCGCCCGCATCGACGGTGCGTCTGAGGCGAGGATCTTCTTCACCATGGTGCTGCGCCTACTGGCGCCAGCGATGGTGACGATCTTCCTGTTCATCTTCGTGGCGACGTGGAACAACTTCCTGTTGCCGTTGATGATGGTTTCTTCCCCCGAAATCAAGCCCGTCACCTTGGGTTTGTACGGGATGATGAGCTACTTCGCGCCCCAAAAGGGTGCGGTCATGTTGGGTGCGCTCTTGGGTGTCATCCCGCTGATCATCCTGTTCCTCGGGTTGCAGAAGTACTGGCAGTCCGGTCTTGCTGCTGGTGCGGTGAAGGGATAACCACGAACATGTGAGGGGCCCCGGTCTGTGACTGGGGCCCTTTACTTTTCAGTCGAAGTAGGCGGGACCCGGGTTCAACCAGTGTTCACGGAGCAAACGGATTTGTTCGGGCAGCGTACGAGAGATCGCTAGGGTGGGCAGGTTGTCCACGTCGAACCAGCCGACACCACTGGTTTCCATACTCGTGTACGTGGGGTCCAACTCCCCCAGCGGCTCACACACGAAAAGCATCTTGTACATGTGGCGGTCGAACTTTGGGGTGTGCGGCCACACCTCCCTATCCAACAAACCGGCCAGTTGGGTGACTCTCACCTTGAGCCCGGCTTCCTCCCACACTTCCCGCCTCGCCGCGTGGGACGGGGTTTCTAGGATGTCGCACCACCCGCCCGGCAGTGTCCACCGGTCCCCATCCGCGACCTCAGCGACGAGGAGGACCCGACCGTCCTCGTCAAAAACTCCCCCACGCACGTCCAGCTTGGGGGTCGTGTAACCGGCGATGGAGGCCAGGTGGCGGCTGTAAGACCCGTTTTGGCCGAGTAGGATCTTTTGGCTTAGTTCGTGCGCCACTTCCCCCACTTGGTGGAAACGCCCAATGTCGTAGTCGTTCGTCGAGTAGGCCAGGCCCGACTCAGAGATTGCCGCCAACTCCATTGCCAACTTTCGGACGGCGTCAAAGTCGTCTGTTTCGCTACGATGGGGAACGTCAGCCATTCTTCGACTTTAGCAGCCCACTTGGGGCCCCACTTTCGCGGACCCCTCGGGCGGTGAGAGGTAGTCATGAGCCCAACCTTGTTCTCCCCAATCACCCTGAAAGCACCAAGCGAGCCGGTGACAGCGAGGGACAGGGTGTTCGTGGCCCCCATGTGCATGTACTCAGCGCAAAATGGGCGGCCCACTGACTGGCACCTGCAGCACTACGGGGCGCTCGCTAACGGTGGATTCGGAATGGTGGTGGTGGAAGCGACTGGGGTGCAGGCCCGAGGGCGCATCTCCCCGAACGACCTCGGCATTTGGGAAGACACCCAGGTGGAGGGGCTCAGCCGAATTGCGGGGATCATTTCCGAGGGCGGCGCAGTCCCCGCAATCCAGTTGGGTCACGCGGGCGGTAAAGCATCCACCCACCCCTGGTTCCCCTCCCGATCTGGGGGGACCGTGCCCGCAAGTCAGGGGGGTTGGGACACGATTTCAGCCTCCGCCGGGCCCGTCACAGAAGGCTTGCGACCAGCCAGTGAAGCAACCGAAGAGGACATTGAAGGCGTGAAACAGGCGTTCGTGGATGCGGCGAAGAGAGCCGACCAGGCTGGCTTCAAAGTCGTGGAAATCCATGGGGCTCACGGTTACCTCCTCCACCAGTTCCTCTCCCCACTCACCAACCACCGCACCGACATTTACGGTGGGGACGAGGCGGGCCGCACGCGCCTTTTCAAAGAGGTGATGGAAGCGGTGCGGGACGCGTGGGTGAAGCCGCTCGGTCTACGGGTCAGCGCTGAAGACTGGGTTGATGGAGGCTGGAACTTAGAAGCGACCATCCGGTTGCTGAAAGACCTGAGTGAAGACGGCCTCGTCGACTGGGTTGACGTGTCTTCCGGCGGTCTTTCAAAGTCGGAGGTGGTCCCCGTTGGTCCCGGCTACCAAGTGCCGGCCGCCGCAGCCGTGAAACGCGCTTTGGAGGGCGAGGGCGTGGCAGTCAGCGCTGTCGGACTGATCGACTCCCCCGCCCAGGCTGAAACCATTGTCGCCACGGGCCAAGCCGACGCAGTGTCCATCGGCCGGGCGGCCCTCAGGAACCCCCATTGGGCTACGGTAGCCGCCGCTGACCTGGGTGGAAAAGACTGTGTTTTGCCGATGGCTCCACAGTATTGGCGGGCCCGCTGGTAAGCCTAAACCTCGTTTTGGAGGGGCTCCCCACGAAGCCACGCAGACAGGTTGCAAGCCAAGAACTGTTCGTAGCCTTGGGGCCGGCCGCCGGCGTTATGGGGGGTGATGATCAGGTTCGGCACGTCCCACAGTGGGGAATCCACGGGCAGTGGCTCCACGCGCGTCACGTCGATCGCGGCGCCAGCAATGTCCTCGTTGATGAGCGCGTCGGCTAGGGCTTCTTCGTCGACGGTGGCGCCACGACCCACGTTCACCACCCACGCCCGCGCTGGCAGCAAGTCTAAGAGCTCCTTGTTCAGCGCACCCTCCGTAGCCTTACCGGCGGGCAGGATCATTACGAGGACGTCCGTAGTCGGCAGCAGGCTCGGCAGGTCGGAGTTCGTGTAAACCTCGACGTCTTCTTCCGTGCGCCGCGTCGTCGCCACCCCAGTGACGTTGGCGCCGAGGGGCTTCAGGTACCCGGCGAGTTCCCGCCCAATGTTCCCGTAACCCCAAATCAGAATGTTCGCGCCCCGCAGAGTGATCAGGCGGTCACCCGCATTCTGGCCGACAGCGCCCCATTCGCGGGCCCACCGGTGCCCAATCTTCGCGTGCACCAGCGTGTCCAGTCCGCGGGCGCCCGCCAAAATGAGGGCCAACGCGTGTTCAGCGACGGGCCCATCGTGCAGGCCACTGCCGCCGGCGACGCGGACCCCTTCCGGCAGCCCCATTGCGGGCACTTGATCCACCCCCGCCAAGAGGAGTTGTACGAAACCGAGGTTCGGTAGTTGGTCCGCCACTTGGCGCGTGGTTCTCGCCGACATTTCCCACACGACCAGTACCTCAGCGTCCCTATGTTCGGGTGGGATGGGGGCCTTCGGGTCGACGCGAACAACTCCGGCCCCCTCAATCGTGGGGGTTTCCAGCGTGCAGTCAGGAAAGAGAATCTTCGTCACACCCCAAGCCTAGTTGTTTGGAAGTCAATCGCCTTTCAGGTTGATGATCTGGTGGAGGCGGTGGATGGGTCGCACTAGTTCACGGGAGTCTTCCAACACTTGGGTGATGTCTTTGTAAGCATGGGGGATCTCGTCAATGAAGCCGCGCCTGTAAGCAGTTCCCCGCGCCCCCATGAGACGATCCATGTCTACTTGGTTGTACTGTTTTTTCGCGGCCCGCCTGGAGAGGACGCGGCCCGCGCCGTGGGGTGCGCTGCGGTAGGAACGCTCATTCCCCAAGCCTTCAACAATGTAGGTGTCTGTACCCATGGAACCTGGGATGATCCCCATCCGGCCTTTGTCGGCCCGGATCGCTCCCTTGCGGGTCACATCAACTTTCGTCCCGTCCTCGAGCGAATAGTCGAACTGGACAGTGTTGTGGTGAGCGCTCACGTGCGAACCGTAGTCGAAAGTGACGCCGGGAACCCGAAGCGCTATCGCTTCCCGCGCTAACTCTGCCATCACCAGTCGGGAGGCGGAAGCGAACGTTTCGCACCAAGACACCGTGTCAATGTAGCGGCGATAATCTTTGGTTCCCTGATCCAGCCAAGCGTTGTTCCCCGCCTCCGGGTGGGTCCTTTTGGCGAGGGCGATCGCCTCTCGTCCGATCTTGTTGCCAACCCCGCGGGAGCCAGAGTGGACGACCACCCAAATGGTGGATTTCTCGTCCTCACTGACCTCCAGGAAATGGTTACCCCCGCCCAAGGTGCCTAGTTGATTCCTCCAGTTCGGGGACAAGTCGTCTAGGCCAAGCCTTTTCGCAGCCGGCTCCAACACCCCTGAGAACTCCTGCGCCCGCGCACTACCCAACACCCGCTCTAATGCGGGTTTCGCATGGTATTTTCCGGCTGAAACGGGGATGGTGCGGGCCATTTGCGCCAAAATGTTCTTCGCGTTGGCTTTCAACGCGCGCTTCTGGCCACCACCGGTGTTCAGGGGGATCGCGTCCATCCCGCAAGCGATGTCCACGCCAACCGCCGCTGGGATCACCCCGCCCCGCGTGGGAACCACCGCGCCGATTGGGCACCCGTAGCCGAAGTGAGCATCGGGCATGAGGGCGACCTCGGGGTAGACGATCGGGATCCGCTCTACGTCCCTAGCCTGCGCCAGAGTGTTTTCGTCAACTATGGATGCGAAGTTGCGCATGTGCCCTGTCAGCCGGCGATGTTCGAGTGCCGTCCCTTGTGAGGTGGGAACAGCACTTGGTAGGCGATCACCATTGCGACGAACGTGATGCCCGCGCCAACCACCGTGTCCGTCAGGTAGTGGGCTCCCGCTATGATCCTGGAGAACATGACGACCAGCGTGTAGGTGAAACCGCCCCACAGCAGCCAGGTCGCTTTGTCGCGAAGCGGGGGGAACGCGGCGAACGCTGTGGCTGTCATAGCCATGGCGGCGTTAGCGCTGTGACCGGAGGGGAAGGACTTGAACTCCCCCGAATCGACTCCTAAAGCTAGGAACGCATCTTTCTCCGCGAAGCCCGGCGAATACCAGGGCATGAACCACGTCCCGTCGGACAGGGAGGAGATCATGCGCATGCGGGGCCTCTCCCACAGGACCTTCAACACGGAAACCACTAGGACTTCCAGGAAAGCGATCGCGACGAAGGCAACCGCTACTTTGATGATGGTCTGGCGGGAAGCGGTGCGGGCCGCCAAATAGGTTAGGTAGGCGACCCCACCAATGAGGGTGAGGGAAATGATGGTGCGCACGAAAAACGGCCAAGCCAAGTTCTCCCCCGGGATCATGATCCCACCCGCGACCGCCACTGCGAGCAGCGCGGTCCCTCCCCCTATCTCCACGTAACCAATGAAACGCCGCTGACCGTCCCACCCCATGAGAAACAGGGTGCCTGAAGATCCGAGGGCCAAGAACAGTGGGAACTCACCGTAAGCCGCGAAGAAGAGGGCGAACGTGGAGTCCGGCGTGTAGAGGGTGAGGGAAATGGCGTAGTCAGAGAAGGTCCCAACCAACATCAAAGCGAACAGCACGATGCCAATCAGGTACAGGTTCGTTGATGAGATCAGGGTTCTCGCTGTGGGCGAGGGAGCTCCCGGCAAGCTTTTCATGCCAAGAGCCTACCTTGCCGGCCCCGCGCTCACCTCGTGAAGGCTATGCTTAGCGCTGCGAACTATTGCGAAGGAGCAACTAGAACATGTGTCGTTGGCTTGCATACCGGGGGTCCCCAGTGGTGGCGGAAATGTTGGTGACGTTACCGGAGCACTCCCTGATAGACCAGTCAATGGCCTCCGTTCACCTCACGGACCCCTACGATCCGAAGAGCGCACCGAAACGCAAACACGACTACCCCACCCAGGGTGAAGGGTTCGGGCTCGGCTGGGTGGGTAAAGATGGGAAGGTGGGGCGCTTCCGTTCCACGGCTCCCGCGTGGAACTCCATCAACCTGCGTTCCATCGCGTCCCAGGTTGAAAGTGGCACCATTTTGGCTCACGTGCGGGCCGACCCGGGTGGCACGACCTCGGAACAAAACTGTCACCCCTTCGTTCACGGCAAGTGGATGTTCCAACACAACGGGACCGTGGGGGGCTTCCGAAAACTGAAGAGAGAGCTCACTTTCGAAGTGGACCCCGACCTGTACCCCTGCATTTTGGGGAACACGGACACGGAAGTGTTGTTCTATTTGGCTCTCACCTACGGGCTCGAGGACGACCCCGAAGGGGCGCTACGCAAACTGGTGGACCGGGTTGAGCGGGCCCGTAAAGAAAATGGGATCACCGCAGCGTTCCGCGCGACCATCGCCGCCTCCGACGGGGACACACTGTGGGTCATGCGAACCTCCTCGACGGAGAACGTGGACGGGTCCAACCACCCCTCACCGTCCCTGTTCTACACGACGGGCCCGAGGACGCTGCGAATGGAAGACGGCAGCGAGCAGACCCTGCCGGGCGACGCCGCACTAGTCACTTCGGAGCCTCTAAGCCAAGCGGCGGGTGACGTCGCCTGCCAGCCAGTCCCCGATCACACGATCGCCCGGTTCACCCCCGGTGAAGAACCAGTCTTCATGCCCCTCACAAGAGAAGTGGTCGCAAGAGAAGTGGTCGAAACGGTCTGACCGGGTAACCGGAAAAGTGGGCCACGATCCGCGTACCATCGAACTAAACAAGTTCGAGCATGGAGGTTCAAAATGAAGAACTGCAACCGGATGGTGGACAAAGTAATCCTGCTGACGGGTGGCGGCGGTGGCATTGCTAGGGGTGTTGCGCGGGCGTTCGCCTGTGAGGGCGGGAAACTGGTCCTCACCGACATCAGGCCAGAAGGCATGGAAGCCACCAAAGCCATTTTGGAAGAAGAGTACGGGGCAGAAGTGCTGACCCTCGTCGTTGACGGCGCGGACGAAACCCAAGTGAAGGAAGCGATCGAGAAGACGATCGAGCGGTTCGGGAAACTGGATGTGCTCATCAACAGTGCGCAAGCCTCCGCGTCCGGCAAGACCCTGCTGGAGCACTCGGCGGACGACTTCTCCATCGCCATCAACACGGGACTGTACGCGACGTTCTTCTTCATGAAGTACGCGTTCCCCTACCTGAAAGAAACTGAGGGGTCCGTAATCAACTTTGCGTCCGGCGCGGGACTGTCCGGGAACCCGGGGCAAAGCTCGTACGCCGCCGCGAAAGAAGGCATCCGGGGGCTCTCCCGTGTCGCCGCGAACGAGTGGGGCATTTACAACGTTAACGTGAACCTGGTTGCACCGCTGGTCCTCACGGATGAACTGGTCGCTTGGGGCAAAGCGAACCCCGAAATGTTTGAGAAGAACATTAAGGCGATCCCACTGGGACGCTACGGCGACGCCCAAAGGGACATCGGGCGGGTCTGCCTGTTCCTGGCCTCCGATGACGCCAAGTACGTTACGGGCGACACCATCATGATCCAAGGTGGACTGGGGATGCGCGCCTAAATCATCCGACAGGGATGAACCGTAGCAGCGCGGATGAGAGAACGTCCGACAGCCAGTGAACGTCATCCTCCACCGCCTCCGACCTTTGGGTGAGAGCATCTTCAGCGTCATCGGTGATGATGCCATCCAC
>CAYFUO010000033.1:0-18601 GCA_964346255.1 uncultured Actinomyces sp. | reverse complement strand
GGGGGACAGTCCCGACATGGTGCGGTCCTTTGGGGTCTCCACGTCGGGCATGAAACTCTTAGGGCTATCCTTATCTAACGGCTTGGTCGCCGTGTCGGGGGCCCTAGTCGCCCAGTACCAGGGTTTCGCGGACGTTGGGATGGGAATAGGCATCATCGTCGCTGGCCTGGCTTCCGTCATCATCGGTCAAGCGATCCTAGGGCGCCTCACTATCACGCGGGCTGCAACAGCGGTTGTCGTTGGCGCGGTCCTGTACAGGGTGGTCATCCAGTTGGCTCTCATGCTTGGGTTCAACCCGAACGACATGAAGCTCATCAGCGCACTCCTCGTCATCTTCGCTTTGCTTGTGCCCCAGTGGAAGATCTATTCGCGTTTGCGCTGGTTCTTCGGGCGAGGGCGGCGCTCCTCCGATGAGAAGATGACAGAGCGGCTCGTCATGGAGAACGCTGCGTTGAAAGGCGGGAAGTAGTGATGCTGGAACTTGAAGCGATCTCGAAAACGTTCTTCGCAGGCACAGTCAACGAGCGTCGCGCCCTCGTCGACATCAACCTCAGCTTGCCGAAGAGCCAGTTCGTCACAGTGATCGGCTCAAATGGCGCTGGCAAGTCAACTCTGCTCAACGTGGTTGCGGGGTCGGTTGACCCGGACATAGGCAACGTCGTCATCGACGGTGTGACCGTGACCCGCATGAAAGAGTTTAAGAGGGCCAAGTACGTTGGCCGCGTCTTCCAAAACCCGTCCAACGGCACGGCACCTCACATGAGTATCGAGGAGAACCTGTCGATAGCGCAGCAGCGCGGCAAACGCCGGAGCTTGGGTCCTGGCGTGACAAAAGCGAAAAGAGAATGGTTCCGCCAAGAGTTGGCTGTCCTCCACCAGGGGTTAGAAGACCGGTTGGGGGACTGGGTGGGACTGCTGTCAGGGGGGCAGAGACAGTCGTTGTCTTTGCTGATGGCCACGTTCACTCAGCCGGACATCCTCCTACTAGATGAGCACACGGCCGCCCTCGACCCTCAAAGAGCGGAGCTGGTGACCGCGCTGACCGCGGAACTTGTCGCAGCCCATTCCCTCACGACACTGATGGTCACGCACAACATGGCTCAAGCCCTAGAACTTGGTGACCGTCTGATCATGATGCATGAGGGCCGCATTGTTTTGGACGTGAGTGGGGAAGAGAAGTCTTCCATGGTTGTCCAAGACCTCATGGACCGCTTCGAAGAGGTTAAAGGGGAGGGCGCGGGCCTGTCTGACCGGGCCCTGTTGGCCTGAGCCCGGTCCTTAGTGGCCTAAGCGTCTTTTCCCGCGGACTCCAGTTCTTGCAGTTTCGCGTAGTGGCGGTTGCGGGGGACAAGGATGATTGCGCCCAATATCGCGGCCACGAACGAAGCAACGAAAATCCCCACTTTCGCGTAGCCGAGGACGGTCGGGTCCGCCGCAAAGGACAACTCCGCGACTAGGAGCGCCACCGTGAACCCGATGCCAGCCAAAACGCCCATTCCGAACAGGTCTATCCACTTCAGCTCGGGGTCCAACTCGATCGGTCCCAGTTTGGTCATGAGCCACGTGGAGCCAACAATGCCGATGGGTTTACCGAAGACGAGGGCGGCAATAATCGCGTATGTGACGGGCTCACTGAAGGACCCGATGAAGTCGCTGAAGGTCCCCACGTTCACACCGGCAGAGAAGAAGGCGAATACGGGGACGGCGAACCCTGAGGAGAGGGGGCCGAAACGGTGCTCGAACTGTTCCGCGAGGGAGTGCCTGGCCTCCACGGGAGTGTCCGCTTTCGGTTTCACGGGGATCGTGAATGCTAGAACCACGCCAGAGATGGTCGCGTGGATCCCAGAGACGTTCATGAAGCCCCAGGCGACGATGCCAATGGGCAGCAAAATGAACCAGGCAGCATTCGGGTGGAGTGCGAAGAACGTGCGGTACCGTTGCGCGATGAACCCGTAAATGGCGATTAGAGCGAAGGATGCCAGCAGTGGAACCAGGTGCAGTTCCCCAGCGTAGAAGATCGCGATGATAGCGATCGCCATGAGGTCATCAACGACCGCGAGGGTGAGCAGGAAGATGCGTAGGGCGCTCGGCAAGTTCTTGCCGACGATGGCCAGAACGGAAACAGCGAACGCGATGTCGGTGGCTGTAGCGATCGCCCAGCCGTGGGAGAACTCGGGGTGCGACAGCATGAAGATCGAGTAGACGATGGCTGGGACGATCACCCCACCAGCGGCTGCGGTGATGGGGACGATTGCCGTAGAAACCTTTCGCAGGCTCCCAGCCACGAACTCTTGTTTGAGTTCCAAGCCGACCATGAAGAAGAAGATCGCGAGGATCCCGTCCGACGCCCACTCGCCGACCGTCATGTAGTTTCCGAGAGACTCGAAGCCGAACTTGAAGTCGCGCATAGCGAAGTAGGAGTTGGAAATGGGGGAGTTCGCCCACACTATGGCGATGAGCGCTGCGCCAACAAGCAGTAGGCCCCCCACTTTCTCCTCCCGCAAGAGTTTCAGGAGGTGACTTTTTTCTTCTGTGTCGGGGATTGGTGGAACGTACTCGACGTGCGGTTCTTTCCCCTGTTTGTCTGGAGAGGCCTTTTGATTCATGCGCCCATCCTAGCGGCAACTTTCGGCTCCCGGCTGAAATGGGGAGCGGTGGGGCGGTGTTTGAGGGTGGGCGAAATGGCGGGTGGAGGTGTCGGGCTGCATTGGTACTCTGAAGTGAGTGGGCGGGGAGGTGCCGATGAGCTTTGATGTTGACGCGATGGGGCAAGAGTCGGTCGGCGGTGATGGGCGGTCCGTGGCTGTCGAGGTTGAACGCAAGTTCACGCTTCCAGAAGGACTTCCAATGCCTGACTTCGCCGCGCTGGGGACCATGGGAGAACCCAGGCACCACGATTTGAACGCGCTGTACTTCGACACGGCTGGCCTAGACCTCACTCGCACGGGCTCTAGTCTCAGGCGCCGCTCCGGCGGCAGTGACGCTGGTTGGCACCTGAAACTAAAAGGTGAGGGGGAACATGCCCGCCAGGAGATCACGGCGCCGATAACTGGCGCCCGACCCCCCACTGTTTTACGGGAGGTTCTACCCGAAGAGTTGACGCGCGCCCCACTTTTACCCGTGGCTAGGTTACGGACCAGCCGTACAGAGTGGCCGGTGTTGTCCGAGGACGGGCGGGAACAGGCGGTCGTTTGCCTAGATGAGGTTCGCGCCAGCGGGTTGGAGGCCGAACCGTTCGCGGGGGTCACTGAGGACGGGCTTGAGGCTGACGACCCCAGTGAAGGCTCAGGCATCACCTGGTTTGAGGTGGAAGTTGAGGTCGTTTCTGGAACCGAAGCGCAGCTCGAAGAGATCAGCGAAACCCTCCTGTCGGGGGGACTGGTGCCCGCCAAGCACGGTTCCAAGGTGAGCCGAGCGTTAGAGCTGCTGGGCATCACTTCTATGAGGAGTGATGAGTGGTGGGGTGGGACCGCGATGGTCCCCATCCTCATGTACTTGGACACTCAGGTTGGGGTGATCCAGTCGATGGACCAGCCGGTGGCAACAAACGAGGGGGACGCCGTCCACCAGTGTCGCGTGGCGACGCGGAGGCTCCGCAGCCTTTTGAAAACGTTCCGCCCCCTATTCGATGAAGAGTTCTCTAAACACTTGAGTGAGGAGCTCCGCTGGTACGCGGCGGCCCTTGGCGAAATGCGTGACGGGGAGGTGCTTGAGGAGCACCTGCGCGCCACCGCCACCGCTGTTTTAGGTTCGGATCACCCGGAAATGTTCGAGGCCCTCGCGCGCGACCACGCAAAGGCTCACGAACAGATCCTGGAAGTCCAAGCGTCACCCCGGTTTGAGATGCTGCACGACCTGCTCGCCCAGTTGGTGTGGGACCCCCCGCTGACAAACTTGGCTGCTCGTAGGGGAACGGAGGTCCTACCGGCTTTAGTGCATGTCCAGTTGGGCGCGGCGGGGAGGGCTTACGTGCAGGCGCTACAGGTGACGCCACCCTCGTGTGAGGTTCGCGAGGGGGACGACGCTCTCCACCTGTGGCACACGTTCCGGAAGAAGGCAAAGGAAGTGCGTTACGCGAACGAGGCCCTCGCAGGTTTTCTACCCCACTCGGCGTACATGGCGGACAGTTGGAAGCAGATCACCAGCCTTTTCGGCGACGTGCAGGACGCGTTCATGGCTTTCACTTGGCTGCAGGAAGCACCTTTCGAGGCGGGCGCAATGCGTGACGCTGAGCACGTAGCTGTGAAGGAGACTCTCACTGAAGCGATTTTGGCTGCGCAAGACGCGTTAGCAGACGCCTACCTTTAGATCGCCCGCCACCTTCTAGAGGTAGACCAGCACTTCGTCTCTTGGAATCGAGACGGACACTGCGCGTCCGGTCGACGGAGTTGAAGGACTGTGAAGGCTGAGGTCCGTTGCAGCGCTCAAGCCGGGGGCGCCGACAAGACCGTAGATGAACCCCCGGTCAGAGGCCTGCACTGAAGAGACCTGGTCATCCCAGCGGTTGACTCCACCTTCTGGCCCGGGTGAAGCGCCAGGCGCCCCCATGTCTGCTAATCCGAGCGGAGTGAGGTTCACCGCACTGGGGCTGATGGAAACCCACACGCGCGCCCCCACACCCGGCGGCGGTGCGGCGTGAACTGACGGCCATGACCCCTCCAACACTCGAGGAGCACCGCCCTCGACCTCTAGTTGAACTTTCACCTTCGTGTCTTTCGCGCCCGCCCCGGTGGAATCAGCGGGCGCTTCGGCGGTGATGAGTGTTGCGGGTAGCCGGTTTCGGTGGGCGAAGTCAGCGATGAAGGGGGTTTGGGGGAAAAGTAGGACTTCCTCCGTGGGGCCCGTCTGACTCACTTCGCCCCCCTCGATCACCAAGAGCCTGTCTGCGAGCGCTAGGACGTCCGCACTTGAGTGCGTCACCAGGATTGTCACCATCTGGTTTCCCGCGTCCTTGGGGGCCTGCGAAATGGACTGTTTCAGGGCCTGACGGAAAGAACGCGCACTTTCCACATCCAACGCGGAGGTCGGCTCGTCTAACAATAGGGTTTTTGGGTGGGCGGCCAACGCTCGGGCAAGAGCGATCTTCTGGCGCTGGCCCCCCGACAGTTTGGTGGGGCGCTCATCCAACAGGTTTTCGATGCGGAGGAGGGCCGCGGACTCCAAGACCCGCTCCTCCACTTCCTCGGCTGGTAGGCCTTGTACCTCCGGACCGAATGCAATGTTTTGGCGGGCACTCAAGTGGGGGAGGAGGGCACCGGACTGCTTCATCAGCGCGGTTGAACGGGAGTGGGTCGCCAAGTTGATCGAGGGTGAAGCGTCAGTGTCTGTCAACCATTCTTCACCCCTTCGAATGGTGCCCCGAGCTTCCGGCACCAAGCCGGCGAGGGCTTCTAGGAAAGTAGTCTTGCCGGCCCCGTTGGGTCCAACGATGGCGCACAAATGCTTGGAGGAGAAGACGTGCTTGAGGTGACCTGAAAAGGATCCCCGCTCAATGGTTATGTCGACCTGTAGATTGTCTGTACTCAAAGTCCTGCGCCTTCCGCACCATAAAACGCTTGGCGTCTACCCGTCCAAGACCGGGTTAAGAAGATGACGGCGAACGCTGTGGCGAGCAGGGTAATGGACAGTGCCACTGCGGAGGACCCCGAGATCCCCCCACCATTGAAGGCCGTGTAGATAGCCAATGGCATTGTTTGGGTGACCCCAGGCCGGTTGCCCGCGAAAAGGATCGTTGCCCCAAACTCACCCAATGCTCGAGCGAAAGTCAACATGGTGCCGGCTAGGATCCCGGGGGTCGCCAGAGGCACTGTCACCTTCCAGAACACGACGCGCGGCGACGCTCCCAGAGAGGCGGCGACCTGCGCGTAGTCAGGGTTAATGGTGCGGAGCACGCCCTCGACGGAGATCACCATGAACGGTAGTGAAACGAACACTTGGGCGACCACGACCGCTGGCGTGGTGAACGGGAGAGAGAAACCGGTCCACTGCAGGAACGGTCCGCCGATGATACCGTTCCTGCCGAACAACATGAGTAATGCCAGCCCAGCCACGAGGGGTGGCATCACTAGTGGGAGGTTCACGAGTACGCGAACCACTTTTGCGAGGGCGCCCCTAGCTGACGCTAGATAGAGGGCTAGGGGCACTCCCAGCACGACACATACCACGGTCGCTGCAGTGGCTGTCACGAGTGACAGGCGTAGAGCATCCAAGGCGACACCGGTCCCCACGTCCTGTGGGAAAGAAACCCAGTCGGCTCGTAAGAGCAGCGCCCCGATAGGGGCCGCAATGGACAGGGCGGCGATGGTTGCTAAAAGGCCGGCAGCCGTAGGCAGTTTCGTGTTTCGCACGGATATTGGTTAGGTGACTCAGTTGGGCGCGGGTTGGAAACCAAAGTCGGCCAACACCTGCTGGCCGCGGTCGGACAACACTAGGTCAATGAAGGCCTGTGCGACCTGCTCGTCGCCACCGTTCTTGACCACGGCAATCGGGTAGGAGGTAGCGAACTCGGCGGAGTTGGTGATCGGAACACCTTCCACAGCGCCATCAGAAACCGCTACGTCTGTCACGTAGATGAGTCCCGCGTCAGCTTCACCACTAGCAACCTTCGTTGCCACCGCTGTCACGTTCTGCTCTTTAGACATGGGTGTCACTTCTAGTCCCAGTGCTTCGAGTATTTGGGCTCCCACGGCCCCGCAGGGCACTTCGTCTTCACACAACACGACCGTCAGGTCGGGGTCAGTGAGGCTCTCTGCGCCCTGCACGCCCTTCGGGTTCCCTGGCGCCACAGCGATCGTGAGCTCGTTGGTGGCGAAGATGACGGGTTCCCCGTCAATCAAGTCCTTTTCCACCACTTTGTCCATGTTCGCAATGTCCGCGGAAGCGAACACGTTAGTGGGCGCACCCTCATCGATTTGGACGGCGAGGACGGATGAGCCGTCGTAGACGGTCGGTGCGACAGCAACTTTCGGGTTCTCTTCGGCGAACAGTTCGGTGAGTTCGTCGAAGGCAGCTTTGAGGGAGGCAGCCGCGTGGACCTGCAGTTCCCCCTCCAACTCCGCGTCCGCGCTTTGACCCGAGTCCTCCTCGGTGGCCTCTTCAGTGTCGGGGGCCGACGCGCTCTGGGTGTCTTCAGTGGAAGAACACCCTCCGAGAACCCCGGCAAAGAGGGTCAGCGCTGCGAACAGCAGCACAAGGATGCGCACGCGTTGCGGCGCGGTCCTTCTTGAAATTGTTTTGGTCAAGGAGAAACCTCCGGTTTTTCGACTATGACGTTCGTTGACTTCACTACGGCGGTGGCTAGGTCCCCAATCTGCAAGCCGAGATCCTCAACCGCTTCCGTCGACATGAGCGAAACGAAACGGTACGGACCACACTGCAGGTCAACTTGGGACATGACGTCCCCCTTTTTGATTGAGGTGACTAAACCCTCCGCTTGGTTTCGGGCGCTCTTCACGGACGTTCGCCCGATACTTTTGGTGGCACGCTCTTGTGACAGCAGGGCAACTTCCCTGCCTGGCACTGTGGTGCGACCGGCCTCATCCGTTCCGGGGGTGAGACGGCCTTTTGTTATCCACCTGCGCACCGTGTCCTGACTAACGCCCAGAAGGTCCGCTGCACGCGAGATCCGATAATCAGCCATGCGGACACTCTAACAAAGCATTTGCTCACAAAAAGCTGTGAATAAGACGCATTTGCGTTTTGTGAGCTGACCGGCAAAAGTCGGGGAATGCTAGCGTCTCCTAGGGAAGGAACCAACTACTAGGGGGCGCGCGTGGAAGAGGTGGAGGAGGCTCGATACGAGCGCCAGCTGTTGCTACCTGCTTTCGCGGAAGGTGGCCAAGAGAGGCTGCGGGACGCTTCAGTCCTAGTCGTGGGTGCTGGGGGTTTAGGGTCCCCCGTTCTCCTCTACCTAGCGGGAGCTGGCATTGGGAGCGTCGAAGTCATCGATGACGACACGGTCGCAGTGTCCAACCTGCACCGCCAAGTGCTTCACACACTTCACGACGTGGGGAAGCCCAAGAGCCTGTCCGCGGAGAACAAGTTGGTGGCGCGGGCGGGGGACTTGGTGTCCGTGCGCTCCCACCAGCGACGCCTGACCGAGGAGTTGGCTAGGCGGATTTTTCCCAGCTTCGACTTGGTGGTTGACGCGAGTGACAACTTTGAAACCCGATATTTGGTGAGTGACGTGGCTGCGGAAGTGGGGGTGCCGGTGGTGTGGGGGGCGGTCCACGGGTTCGACGCCCAAGTTTCCGTATTCACGGGTGGGCTCACCTTACGAGATGTTCACCCGTCACCCCCACGCGCCCCAAGTGGCGCGTCCCCTGACCTGGGTGCGCCGGCTGCGCTGCCGGCTGTTGGGCCCCTAGTTGGACAGGCGGGCTGTGTCATGGCGATGGAAGCGTTGAAGGTCCTAGGTGGGTTCGGCGACCCACTGGTCGGGCGGCTGCTTGTTATCGACGCGCTTGCCGCCCGGTTTTATGAGCTGCCCGTGGCGAAGCGTCCTTGATTGCAACTTTGAGCCAATATTTGGGACTATGACCTCATGACAAATGAAGATGCTCAGGGGCTTTCCAGTGTTCCCCCCGCAAGCGTGGGAGCCCCTAGGGAAGGTCGCCCCGATCACCAGCGTGCCATTCCTCTAGAAAACGATCTTGAATGGGCGCTGGATCTCGGCAAGAAGAACCGCGTCCAAGAAACCGAGACAGTGCCGCTGGCGGACGCGTTAGACCGGTACTTGGCCGAAGACGTTGTGTCTGAGGTTCCTGTCCCCACTTTCACCAACGCCGCCATGGATGGTTACGCTATCCGCGTGGAGGGGGAGCTCTCAGCCCCGTTGAGCTTGAAGATCGTGGGGGAACAGCCCGCGGGTCCCCTACGTGACATCACGGTCAAAGTGGGGGAAGCGTGTCGCATCATGACGGGAGCCCCGCTCCCTGAGGGGGCGAACACGGTGGTCCGAAGTGAATACTGTGGCGAGGACGGGCACACCGTTGTCCTTGAACAGTTGGAGAAACTTGGGGCGAACGTTCGGACGGTTGGTGAGGACCTGTCAGTTGGAGCCACGGTTGTTTCAGCCGGCACTTTCCTGGGTCCCCGAGACGTGTCTGCGATAGCTTCGGTTGGCCAAGCGAACGTCCTCGTGCACAAACCGTTGAAGGTCGCGATCGTCTCCACGGGCAATGAACTAGTGGCGCCCGGCGAACCCTTAGCGCCGGGGATGATCTACGAGTCGAACTCCATCCTGCTGAAAGGGTTGCTTCAGCGCGCGGGATTTGAAGCGAAAGTGTTCGCGGCGGTAGCTGACACGGAGGAGGGCCTCCGGTCCGCCATGGATGAGGCGGGCGCGTGGGCCAATGCAGCGCTGCTCTCGGGGGGTGCTTCGTTCGGCAAATACGATGTTGTGCGCAGCCTTCTTGGGGCGGGCGACACTTCCCGGTTCGTCCGCGTCCAAATGCAGCCTGGGAAACCCCAGGGGCTCGGCGTTTGGGAAGGCGACGGGCTCAAGCTGCCTTTCATGTCGTTCCCAGGCAACCCGGTGAGCGTGTTCGTCTCCTACCAGGTGTTTGGGCTGCCGTTCCTGTTGGAACTGTTGGGGACATCCAACCCGCCACTGACTTTGTACGCGTCCGCTGGGGAAGATTGGAAGAGTCCTGCGGGCCGCACCCAGTTCCTCCCCGGGAGGCTCGTGGATGCGGAGCCGGGGAAGCTCCCCGTCATCTATCCTGTGTCTCCGCTGGGCTCTGGGTCTCACCTGGTCACTTCGCTTGGGCGCGCCAACGTTTTGGCGGTGGGACCGAAAGAAGCGAGCAGAGTTTTGAAGGGCGACCAGGTCGAAGTGAGACTGTTTTAGGCGACAACGGCCAAAAAAGACTTCAGACTTGTTGAGAGTGGAGGAGAAACGTATGAGCGAAACGACGCTCACCCACGTGGATGGGAAGGGTGAGGTGAAGATGGTGGACGTGAGTGCGAAACCATCCACCCCCCGCAGTGCGGTGGCGAGCGGCACGGTTCGCTGCGCCCCAGAAACGATTCGGGCCGTGCGGGAGCAGGCCACCAAGAAAGGTGATGTCCTGTCCGTCATTCGTATCGCTGGCATCCAGGGCGTGAAGCAGGCGCCGGCGATCATCCCCCTCGCTCACCCCGTGGCGGTCCAAGCGGTTGACGTTGACGTGGATTTGGGGGAGGACTCGATCCGCATCACCGCGAGCGTGAAAACTGTGGAAAAAACGGGGATCGAAATGGAGGCGCTCACAGCGGTCGCCGCCGCAGCGTTGACAGCGATCGACATGGTCAAGGGCATCGACCGTTCCGCTTACATTGAGCGAATTTGGGTGGAAGAGAAAGTGGGGGGCCGCTCCGGAACTTGGCGGAGGGGGCCGGACGGGAAAATGGTGAACGACCCCAAATGACCGGTGGACCTAGCTCCCGAGGCGAAGTCGACAAGACCCCCATTTTCCACGCCCTCGTCCTTGGGGGTGGAGAGTCCTCCCGCATGGGGGAAGACAAGGCACTGCTAGCCGTTGGAAGTGAACCGTTACTTAAGGCGGCGACGCTTGGGGCTCTCGCGGCGGGAGCGCAGTCGGTTGGTGTCATCGCGCCCGAAGCCACCTTCCGTGAGCTGTTTGCGGACGCTCCCGACCCTCGCGTCTGGCGGGCTTTAGAGGATCCCCCTCACGGGGGTCCACTGGCTGGCGTGGCAGCGGGGTTCCAAGCTCTTAGCGGCAAGGTCGAAGCCGGTGAAACCGTGCCCGCCCCCTTCGTAGCGGTTCTGGCGTGCGACTTGCCGGGGGCTCCCACGGCCCTGCAACAGCTCACGGGGGTGGAGGTAGACGCTGGAACCGATGGGGTGGTGGCGGTGGATGAGGGTGGCTGGGACCAGCCTCTGCTCGCCCTGTACGAAACTGCTTACTTAGGTCAGCGTTTCGCGGAGATTGAACGCGAAACGGGGGTGCGTAACGTGGCGGCGCGCCGACTGTTCGACGGTGGACACTTCACGCGAGTGGCACTACCCGCCGCGCTGACGAGGGACGTGGACACGCGCGCCGACATTGCGGAATATGCGCTGATCGAAGGAGTGGAACTGTGACGACCGTTGAAACCACCTACTATGCGGGGGCTGCCGACCGCCTAGGCACCGTGACCGAGGTGTATGAGGGCGTGGACACTGCCGAAGGACTTTTGGAGCGCATTGTGGATCGCCACGGGGAAGACGTGCGACCGACGCTGGCTGCGTGCGCTTTCCTCACGGCGGCGGGCAGGGTGGAAGGTGAAGACCAACTGCGCCTTGGGGGAGATGCTGACGAGGTCGGTGGGGCACTGAAAGTTGATGTGCTGCCCCCGTTCGCGGGCGGCTAGCCGCCGATCGCGCTCATGCCCCTTTTTGGCCTAGAGAACTCTGAGCGTCCAATCAGGTGTCCCGCATCCTTTTGACGTGTGGCGACGCCCATCATGTTTAGGAGGGTCTCATCCGTTGCCCCCGAGCGCATGGGTGTGAGCAGGTCCGTTTCTAAGTCGGAGAAGAGGCAGTTCCGCAGTGCCCCGTCGGCTGTGATCCGCAGCCGGTCGCAGTCACCACAGAACGGGGCGGTGACCGAAGCGATGACCCCCACCGTCTGCGGCCCACCATCCACGTACCAGCGGGCGGCCGGCGCGTTGGTCCTACCGGGAACCGGGTCTAAGCGGTGACGAGAAGAAATGGTTTCCAAGATTTGCGCTTGAGTGATGATGTTCGAGCCATCCCACGGGGCGCCGCCCAGCGGCATCTGCTCGATGAAGCGCAGCTCGTAGCCGCCATCTAAAGCGAAGCCCATGAGGTCTAGGATCTCGGCCGCGTTTATGCCCGGAATGAGTAGGGTGTTCAACTTGATGGGGGAGAACACCTAATCTTTCGCGGCCTGCAAACCGGAAATCACTTGGTCGAACCTGTCGCGGAGGGTGAGCTCTTTGAACCGGTCCTTCCTCAAAGTGTCAAGGGAAACGTTCAACCTTTGCAGCCCAGCCTCCCGAAGGGGTTTAGCGAAAGAGTTGAGCAGGATCCCGTTCGTGGTCATGGCGAGGTCGATGGGATCATCTTCAGTTCCCATGGCTGAAAGCCCCGCAACTATGTCAACCACGTCGCGGCGAACCAGTGGTTCCCCACCTGTGATGCGGAAGTCCCTGAAGCCCGCCCCGTGGGTGATGCGCGCTAAACGTAGGATCTCGTCCCGCGTGAGGATAGCGCTGTTGGGTAGCCACGGTAGTCCCTCAGCTGGCATGCAATACGTGCAGCGTAGGGAACATTTGTCGGTGATTGAGATGCGTAGCGACTTGTGTACGCGGCCAAACAGGTCAACCAGCTGCATTCGGGCGGGAGCCTTTACGGGAGATTCGACCATTTAGCTGTCCCATCGGAGAGTGCCTGTTTCTTCCACACGGGGAGTGTCTCTTTAACGCGTTCCACGATCTCTCCCACAAGAGTCAGGCCGGGCTCTCTGTGAGCGGAGCCGACGACCACCAGCAGCGCGACGTCCCCAACATCCAACAGGCCGGTGCGGTGGATGACGGTCACGAACGGTTCTTCAAACAGGCCCGGGCCTTTTGGCCACGCCTCCTCCACCAATACTTGGACCGCGGTTTTGAGGGCCGCCTCTGCGTCAGGGTGGGAGGAGTACTCGATTTTCGCGACGGGGACAGCGCCCGCCTCCGGGTCGTGGTTGCGCACTTGGCCCACGAACACGTTGAGCGCCCCCAGGTCGTCGGAGCGCCCTAAGCGCAGGTGGTCAACGACGTTGATCGGGCCCTCTTGCAGGCGGACGCACACGGAAATGCCTTGCACTTTGCTAACTGGTTGGGTGCTCACGGTACCCACCTCCTTCAGTGGGGTCCTCCTGCGCCCGTCCCAGTGTGCCGTAGAAATGGGGGAGCAGCGGGGGCACTACGTCCAAGAAGAGGGAAGCTGCCTTAGGGGACCCGGGGATGTTGATGAGCAGGGACTTTATGTCCCCGTGGTGAATGCCTGCCAAGCCTCGACTGAACGCTGCGTAGGGGGTTTGTTTTAGTGATTCGATCAGGAACAGGGTTTCGAGTCCAGTCAGCCTCTGATCGATGAGGGGGGTAGTCGCTTCCGGAGCGATGTCGCGAGTGGACACCCCAGTGGAACCAGAAGTTACGACCAGTGAAACGCCGTCGCGCAAAGCTTCTTCCATGGCGCGCTGCACGAGGGGGACTTCGTCGGGCACGATCACAGGCGAACCCACTTGCCACCCGGACTCTTCCAACCCTCTTCGTAAGATTGGTCCGGACACGTCCGTCTCAGTGCCGGCCGCGCATCGGTCAGATATGACCAGCACGAGGGCCTTTTCCTTTTGCACTCGAGTGCCCCTCCTTTTCCGATGTCGTGCCAACATCGTATCGCAGGGCGCTATTACTTCCAGTTTCGCCGTGTAAAAGAGGGTGGGTTGGGCGGTCCTAGAGTACCCTTGTTCGCGGCACCTTCAGGGAAGGAACCGAGGAAGATAGTCCGCATGACGCCAACGGAGAAAACGCAGGGCGCCGACGCCCCTATGCCCTCACGCACTGGTTCCACCAGTGGGGCTAAGCCGACTTCAAACTCAGTGTTGGATGCGCCCAGCGAACCCTTGCCACCTCTAGTCGACCACCATGGTCGCCCTCTCACGGGGCGGCGGCTGAAAGAGCTCAAAGCGAGGCGCAGAGTCTGGCTGTGGGAGCGCTACTTCATTTGGCCCATGTTCATTTTGTCGATCATCTACTCAACCTTGGTGATCATCCTCATGTTTCAGCCGGCTTTGATGACGACGGTGGTGAGGAAACACTCCATCGTGGCTGTCACGGTCATGTGGGTGCTGTTCTGCACCGACTACCTAGTGCGCTTGTACGTGGCTCCCAACAGGTGGCGGTTCTTCAAGAGCGGGTGGGCCGACCTGTTCTCACTGTTGGTTCCCTTCTTCAGGCCCCTCATGCCCCTCTGGTACGCGTACCGCCTTCCACTCAAGTTGGGGAACACTGTGAAGGCTTGGCGGATCCGTTACCAAATGACCGTGGCGACCATCACGGTGTTTTTCACGTACACCATTTCGATTCTCGTCTGGTGGGCTGAGCAGGGGCAACCCATGGCTTCCATCAGCAACTGGGGGGACTCCCTCTGGTGGTCCATCGCCTCGATAACGACGGTCGGCTACGGGGACGTAGTTCCAGTGTCGACTGTTGGTCGCGTGCTCGGCTCCCTCTTGATGTTCGGCGGCATTTTCCTAGTAGGCACGATCTCAGCGTCCACGGTCAGCGCGCTCACAGAAAAATTCCAGAGCCTCACCGCTGCGCACACCAAAGCCGTTCACGCTTCCTGGTGGGACGTGTATGAGGACGCCCCAACCTTTGAACGTCACCACCTGTTTGGCCACGACCACTCCACTGAGGCTGCAGCTGGGGAGGCCACTCACTCCCCCGACCCAACGCCAACCGGTCAGATGCCGCTGGCTTTGAAGGAGGTCACGGCCACCAGCGACGCCACTGCTCATCCTGCGGTGGCGTTAGCTGAGGAAGCTCAGGGGCGCGCGGACTACAAAGCGAAGCACAGGGGTCCGGCCTCACCACAGTGACCCGCTCGCGGCCGTCAGCCCAACGCTTGGACTAGGGCCATGGAAATCATCTCGGCAAGGAACGCTGAGACGGGCGCTACCAACGCCACAACGATCCCCAAGTCTCGGGAAGGGATCAACATGAGCGACTTGGGGTCCGCGTCCATGACTTGCCCCAACGCCAAGTTGTGGTACAAGAAGCGAGCGTATAGGCCGAGCAGAACCGCGACGGCGACTAGCGCGAACATGATGGTGAGCCCCGTCCACATCGTCACCCTTGTGACGTGGGTCCACACCCTCTGCGACCACTCGTACCCGCTTTCGGTCACGAGCATGCCGGGTTCCGTAGTGATCGGGAGCATGATCCCGGTCGCCAAGCCAACAGTGTTCGCTAGGAGGCCCGCGGTGAAAGATGCTAAGGAGAACTTTGCTGCCCTCGCTTTGCCGCCAGGTCCGCTTTCATCAGGTGCCGTCGACATTTTCCCGTCTCCCAGACTGGTGTCTCCATTTGGTTGCTGGTTTCAGCCTAGAGCAGAGTCAAGAAATGGCAAGGGTTCAGCGAAGGCCAGACTTCACTGTTGGAAGTGTAGATAATGGCGTAGTGTCCAGTTCGTCCAGCCGTGTCGGTCTCACTGCCTTCCTGACTTTAGGGTCGCTGGGCCTCATCTTTTCGCCAGGTCCCACTTGGGTGGTGGGGCGGCCAGCCAGTGAGTTTCCGCCCGCCCAAGCGGTGGCGGCAGCCGCACAGATGGAGAGGAACATCGTGGGCACGCGGCTCGCCAGCGAACGGCAGCAGAAGGATCTACTGGACGCGTTAGAGTCCGCCCGCCACCAGCTTGAAATACAGGTGGCGGCATCAAAGGGGGTTCCTCTGCTTGAAGGGCGGGGGGACTTAGAGGAGATTATCGCCCAAGCGGAGTCTTTCATGCAGTTGCCGTACCTTGAGGAAAGCAGGATTGTCGCGTTGACGGCGGCTCTTCAGCGCGCTTCAGTCGCTTCGGAGAAGCTCCTCAACCGCTATGTTGAGCTTGATGAAAACCTGCAGCGCAGAAACGCGAACGGGAAGGTTTCGGTTTACGCGTTCTACTTAGATGATGGGGAGCCGATCTACTCGCACGATGCCAGTAGAGAGTTCACGCCCGCCTCCACATACAAGCTTTTCGTTGCCTACTCGATGTTGAAGGCGGTGGAAGAGGGCGAAGCCAAGTGGGGGCAGTATTTGACGAGTGGCCGGACGCTCGCGCAGTGCTTCGACGATATGATCATCTACTCCGACAATGCTTGCCCGGAGGCGTGGCTACGCAAGGTTGGGAACACCCAAATGGATCAGCGCGCTAAGGAGCTTGGCGCTAAGCACACTCGCTTCACAGGGCCCGGCTTCCTGGTGACCGCAAAAGACCTATCGACCGCTATGCGGGAACTGCTGGTTGGGGACTCGATCAACGAGACCAGTCGAACTCGGCTGCGGGCGGCCTTGGAGGCCCAGGTGTACCGTGACGGCGTGCCAGCCGCATTTGACTCAGACACGGTCGTGGGTGGGAAGGTTGGGTTCCTGAGGGGCTACCTTCATGAGGTCGCCTTTGTGGAGTCAGACAAAGGCGACTTTGTCGTCACGGTTCTCACCGAGAACCAGTCGTGGTCGGTGATCGCTGACGTCACCGCTGAAATTTGTGAGCTTATGCCCACGCCCTAACCTCGGCTAGGAGGGGTGAAGCCAGCGCCTCACTCAAAGGAACTAGGGGTAGCCGCAGATTGTTCCCAATCAGCCCCACTTCAGCCATGGCAGCCTTAACTGGGACGGGGCTGACCTGGGCGAAAAGTAAGTTGATTAGGGGAAGCAGTTCGAGTTGTCGCTTCAAAGCCTGTTTCTGGTCGCCCGCGAAATAGGCGGAGGTGATTCCCCCCATGAGCTCCGGGAAGAGGTTGGACATCACAGAAATCACGCCTCTGCCGCCCAACGCTAACAGGGGGTAGACCTGGTCGTCGTTCCCAGAGAAGATATGCAGCCTGTCACCGACCACTCGGAACATTTCCATGACTAGGGGGAGGCTACCCGAAGCCTCTTTCAACGCGGCGATTCGGGGGTGGTCCGCGAGTACACCCATCGTCTCCGGCTGAATGCACAGGCCAGTTCGCGCGGGAACGTTATAGACGATGATGGGCAGTGAAGAGGCGTCCGCCACCGTCGTGTAGTGGGCGATGAGGCCCTCTTGAGTCGTCTTGTTGTAGTAGGGGGTGACGGCAAGAAGACCAGCTAAGTCTAAGGATGAGTATTCCGCCGCGAGAGCAGCCACCTCCGCAGTGTTGTTACCCCCGATGCCCGCAATGACGGGCACCCTCCCCGCCGACTGGTCCAACACGAACCGGATGACTTCGCCCTGTTCGGCGAGGGTGAGCGTGGAAGGTTCACCGGTGGTCCCACACGCAACAAGAGCGTCGATTCCACCCTCGATTTGGCTGGCCACCAGCGTTTCGAAAGCGTCCCAGTCGATTTCTCCGCTGTCGGTGAACGGCGTCACCAGAGCAGTCCCAGTTCCTTTGAACATCTTTTCCCGCAATCTACTGTCCAAACGTGGCCCACCATTCTTTGGTGGGGCCACCCATTCCCTGATCCGAAGATGAGGTGGGCGCCACAACCTTACCAATGATCACACGCCTCTAAGTGGGGAGGGCAATGAAACTGGGCAGGACTATGGACGTTCGGGGAGTGAGCCAATAGGGTTTGCACAGCACCTTGTTCGCAAGTGTGAAGACTGGCGGCTGAGCCGTCCACCACGAGCCTTGGGAGGCATGGATGACGAAAATTGCTGTGTTAGTTGGGTCTTTGGCTGAAGGGTCAATCAACAAGAAACTGGCGAAAGCCATCGAAGAGGTCGCGCCTGAAGGCGTCGAGTTCGTGTACCCCTCCGTTGATCTTCCGCTCTACAACTATGAGATCGAATACCCGCAGGCCGCGAAAGACATGAAGGCTGAGATCGCAGACGCCGACGGTGTCCTGCTGGTCACCCCCGAGTACAACCGGTCCATGTCTGGCGCCATGAAGAACGCGTTGGACTGGGCTTCACGTCCCATGGGGGAGAACCCCCTGTCTGGGAAGCCGGGCGCAATCGTTGGGGCATCCATGGGTCCCTTGGGCACCACCCAAGCCCAACAGATGCTGCGCAACGTCGCCCTGTTCCTCAACATGGACCTGATGGGTCAACCAGAGCTCTACATCGACTTCCCTAACACGTTTGAGGCTGACGGGACGCTGAAAGAGACCTCCAAGGACTTCTTGGCGGGCTACGCCAAAGCGTTGGTCGACCACGTAGAGAGCGCCAAATAGCATTCGCTCACTGAGCGGGTTTGCTCACCGGGCTGGGGACCTCAACAGGTTTCTGGCCCGGTGAAGTGCTTAAACCTCGGTGCGCGTGGCTGGTATCCCCCTTCTTCGCCCATTCCTGACTCTTGTCGCTTTGGTGCCCCGTTTTGTTTGGTGCGTTTGCGTCTTTTCCCGTTTTCCTCGAGTGGCCTAGTCCGCCGGCCGTTTGGAGCCTTTCTCGAGAAGATCACTGGTTTCCTAACACAGGGTTAGTGACCCCAAGCCGGACCTCAAACCGCTGTTGGCTCGCACGCAGTGGGGTTGGAATCCGGCGGACGAACCCACAAGCCCCCCAAGTGAACGCACAGCGACAAAAGCAGTGGGATGACAGTGTAAACATCGCTGTGTGTTCACTTGGGGGACGGACTTAGGCTCTCAGCGCCTTAATGTCCCGGTTTGTTGGTTGCATTTGCGTCCTTCGCCGGTTTTTCTTTGAGTGGCGTTGGGCTCCTGGCTGTTTTGGAGCCTTCCTGGGCCAGGTCGCTGGTTTTGTCTTGGTTTTGTCCGAGCCGAAGTGGGTGGCGGCAGGTTGCACCCCGCTGATGCTCGTCCATGCGCGCACGGCGGTCATTTCGCAGGCGGTTTTAGGCTCACGAACTGGAGCCTTTAGCGCGCATTCAGCAAGCACTATTGGCGCCCTATCCGAAAACCATAAGCCGCACAAACA